>MGTO01000059.1 GCA_001799485.1 Desulfuromonadales bacterium GWC2_61_20 | reverse complement strand
TGAACTGGCGCGCCTGAGCAAGCGCAACATCAAGAACGTCGCCGACGATGTGAGGCACCTCTCGCAGATCGGTCTGATTGAAAGCAGCGAGGAGGGGAACCGGCTGGTGTTGCGGGTTGATTACGAGGCGATCGATTTGCGGATTGCGGTGTGAAGACAATCGACATTCTCGGGCTATTGAAAATAAATCTATCCCCCTTTTCTTGGCCTTTATCAAAGGTAACCGGCGAGTACGTGTATGGTGGAGGCGTGCTTCTCGATCTGCCAGCTCACGTGGGGCTTACAATCCCTCTTGCGGAAGTGTGAATTTTATCGATTAGCTGAAGGTGTAACGACTGATAGCCGAAATAGAGCGACATAATACACATTTATGATCCGCTGCTCTGTAGCCGCCGACAGTCAAAGACAGACATGCAACAAAAAGGCCCGCGTTCTGCGGGCCTTTTTGTATTTTTCCTGCCGATGGGGCACACCCTGCGGCCTCACCCTTCGTAGACTTCCTTCTGGTGCCCCACTCTCACCACCAGCACCACCAGCACCTCCGCTTCGATCCGGCCGATCAGCCGGAACAGGTGCTCACGCCGTCGTCGTCCACTTGATGACATCGACCGGGCAGACCGAATCGCAAGCGCCGCAATCGATGCAGACCTCCTGATCGATGAAGTGCGAATCCCCCTTCTCGCTGATGGCGTTCACCGGACAAACCTGGGCGCAGGCCCCGCAATTGATGCAGCCCTCGACAATGTAATGAGTCCCCATGGTGGTTCGCTCCTTTCGTTGGTGCCCGCACAAAAGCTTTTAGCGGGCCAGTGAGTTGCGGATGAAATTGAGGGTGCCGCCGGCGAGAAGGTGGCGGCGCTGATGGTCGGAGACGTCGAGGAGGGCGGTGATGACCCGTTTACCGATGCGCAGCGGGATTTCCACCGCTCCGGCTTTCAGCAACTGGCGCAGTTCAGAGAAATCGAGCACATCCCCCGGCTGGATCGTGTCGTAATCGCGCCCATCCTTGAAGGTCAGCGGCAGAATGCCGAAGTTGCAGAGATTGGCCTTGTGGATGCGGGCGAAGCTCTTGACCAGCTTGATCCGTACCCCGAGGTAGCGCGGCGCCAGGGCGGCATGTTCGCGGCTCGACCCCTGGCCGTAGTTGTCGCCGCCGATGACGATGGCATCGCCCAGGGCCCGGCACTCGCGGTGGAAGTCGGGATTGAGCTGGTAGAAGACGAACTCGCTGATGGCGTCGATGTTGGAGCGTAGCGGCAAGACCTTGTTGCCGGCCGGCATGATGGTGTCGGTGGAGACGTTGTCGCCGACCTTGATCGCCACCTTGAGGCTCAACGACTCGGGGAGCGGCTCGAAGTGGGGGAGGGGTTTGATGTTCGGCCCGCGCACCACCTCGGTCGTTGCCAGCTCCGGCGACGGGAAGATGATGGACGACTCGTCGACCAGGTACTTCTCCGGATCGACGATGCGCGGATAGTCCATCTCCTTGCCCAGCTCGCGGGGATCGGTGATGACCCCTTTGAGGGTGGCGGCGGCGGCGGTCTCGGGCGAGCAGAGGTAGACCTGGTCGTCCTTGGTGCCGGAGCGGCCGGGGAAGTTGCGCGGGAAGGTGCGCAGCGAAACCTGGCCGGTGCCGGGGGCCTGGCCCATGCCGATGCAGCCCAGGCAGCCGCTCTGGTGAATGCGCGCCCCGGCGAGGAGGAGATCCATGACCCCGCCGGCGTCGGCGATGTTCTCCAATACCTGGCGGCTGCCGGGGTTGATGTGGAAGGAGACGTCGGGGTGCGAATGGCGCCCCTTGACGATGCGCGCCACTACCAGCAGATCGCGGAAGGAGGAGTTGACGCTGGAGCCGGTGATGGTCTGGTCGACCTTGATCCCGGCGACCTCCTGCACCCGCTTGACGTTGCCGGGGGAGGTCGGGCAGGCGATGAGGGGCTCGACTTTAGTCAGGTCGATCTCGGCGTGTTCGTCGTAGCTGCAACCGGGGTCGGCGGCGAGTTCGACCCAGACGTCAACCCGTCCCTGCGATTCGAGATAGCGGCGGGTGCGTTCATCCGAGGGGAAGAGGGTGGTGGTGGCGCCGAGTTCGGCCCCCATGTTGCCGATGGTCTCGCGGTCGGTGGCGGAGAGGGTGGCGACGCCGGGGCCGTAGTATTCGATGATCTTCCCCAACCCCCCCTTGACGTCGTAGCGCCGCAGCATCTCGAGAATCACATCCTTGGCGCTGACCCAGTCGGGGAGCTGCCCAACCAGCTTGACCCCGAAGACCTTGGGGCAGGGGAGGTAGTAGGGATAGCCGGCCATGGCCAAGGCGACGTCGAGGCCGCCGGCGCCGATGCCGAGCATCGACACCCCGGCGGCGCCAGTGCTGTGACTATCGGCGCCGAGCAAGGTGAAGCCGGGGCGGCCGAAGCGCTCCATGTGGACCTGATGGGAGACGCCGTTGCCGGGGCGGGAGAAGTGCAGACCGTAGCGGGCGCAGGCGGTCTGCAGGTACTTGTGGTCGTCGGCGTTCTTGTTGTCGGTCTCCAGCAGGTTGTGATCGACGTACTGAGCGGCAAGACCGGCCTTGACCTTGGGCAAGCCGAGGGCCTCGAATTCGAGCATCGCCATGGTGCCGGTGGCATCCTGCAGCAGGGTGTGGTCGATGCGGATGCCGATCTCCGTCCCCGGCTCCAGCTTGCCTTCGACCAAGTGGGCGGCGAGAATTTTCTGCGTCAGGTTCTGGATCATGACACCCTCCTATGCACCGGGGGCGCTGCGCAACCACGCAGCAACACCTCCTGCTTGACTTTCCCATCCTTGGCGGATTAACGCCGAACTCCAGCGCGCCTTCCTGCGTGGCCAAGCACGACGCCCCCACGCGATGACTCCTGTGGGGGCGTGAGACGGGCTAGTGCAGGGTGATGCCGGCGATCAGCGGCAACTCTTCACATTCTTGAAAGTCCCAGCTGCGCATCTGATTGTCCGGGGTCCGCACCTGCAGAGTGCCCGACTCCATGCTGCAACTGGTGACGAAGCCCTCCTCGTGGGTGGAGGGGTGGGCCGCAAAGGCATCGCGTCCGCCATCGCTTTCCTGACACAGATAAATAAAACGTTCCCTTTCCATAGCCGACTCCTTTCTCCAAATTCTTCTCACAGAACAAATTTAGCACAATCGCCAAATTGTTGCTGCAAGGAGGGGGAGGTCGCCGGTACTGGATCTCCACGACCACAGCAGCGGAGGCGAGAATTGAAAATGCGCCGCCGGAAAGGGCTTGATGCCATCTAACGCCCGACATCCCGCCCGAAGTTTCTGAATTCCTCCAGATTGCTGAATTCCCCCCAGGCCAGATACTGGTTCGGTGCATTCACGAAGGCGTAGATATTTTCGAGGATATTGAAGTGTTTGTGTTCTTCGCCGGCGATGCGCAACAGCAAGACTTTGACGTCGGTATTCGATTCCTTGGCGGCGGCTTCTTCATAGAGGCGGAAACTGTCCACCTCGAGCTTCATGGCGTATCGATAAGCCTCGAGATCGCTCGTGGAGACGACCATCGCGGTTTTATCCGCAAGCAGCGTAGAAAAAATATTTCGTGATTTTTCCAGAACCATGGAGTCGGCCATATACACCTCCTGGCCGGCGAGCATAGCCTTGAAAATATCGTAATGTTTCTGCTCATCCATGGCCAACTCGGTGAAAATCGCCTGCAAACCCTTGGTTTGCGCAGTCTTCGCCAGCTTCTCGTAATAGGCCTTTCCGTTTTCTTCCATCTTGAGGGCAAACTCGAAAATTTTCATGTGGTCCTCCAAGGACGCTGCGATGGGGTAGGATTTTGGAAGTCTAACCAACAAAGACCGAGGGTCAAGCAATGGCTCATTAAATAAAAGCACCGGCGATCGTCGGGCCCAGGTGACGCCGGCGTTAATCCGGTTATACTGAAGCGCAAACCGAAAAAGAACGCGCCAGCGGGCGCCGATGATAGGGGAGGACGGCCATGGCCACACCGCCGCGAAGCGAAGTTGCTCTATTGTTCGGTGGCGAAGCCGGGCAGGGGTTGCAGACCCTGCAAACCCTCATGCTGAGGCTCCTCAGTCAGGCCGGCTGGCACGTCTTCGCCGCTAGCGAGTTCATGTCGCGCATTCGGGGGGGGAGTAACTCGGTGACCCTGCGCGCGGCACCGCATCCGGTCAACGCCTGGTGTGAGAAGGTCGATCTCTGCCTGATCCTCGATCCGGCCGCGTTGCCACGTTTGCAGGGACGCTTCGGGACGGAGACAGTGGTAGTTGGCGACCCGCGGAGTTTGGGCGAGGTCGCCGGGATGATCCCGCTGCCGCTGCAAGAGTTGAGCAAGGCCGCCGGCGGCGTGCTTTTCGCCAATGCCATAGCCTGCGGTTTTCTGGCGCGACTCCTTGGCCTTGACCGGGAACTCCTCAATGCGACGGTGGCGAGCTATTTCGGCGACTCTGCCAATGCGCAGAGCGCGGCGAATCTGGCGGCGACGCGGCATGGTTGGGAGGCGGCAGCGCCTCACGCCGGCTGCTGTGCCCTGTTGCTGCCGAGTCAGCCACGTGCCGCGGCCGAGCGGCCGCTCCTCCTCGACGGTTCCGCCGCCGTGGCCCTCGGGGCGCTGGCCGGCGGCTGCAATTTCATCGCTTCCTATCCCATGTCCCCCTCGACCGGGGTCCTCATCCATCTGGCCAGGCAGGCGCGGACGCACGGGGTGGTGGTGGAGCAGGCCGAAGACGAGATCGCCGCCATCAACATGGCGTTGGGGAGCTGGTATGCCGGCGGCCGGGCGCTGGTCAGCACCTCGGGGGGAGGCTTCGACCTGATGACCGAGGGCCTCAGTCTCTGCGGCGCCATCGAGTCCCCCCTGGTCATCCATCTGGCCCAGCGTCCCGGCCCGGCGACGGGGCTGCCGACCCGTAGCGAGCAGGGGGATCTGGAGCTCGCCCGCTATGGCGGTCACGGCGAATTTCCCCGCGCCATCCTCGCCCCCGGCACCCTCGAAGACGCCTTTCTCTGTGCCGCCCACGCCTTCGCCATGGCCGATGCCAGTCAGTCGCCGGTAATTCTCCTCACCGACCAGTTTCTCCTCGACAGTGTTTACGACATACCGGATCTTCCCCTGGCCGATCGACCGCCGGAGACGCAGATCGTCGTCACGGCGGCGGACTACCAGCGTTACGCGCCGAGCGTCAACGGCGTCTCGCCCCGCGGCATTCCGGGGCTGGGCGCCGGGCTGGTCTGCGTCGACAGCGACGAGCACGATGCGCAGGGGTGCATCACCGAGGACTTCGCCGTGCGCACCGCCATGGTCGACAAACGTCTGGCCAAGGGGGAGCTGCTGCGCTTCGATCTGGCGCTGCCGCCGCGGCTCTATGGCCCGGCCGATTTCACCAGCCTCATCGTCGGCTTCGGTTCGACCTATGGCTGCGTCCGTGAAGCCCTGGCGCGGGTCGATGCGCCGCACACCGCCTTTCTCTACTGCCCGCAGGTCTATCCGCTGCCGGCCGAGGTGGTCGATGCCCTGCTGCAGGCGCAGATCGTCATCGTCATCGAAAACAACGCCACCGGCCAGTTTGCTCGTCTGCTGCGCGCCGAAACCGGCCGCGGCGCCGACCGCCAGTGGCTCAAGTACAACGGCCTCCCCTTCAGTGTCGAAGAGGTGGTGGCCCATCTGCAGGAGGAGGACTGGTCATGAGCGAAAATCGCTTCGCCCGCCCGGGCTGCGATGTTGCCTGGTGTCCCGGCTGCGGCAATTACGGCATCCTCAACCAGGTCCGCGATACCCTCGCCGCCCTCGACCTCGACCAGCAGCGGACCGTCCTGGTCTCGGGGATCGGCCAGGCCGCCAAACTCCCCCAATACTTGCGCGTCCATTACTTCAACGGCCTGCACGGCCGCGCCCTGCCGGTGGCGACGGCGATCAAGGCGAGCAACCGCAACCTCACCGTCATCGCCGAGAGCGGCGACGGCGACATGTACGGCGAAGGGGGAAACCACTTCCTCCATTGCATCCGCCGCAACCCCGACCTGACCAATATCGTCCACAACAACATGGTCTACGGCCTGACCAAGGGGCAGGCTTCGCCGACCAGCCCGCGCGGCTTCGTCACCCCCTTGCAGGTCGATGGCGTCATCCTCGAACCCTTCAACCCCCTCGCCGTCGCCATCGCCCTCGACGCCGCCTTTGTCGCCCGCGCCTACGTCGGCAACGTCGAGGAAACCCGCGCCATCCTCCAGGCGGCGATCCAGCATCGCGGCTACGCCCTGGTCGATCTGCTGCAACCGTGCGTGACCTTCAACAAGCTCAACACCTATCAGTGGTTCGCCGCGCATACCGCCCCCCTGCCAAGCGACCACGATCCCGGGGACCGGCAACAGGCTTTTGCCCGTGCCTGCGAGGAGGAGCCCCTGCGCTTGGGAATCTTTTACCAGAAGGAGAAACCGGTCTTTGAGGAGCAGCTCGCCGCCTACGCTGCCGACCCACGCCCCGTGCATGAGCGCCGGGTCGATCTCGGCTTGCTGGCCACGACCATGCGGGAGCTGGGGTGGGGGTAGTTTATTGCCAGCAAGTCCAATGGTATCGTGATATTATCCTCACGGATTTATCCACGCACTTCGGTGCGTCATTCCATGACAGGGAGGTCTTTCATGCTGAGGAGAGTGCAGGGTTTCATCGTGTTGCTGCTGGTTGTTGGTCTGTGGCTGGCTCCGGGGGTGACGCAGGCTGGGGTCGTCACCGTCCGTGCCGATGAGTGGTGCCCCTACAATTGCGCGCCGGATGCGGCCAAGCCGGGTTACATGATCGAGGTGCTGAAGTTGATCTTCGCCAAGGCCGGGCATACCGTCGATTACCAACAGATGAACTGGGCCCGCAGCATCGAGGAGGCGCGCATCGGTAAAATCACCGCCATCGTCGGCGCCGTGGTCAGTGACGCCGAGGATCTGGTCTATCCGAAGAATGCCTTCGGCATGAGCGCCAACGGCTTCTGCCTGCGCCAGGGGGAGAAGTGGAGCTACCGCGGGGTCAAATCCTTCGACGGCAAGGTACTCGGGGTCATTCGCGACTACTCTTATGACGACGAAGAGATCGATGGTTATATCGAGGCGAACAAAAAGAACGACAAGAAGATTCAAATCTCCTCCGGCGAGAATGCCCTGGAGCTGAGCCTGCGCAAACTGGCCAAGGGACGGGTCGACCTCGTCATCGACGATAGCGCGGTGCTGCAGGGGACGGTGCAGGATCTTGGCCTCGCCGGCGAATTGAGTTGCGCCGCCAGCGGTGAGCCCGATCCGGTCTATGTCGCCTTCTCCCCCAAGGATCCCAAGGCCAAAGAGTATGCCGCCCTTTTCGACAAGGGGATCGAGGAGTTGCGGCGTGACGGTACGTTGAAAAAAATTCTTGCAGGATATGGTCTGCACGACTGGAAATAAAGAGGGCGAGATATCAAAAAAAGGCCGGGGCAACGAGTGCCCCGGCCTTTTTGCTTTGATTCGTCCAAATGATGGTCAGACCTTGAAGGCGCCGACCTCGCTTTCGAGAATACCGCTCTGGGTGGCGAGAATGTCGACGACCTGGTCGAGTTCGGCGGTGCGGACGGCCGTTGCCTCGGCGATGCGTCGGATGTTCGAAACCGCCTCGACGACCTGGCGGCTGCGCTCAGTCTGTTCCCGCGTCGCGGCGTCGATGCGCTCGATCATCGAGCGGATGCGCTCCATGCTCTGGTTGATCTGCCGGCTCCCCTTGGCCTGCTCGCCGGTGGAGAGTTTGCCCTGCGCCGCGATCTCCTTCATCGCCTCGGCCGAGTAGCTCAGCTGCCGGTTTCCTTCGGCCTGTTGCTTGATCGCGGTGGAAATATGATCGAGCATCGAGGCAACCTGGTTGATGGAGTTGGTGATCTGCCGGCTCCCTCGCGACTGCTCCTGGGTTGCCCGGACGATGCCGCCGACCTGCTCCCGCGCCTTTAAGGTACTGTTGCGGATCTTCTCCAGAGCCATCCCCGCGCCCTTGCTCCGCTCGGCTTCCTGATGAACCCGGTCGCTCCCTGCCGCCATGGCGCGCACCGCTTCCTCGGTCCCCGATTGCAGGTGACCGATGATGGCGGCAATCTCCCGGGTCGAGACGGCGGTGCGTTCGGCGAGCTGGCGAATTTCGCCGGCGACGACGGCAAAGCCGCGGCCGTGTTCGCCGGCCTGGGCGGCGATGATGGCGGCATTGAGGGCAAGGAGGCTGGTCTGGTCGGCGACCTCGTCGATGACGGTGAGGATCTTGCCGATGGCGGTCGACTGCCGGCCGAGTTCCTGAATCGCCGTCCCGGCGCGATCGACCATCTCGCGGACGGCGCCGATGCCGCGGATCGTTTCATCCACCACTTCCTTGCCGACCTGGGCGTCTTGCGCCGCCTCTTCGGAAAAGCGGTTGGTCTTTTCGGCGTTCTCCTCGATTTCCTTGATGGAGGCGTCGAGTTCGGTGATGGAGCTGGCGGTGACCTCGGTGCTGCTGGAGAGGACCTCGACGTTTTCGAGGATCTCCCGGCTCGCCGCCGACATTTCGCCGATGGAGCTGGCGACCTCGTCGATGGTGGTAAAGAGCCGTTCCATCTGGCTGGCGATCTCTTCGATGGTCGAACCGAGCTCCAAAGTGGCCGACGAGCTCTCCTCCGCCGCCTCGACCAGGGAGCCGGTGCTCTCGGCGATCCCCGAGACCGAGCCATTGATCCCCTGCAGGGCGATAAAGGAATCTTCCAGGCAGCCTCGCTGCTGCCGCGCCCCGTCGCTGACGGCGCGGGAGGAGGAGCGGATGCGTTCGGTGGCGGCGACGAGATCGGTGGCGGCGGTGCGGGTCCGCTGGACCATGTCGCGCAAGCGGGCGACGAAGCGGTTGAAGGTTTCGGCGACTTCGCCGACTTCGTCGTGGTTGCTGACCTCAAGCGTGCGGGTCAGGTCGCCTTCGCCTTCGGCGATATCCTTGAGATTGGCGACGACCTGGGAGAGGGGGCGCTTGACCCGACGCACCAGCAGGTAGACGACGGCGGCGACGAGGGCCGCCATGGCCAGGGCAAAGACCCCGCCCTGACGCAGGGTCGAGGTCAGGATGATGGCGCCGATGGCGGCTTCGTAGTTGCCGACTTCTTGCAGGCGCCGCTCGCGGTTGGCGGCGCCGCGGGCGCGAAGCTGGCTGTCGGTGTAATGGATGATGGCCGTGCCGAGGAGTTCCCCCTTGTGCCGGATTTCCAGGGTCTGCTGCTGTACATCCAGGAAGGCGACATCCTTGGGAAGAGAGCTGCCGAAGCGGGTCTCCTCCTCGGCGCGCCAGATGGCGGCGAAGGGGTTGTTTCCCGATTCGTTGATGGTGATGGCCAGCAGGTCGGGACGCTTGAGAAACGATTGCAGCAGGGGCTCCATCCCCTCCTGGTTGAGGTCGTAGAGGTACTGACTCGCCGCCTGGGCGATGATGCCGCCGAGAACGTCGATCTCCTGTCGCAGCAACTTGAGATCCGCCACTTCCTGTTCCTCGGCCGAGCGGATGGTTTCCTGGCGGATCTTCTCGCGGATCTCGGTATTGATCTGGTCGCGGGTGACATAGACCATGGAACCGAGAATGGCGATGGAGAGAAGGAGGAGGAGGGTGATCAGCCCCGCCGCCCGGGTGACGATACTCATTTGCACCATGCAGGACATCTCCCGTGGTATTAAAATTCATGAATCAAAAAAACGCAGCGGATGAATTGTTCCTCGCCAACCACGAGACGTCAAGGGAAAAGCTCTGAAAAGGGGGGGGAGACATTAATTTTCCGGAAAGCCTGCCCCTAGGGCTTCTCCAGGAATTGGGCGTAGCCGATGCGCGCCGGGTCGAAAAGGAGCTGCACCGCTTCGGCGTGACCGCGTACCCCCTGTTCGGCAAAGCGCGGGACGAGCCCGAGATCGTTGCCGTGGGGCAAATTTCCGGCGGCGCGCCGACAGGCATTCGCAGCGATTACAGGGGTTTTCATCCGGCAATGGCAGCAACGCGGCTCTCGGTGCGAGACGGGTGCATTTCGTCGCTGGTTCTGCTATAGTGCAACCCCGGAAATGATTACGCAGGTGGCTCCCCCAACGCAAAGGCGACGGCGCGGCGCCCGGAGTGAGAATGAACGACGATTTTGACGATTACGAAGATGACGGCGACGACGATCAGAGTACCCTCGAGCTCGCCCAGCTGGCCCTCGATCGAGGCGATAGCAGCACTGCCCTTGATCTGGTTGAAGACTATCTCGAGCACTATCCTCTCGATGTCGAGGCGCTCAACATCTGTGCTGTCGCCGCCTCCAATCTGGGCGACGAGGCCAAGGCCCTGGTCCTCTATCGCCGGGCTCTCCTCCTCGACCCGAAGAACGGTGCGTTGCACCACAACTTCGGTGTCCTCCTCCAGCGCATGGGGGGGCTCGAAGAGGCCGAGGCGCGTTTCCGCCGTTCCCTTGAACTGCAGCCCGACTTTCCCGAGGCCTACATCAATCTCGGCAATACCCTCGATGAGCTCGGTCGCACCGAGGAATCGCTGGCGATGTACGACCAGGCTCTGCGCCGCCTCCCCGACACCCCCGATGCCCATTACAACATGGGTTATGCCCTCAACCGCCTCGGTCGTTTCGCCGAGGCGCTGAAGAGCTTCGACGAAGTCCTGGCGTCCAACCCGCAGGACGCCGCCGCCCTCAACGGCCGCGGCTATGCCCTTTCCGGACTTGGCCGCGACAACGAAGCGGTGGAGAGCTACAGCCGCGCCATTGCCCGCGACAACAAGGTGCCGACCTACCCCTACAACCGCGGCCTCTCCCTGGCTCGTCTCGGGCAGGTCGATGCCGCCCTGTCCAACTTCGACGCCGCCCTCGCCAGCGATCCCCGCTTCTTCGAGGCGTACATCGAGAAGGCGAGCCTTCTCGTCGAATTGGAACGTTACGGAGAAGCTCTGGCTGCCATCGATGCCGCTCTCGCCCTCGATGCGGAGAATGCCGAGGCCTTTTTCTACCGCGGTGTGGCCCTGGAGCGTCTCGGCGATCTCCCCGGCGCCCTGGCCGCCCTCGATCAAAGTCTGCTCTGTGACCCCGAGTCGATCTACACCCTCAACAACCGGGGCAATGTTCTCATCGATCTCGGTCGTCTCGACGAGGCGATGCTCTGTTTTGACGCCATTCTCGCCCGTACCGGCGGCTATCCCTTGGCGCATTACAACCGGGCCTGCGTCTTTGCCCGCCAGCACCGGGAACAGGAAGCGGTCCAGGCGTTGTCGCGGGCCTCGGACCTCGACGCCCGTTTTCTCGACGATGCCCGGACCGACCCCGACTTTGACGCCATTCGCCAGGCGCCGGCCTTTCTGCAGCTGGTCGGCGCGAGGAAGCGGCGGGCGAGCGGGAAAAAACCGACGTGACCCGTTGCCGTCTCCCCGTCGACGGCATGAGCTGCGGCAAGTGCGTGGCCAAGGTCACGGCGGCGCTGGAATCCCTGCCGGGGGTTGCGGCGGTGGCGGTCAACCTGGCGGAGAAGTGTGCCACGGTCGATTATGACCCGGCCCGACTTGCCGAGGACGACCTCCGCACCGCTGTAAGTGCGGCCGGGTTCACACCTGCCCCTGCCCCATCAACCGCACCAAACCCATCCGAACGGTCCGACCGATCCGACCATCGCGAGTTGACCCTGACCCTCGCCGGCATGCATTGCGTCAACTGCGCCGCGACCATCGAACAGGGCATGGCGAAAATGGCCGGAGTTCATGGCGCCAGCGTCAACTTCGCCACCGAACAACTCCGTGTCGACTACGACCCCGGCCGTCTCGATCCTGACGCCCTGATGGCCAGGGTGGTCGCCCTCGGCTACCGCGCCCGCCTTCCCGGCAGCGTGCAGCAGGAGGCCCGGGGACGCGACGACGAGGCGCGGCGCGAATTCCTCTGGTTCCTCTTCGCCCTCAACTTCTCCCTCCCCCTGATGTTCCTCATGTGGGGCCAGTCGCTCCCCGGCGGCCATGTCATCGAAGCACTCCTGGCCACCCTCGTCCAGTTCACCGCCGGCCTGACCTTCTATCGCGGCGCCTGGACGGCGTTGCGTAACCGTGCCGCCAACATGGATGTCTTGGTGGCCCTCGGCATCAGCGCCGCCTATGGCTACTCCCTCCTCGCCCTCTTTTCCGGCTCCGGCGGACATGGCGAGGTTTTTTTCGAGACCAGTGCCATGCTCGTCACCTTCATCCGTTGCGGTAAGTGGCTGGAGGCCCGGGCCCGGGGGCGGGCCAGCCAGGCCCTGCGTGAGCTGTTACAGCTGCGCCCCGAAACGGCCCGGCTTCTGGTGGACGGGGTCGAGCGCGAGGTGGCCCTGGCCGAGGTGCAAGTCGGCGACCGCGTCGTCGTGCGGCCGGGGGAGAAGATTCCCGTCGATGGGGATATCGAGGCCGGGGCCGGGGCGATCGACGAAGCCCTGGTCACCGGCGAAGCTCTCCCCGTCGACAAGGGAATCGGAGACGGGGTGATCGCTGCCACCATCAACCGCAGCGGACAACTGACGGTTAGGGCCACCGGTGTCGGCGAAGCCACGGTTCTGGCCCGCATCGTCCGCCTGGTGGCGGCGGCGCAGGCCGACAAGGCGCCGGTCCAGCGCTTGGCCGATGCCGTCTCCGCCATCTTCGTTCCCGCCGTCATCGGCATTGCCACCCTGACCTTCGCTGGCTGGCTTCTCGCCGGGGCGACGTTCCTCTTTGCCTTCAAGCTGGCGATCGCCGTTCTCGTCATCGCCTGTCCCTGCGCCCTCGGTCTGGCGACCCCGACCGCCATCATGGTCGGCAGCGCCCTCGGCCTGCGCGCCGGCATCCTCTTCAAGGGCGCCGCCGTCGTCGAGACGGTGGCCGGCCTCAACCTCATCCTCTTCGACAAGACCGGCACTCTGACCACCGGGGAGTTCGCCGTCACCGACTTCGTCCCGGCTCCCGGCAAGACGTCGGCGGAGTTGCTGGCGGTAGCGGCCGCGGCGGCGGCGGCGAGTCGCCATCCCCTTTCCGTGGCTTTGGCGCGGCATGCCCGGGACGGCGGGATCGCGCCGGAGTCGGTGGCGGCCGTGGTCGAACGCGGTGGCTACGGCCTCACCTGCCGACTGGCGGAGCGTAGCGTTCTCCTCGGCAATCGACGTTTGCTCGCAGGGGAGGGGGTGGCGCTGACGCCACTGGAGGCAGAGGCCGCAGCCCTGGCCGCGGCCGGCAAGGCGGTCGTTCTAGTCGCCGTCGACGGTCTTCTTCTCGGCCTCGTCGCCCTCGCCGATACCGTTCGCCCCGACGCTGCCGAGACCGTGGCGCGCTTGCAGCGTCTCGGTCTGCGCACGGTCATGCTCAGCGGCGACCGGCGCAGCGCCGCCCTTGCCGTGGCGCGCCAGCTCGGCATCGACGCGGTCGAAGCCGACCTCCTCCCCGCCGACAAGCTGGCCCTGGTCCAGCGTTATCAGGCCCAGGGGGATCGTGTCGGCATGGTCGGCGATGGCATCAACGATGCCCCGGCCCTCGCCGCCGCCGATGTCGGCATCGCCCTCGGCGGCGGCACCGATGTTGCCCGGGAGAGTGGCGACATCGTCCTGGTGCGCGGCCAGCTGCGCGATGTCGAGCGTGCCATCCGCCTCGGCCGTAAGACCTTGGGACGAATCCGTCTCAATCTCTTTTTGGCCTTTGCCTACAATGTCATCGGCATCCCCATCGCCGCCGGGCTGCTCTATCCGCTATTCGGCCTCGTCCTCAAGCCCGAATTCGCCGGGCTGGCCATGGCCCTCTCCAGCGTTTCGGTGGTGACAAGCAGTCTGCTCCTCCGGCGTTATCAAAAAGAGCTGCGAAATTGACTTTGTCCCTGACCGTGAATTTCGGTACGAATGGGAGCAGGTTGCATGCTGAGTAACGATCCCCGGCTCTTCCGCCAGTTTGTCAATGATCTGGTCGAATGGCTGCGCGGCAAGGGGCGCATCCTCATCGTCGCCCATGACGCCCCCGATCCCGACGCCCTGGCGTCGGCCTGCGCCCTGCAGGCCCTGATCCTCGTCCGCACCGGCCAGGAAGCGGTGATCACCTACGGCGGGGTCATCGGCCGGCGCGAGAATCGGGTCATGGTCGAGGAACTGGGTATCGAGGCGGTGCCGATTCACCTGCTCGATCTCGACCTCTTCGATGTGGTCTGCATGGTCGATACCCAACCCGGGGTGGGGAACAACGCCTGGCCACCGGAGCGTCCCGTCCATGTCGTCATCGATCACCACCCCCTGCGGGAAGGGACGGCGCGCTGTCACTGGGTCGATGTGCGCGAGGAGTTCGGCGCCTGCGCCACCATTCTCTATGAATATCTGGTGGTCAAAGGGGTCTACATCAGCACCCGTCTCGCCACCATGCTCTTTTACGCCATCAAGACCGAGACCCAGGATCTCGGGCGGGAATGGGTCAAGGCCGACCGTGATGCCTATCAGGAACTGATTCCCCTGTGCAACAACCATATCCTGGCCCGCATCGTCCATCCCAAGGTGCCACAGGATTACTTCGTCAGCTTTCACCGGGCCATGGCCGGAGCGCGGATTTACGACAAGGTTCTGGTTTTCGATCTGCATAACGTCGCCAATCCCGACATCGTCGCCGAAATGGCCGATTTCCTCCTGCGCGCCGAAGGGGTGGAGACGGTCTTCGGCCTGGCCGAGTGTAATGGCGGCCAGGTCCTCTCCATGCGCACGGACCGGGAGGACCTCTCCGCCGGCACCATTCTCCGCGACATCGTCGGCGAACTCGGTCACGCCGGCGGCCATGGCCGCATCGCCGGCGGTCAGATTCCCCTGGCGTCTGCTGACGCCGCGAACCGGCGCCGCCTCGTCACCACGTTGAAGCGGCGCCTCTTTGCCGCCCTCGAGGTCAGCAACCGCCGCGGTCAGCGGCTTCTGTCGCCGCGTTGACAGCGTTGGCGGGGAAGAGTATAAGGTGAAACCCTTTTTCGACTGCTGAGGATCTGACTTTGAAAAGACTGATTCTGTTCTCGATGTTGTTACTGGTTCTGCCGGCGGCGGCGACTGCCACGGTCGAGATTGCCATTGCCGGACGTGCGCCGACCCAGATCGGTGAGGTCTACCTGCGCGACGGCATCAGCTATCTTGCCATCGACGACCTGTTGGCCCCCTTGGGTCTGAAGGGGCGCTGGGATGCCGTCGACCATGTCTATCGCATTGCGACGCCGGCGGGGAGTGCCATCCTCTCCCCGGGGAGCCACTATCTGCGCCTCGGGGATCGGGCCATCCCCCTCGAGCACAAGCCCCGTTTCATCGACGGTCGCCTGCGCGTCGCCGAGGAAGTCGCCATTCTCCATCTCGGGCGACTGGCGCAGCAGCCGGTCGACTATCGCAATCTCAACCCGGGGCAGGGGCAGACGGCCGCCAAGGCCGCCCCTCTCGACCAGCTCTTTGCCTTTTTGCTGCAGAAGAAAGCGGCGCCCGGCGCCGCGCCCCTGCGTGGCGTCGCCATCGACCCCGGCCATGGGGGGGAAGACCCCGGGGTCATCGGCAAGGACGGCAGCAAGGAGAAGGAACTGGTCCTCGGTCAGGCGCGCCGGCTGGAGAAGCTCCTCAAGATGCAGCTCGGCATCCCCGTCTACCTGTCGCGCGATGGCGACTACACCCTTTCCGCCCAGCAGCGTTTCGATGTCGCCACCCGGCCCGACGTCGGACTCCTCATCCAGTTGCATGCCCAGAATTCCTATGCCCCCGCCGCCCGCGGGGTTACCCTCTTTGTCCGCCCTCTCGACGAAGCCTCGAGCGGCGTCGTGGTCGGAGAAGGCCCGAGCATGGCCTTGGCCCGCCGCCTCGAAGCCGCCCTGCGCGATGAGGCCATACCGGTCCTCGGCATCGTGCGGGCGCCCTTGTTGCCCCTGGGGCGCGGCAATCTGCCGACGGTGCTGATCGAACTCGGTTTCCTCTCCGGCGACAGCGACCTTTTGCGGCTGAAGCAGGATGAGGCCCAGGAGCGCATTGCCCAGGCGCTCCTTAAAGGGATCAAATCTTTCAACTCCGAACAGAATTAAGGAAACATGTCGATGACCATGATCCGCCACGACGGCCGTCGTCCCGATGAACTGCGCCCCATTACCTTTGCCCGCGGCTTTACCCGTTATGCCGAAGGCTCGGTGCTGGTCAGCTTCGGTGAGACCCGCGTTCTCTGCAACGCCACCATCGAAGAGTCGGTCCCCCCCTTTCTCCGCGGCAAGGGGCAGGGGTGGGTGACGGCCGAATACGCCATGCTCCCGCGCGCCACCCACACCCGCTCGCCGCGGGAATCGAGCAAGGGGAAGGTCGGCGGACGCACCCACGAAATCCAGCGCCTCATCGGCCGCTCCCTGCGCGCGATCATCGACATGAACAAGCTCGGCGAACGCACCATCCAGATCGATTGCGATGTCCTCCAGGCCGACGGCGGCACCCGCACCGCCGCCATCACCGGCGCCTATGTCGCCCTCGCCGACGCCTGCGCCGGTCTGGTGGCGAAGGGGTTGCTTCCCGTCTCTCCCCTCAAGGAGAGTGTCGCCGCCGTCAGCGTCGGCATCGTCGGCGGCCTCCCTTGTCTCGATCTCTGTTATATCG
Organism: Desulfuromonadales bacterium GWC2_61_20; assembly: GCA_001799485.1. Taxonomy (GTDB): domain Bacteria; phylum Desulfobacterota; class Desulfuromonadia; order Desulfuromonadales; family UBA2197; genus UBA12091. The sequence goes on along the minus strand of MGTO01000059.1, from coordinate 16,359 downwards.
AAGACTCCAAGGCCGAGGTCGACATGAATTTTGTCATCACCTCCAGCGGGCGCTTCGTTGAAGTCCAGGGGACGGCCGAAGCCGAACCTTTCACCAGCGAAGAGCTCGATGCTCTGCGCGATCTCGCCCTGAGCGGTTGCCGCGAACTGGCGCTGTTGCAGGAGCGGGCGCTGAAAGGGTAGGGATAGAGTAAATTCTTTCGGCGGGGGAGTCCTTGACTTCCCTTCGCCAAGGTAATACATTGATTGCTAAGTGTATTACCTGTGGGGTCACCATGGAAACAGTCAGTAAAGTATCGACCAAGGGCCAGGTCGTCATTCCGGCCGAGTTGCGCAAACGCCACCACCTGGAGCCAGGCGAGGATGTGCGCATCTTCGAGTACGGCGAGGTGATTTGTCTCGCTCCCATGGTCAAGGACGCCGTCGGCGCCGCTTACGGCTCGCTGCCGGCCGGGCCGTCGCTGGCCGAGGAGTTGCGTCAGGAACGGGGCCAAGACTTTGCCGGAGAGTAAGTTCCTCTTCGACAGCTTTGCCCTGCTGCGCTTCTTCCAGAAAGAGCCGGGGGGCGAGAAGGTCAGGGTTCTGCTCGAAAAGTGCCGAAGTACGGAGAGCCCGCCCCTGCTCAACGCCATCAATCTCGGCGAGTTGATCTACATCGTCCAGCGCCGCTTCGGGACGGGGAAAAAACTGGAGATGCTCGCCCATATCCACCGTCTCGATTTTACCATCCTCCCCTGTCCCAACGAGTTGATCTTCCGCGCCGCCGAACTGAAAGCCCGCTATCCCATTTCCTATGCCGACGCCTTTGCTCTGGCCTCGGCGGTAGAGCATGGGGCGGCGGTGGTGACCGGGGACCCCGAGTTTCGTCAGGTGGAGCATCTGGTCAAGGTTATCTGGATTTAGGCAAGAGGTCATTTCATGCAGCTGCTGGTGGCAACGGGCAATCAGGGCAAGCTCAAGGAGATCCGTCTCCTCCTGGCCGCTTCCGGTCTCGAGGTGGTCGGTCTCGACTCTCTCTCCGCAGTCCCGCAGATCGAGGAGGACGGCGCCACCTTCGCCGCCAATGCGCTCAAGAAGGGGGAGACGATGGCGCGCCTGAGCGGCTGCCTGACCCTGGCCGACGACTCCGGCCTCGAAGTCGACGCCTTGGGCGGCGCTCCCGGCGTCCATTCGGCCCGCTACGCCGGGATCCAGGGGGATGACGACGCCAACAACCGCAAACTCCTCGTCGCCCTCAAAGGACTTCCGCGCGAGCACCGCCGTGCCGCCTTCGTCTGTGCCATGGCTCTCTGCCCCCCCGACGCCCCCGGCCAGCTCTTTTTCGGCCGTCTCCCCGGCATCATCCTCGACGAAGCGCGGGGCAGCGGCGGCTTCGGTTATGATCCCTTCTTCCTCGTCACCGAATACGGTCAGACCCTGGCCGAACTCCCGGTCGAGACCAAGAACCGCATCAGTCACCGCGGTCAGGCTTTGCGCCAGGCCCTGGAAGTGCTGCAACGGATGTAGTGTTAATGGCCTGATTCTTAGCTGACCACGGTCTGAGTCAGAGGTTTTTATGCCTTTGTTTAAGCAGAGAAATCATGAGGTAATCGAGAGGCTAAAAACAGTTTTTGCTTCACGATTACCTCATGATTTCTCTGATTCGACTGTAAGGGCATAATGGCTCGTTTCCGGGGCGGAGAGCCAGTACACATCATAAATATATTTTTGTTGTTGGTGGGATAAGTGACGTAAGGGCGGGGAGTGATCCCCGCCCTTAACTCGTTTTGGGGAGATGGTTCAGAAACGCCCGTGACAGCGGCAGGAGAAGCAGGGCGAAGAGGAGGGCGAGGCCGAGGAAGGTGGCGGCGAGGCCGGCGCGGTCGGCGGCGAGACCGACCAGCGGCCCGCTGACGACGAAGGCGAGGCGGAAGGCGAAGTTCTTCAGCGAGAGGATGCTGGCGCGGTTGTGGCGGGAGCTGGCCAGCTGCAGGTGGTGGCGGATGAGGGGCCCCTGCAAGCCGCGCATGGCGGTGAGGAGATAGTAGCAGAAAAAGGACCAGATCCCGGGCCAGAGGCCGAGGCCGAGGTAGCCGAGCAGACAGAGAACGCCGCAAAGCCAGACCAGGCCGGCATCGCCGAGATGGAAGCGGCTGCGCTGGCTCAAGAGGGCGAAGACGGCGACAGTGAGGTTGGCTCCGGCCCAAATCGGCCCGAACCAAGTCAGCGGTACCCCCTGTTGCTGCATGTGCGGCTGGATCAGCCAGACCGGGTAGAAGGAGGCGAGGCCGGCGACGGTGCCGTAGAGAATGCCCCAGCGCAGCAGCGGCGTCTCGATCAGGGCGTGGCGGCCGACTTTGAGCGCCTCGGTCAGGTGCGAGGCCGGCGCCGGGGTGTGATCGGGCGGGGCTTCGACCAGGCCGCGCACCACCAACAGGGCGACGAGCCAGACCGCGATCTGCAGCAAGAAAGGGATGAGGGGAGAGAGGGCATAGAGGGCGCCGGCGAAGAGGGCCCCGGCCGCCTCGCCGCTCTGGGCGGCGCCGTTCATGCGCCCGTCATAGCGGGCGTAGTCCCCCTCGCGGCCGTCGCGACGCAACGACTCGTAGAGGAGGGCGCTGTCGCTGCCGCTGATGAAGGCGAAGCAGGCGCCGAGGAGGGCTTCGGCGAGGAGGACGCCGGCAAAGGAATCGGCGACGGTGTAGACGGCCCAGCCGACGATGCCGATGATCGTCGCCAACGTCAGGGTGCGGCGGTAGCCGAGGCGGTCGGCGAGGTAGCCGGAGGGGTATTCGCAGAGGACCGAGGCGAGGGAGAAGCCCCCCTGCAGCAGCATGATTTCGGTGAGGGAGAGGCCGATCTCGTCTTTCCAGAAGAGGGTGATGACCGCCATGGGAAAGAGGGTCATCTTGAGGCAGGCGAAGAGGTAGAGGCGGGAGAGATTGGACATGGAAATACAGCTCTCAGCTATCAGCTGTCAGCGATCAGCTTGGGTCAAAAAACTGGGTTCAAGCTGACAGCTATTGCTGAGAGCTGAGAGCCGCCTCAGTCCTGCCAATAGATACAGGCGGCGGGGCAGGCATCCATCGCCTGTTCGATCTTGGCGCGAGAAGCGCCGGTCGGATTGTACACCGTCGATTTGCCGTGGCTGTGATCGCCGTGTTCCTCTTCCTCCATGCGGAAGACTTCCGGGCAAATCTGGGTGCAGGCTTCACAGCCGATGCACGCTTCCTGGTCGACGACGGGGATGGCGGACATGAGATGTTCCTTTCACGCATGCGGACGGATGGAATGCCCCCTCTTGTAACTGAAAGGCGATCTCCTGTCAAAAGGAAACGGAGCCCTTGCCGGCTGCGGGGTTTTCGCCTTCACGACCGTTGGCCTCTGTGCTATGCTGCGCCGGTCATGCCCGCACGATTTTCCGGGAGAATCGAACGTTGCGCCGACCCGCCGGTCTCTACGCCGAAATCATTGTCAGCGTCACCTTCCTCGTCGGGGCCGCCCTCCTTCTCGGTGGCCTCCTTCTCCTCGGCCGTTTTGAGGCGCAGCTCCTTGAGGCGCGGGTCGCTGCTCTGAGCACCCAGGCCGGAATGCTGGCGGCCAGCTTCAGCCATCGCGCCGTTGGACACGGCAGCGACGACATCCTTCTCGCCGAGTTGAATCAGCACCTGGTCGAGTTGCCGGAGGAGACGGGGATTATTAGCTGGAAGATCTTCGATCGGCAGCTAACGGTGGCGGGAGAGCGCAGCCTCGTTGGTGAACCGATCCTCGGTCCCGGTGACCCGGCCCTTGCTCTCGGCTCCAGCACCGGCGCCCTCCTGGTTCGCCTCGACTATCCCGGCGGGACGATCTTCGGTCTCAGCGGCAACGACGTCGTCCAGATGACTCTGCCGATCCGGCGCCAGCAGATGACTATCGGAGTCTTGCAACTGCGCTACTCTCTTCTGGATGTGCGCCTGCGGGTCCTTGCCGGCGGCCGCCTCGTCTTTCTCTATGTTCTTCTCTACGGCGCCGTCCTCGTCGGTCTCGGTGTTTGGCTCTTCAGCCACAACATCGTGCGACCGGTGCGCCGTTTGCACCAGGCCACCGCCGGTGTCGCCGCCGGCGATCTCGCCGCACGGGTAACCGTCGCGGGACCGCGGGAGATCGCCGATCTCGCCGAAGCTTTCAATGCCATGACGGCGGCGCTGGAGCAGAGCCGAGGAGCGACGGAGGGGTATATCGCCAGTCTGCAGCAGAGTAATGACGAGCTGCGCCGCACCCAGGAAGAACTGGTGCGTTCGGAAAAAATGGCCTCCGTCGGCCAGTTGGCGGCGGGGATGGCGCATGAGATCGGCAATCCTCTTGGCGCCGTCGTCGGCTACCTCGAACTCCTCAAGGCCGATCTGCCGGAACAGGGCGGACGCGAGCTGGCCGAGCGTTCCCTCGTCGAACTTTCACGCATCGACCGGCTGGTGCGCGACCTCCTCGATTACGCCCGTCCGGAGCAATCCCCCAGCGAACCGGTCGAGCCAGCGGCGGTCATGGCCGAAGCCGTCGAGCTGTTGCAGCAGCAGGGGGCGCTGGAGGGGTGTCGCTGCCAGCTGCGGATCAACGCAAAGCTGCCGGTGGTGTGTATGAGTCGGCACAAACTGCTGCAGGTCCTCCTCAATCTCCTCCTCAATGCTCGCGACGCCTCGCCCGTCGCTGGCGAAATTTTCCTTACCGGCGGCGTGGACGGAAACTGGGTGTGGCTGAGTGTCGCCGATTGCGGCAGCGGCATGACCCCGACCGTGCGCAGCCGGCTCTTTGATCCTTTCTTCACTACCAAGGCGCCGGGTAAGGGGCGGGGGCTCGGCCTCTCCATCTGTCACCGCATCATCAACGAGGCCGGGGGGCGCATCGAGGTCGAGTCACAGGAAGGGGCCGGGAGCCGTTTCTTCCTCTGGCTGCCGGCGGCAGAGGAGGGGTGCCCATGATGCAGCCGAGGGACAAACGCATTCTGGTGGTCGATGACGAGCCGGCGATGCGGCACATGCTGCGTCTCGTCCTCGAAAAAGAACGGTACGCCGTCGTCGAGGCGGGGGGGGGAGAAGAAGCCCTCGCCATCCTGTCCCGAGAGGCATTTGCTGCCATCCTCTGTGACATTCGTATGCCCGGCATGGATGGGACTGCCTTTCTGCGCCAGCTCGCCAGTCGGGGCCAGGCCGAAACCGTCATCATGATGAGCGCCTACGGTTCCATCGACAGCGCCATTACCTGCATGAAGGAGGGGGCCTACGACTATATTTCCAAGCCGTTCAAGCCGGACGAGGTCGTCCTGACCCTGCGCAAGGCCGAGGAGCGCCAGCGCCTGCGTCTTGAAAATGACCGTTTGCGCCAGGAACTGGCCGCGCGGCCCGGTTCGAGCGAACTCGTCGGCACCAGCCCGGCGCTACGGGCGGTGTTGGCCCTGGTCGAACGGGTGGCGCCGACCTCCTCTCCGGTCCTCGTTACCGGCGAAACCGGAACTGGCAAAGAGTTGGTGGCACGGGCACTGCATCGGCGCAGCGTCCGTGGCGATGGACCCTTTATCGCGGTGAATTGCAGTGCCATTCCCGCGACCCTGGTCGAAAGCGAGCTCTTCGGCCATGTCCGCGGTGCCTTTACCGGGGCCGAGCGCGAGCGCCAGGGGCTCTTTGCCGCCGCCAGCGGCGGAACCCTCTTTCTCGACGAGATCGGCGACCTCCCCCTGGAGTTGCAGCCGAAGCTGCTGCGCGTCTTGCAGGAGAAGGAAATTCGCCCGGTCGGGGCCAATCAGGCGCGAGCAGTCGATGTCCGCGTCGTTGCCGCCACCGCCCGGGACCTGACCGAAGCCGGTCGCCGCGGTACTTTTCGCAGCGATCTCTTCTTTCGTCTCGCCGTTGTCGAAATCCGTATCCCGCCGTTGCGGGAGCGGTGCGAGGATATCGCCCTCCTCGCCGACACCTTTCTGCGCCGCAGTGCCGCGGCCCAGCAACGTCCGCTGCCGCTTCTGACCCCCGAGGTGCTGACGCGGCTGCAGCACCATTCCTGGCCCGGCAATGTTCGGGAGTTGGAAAACGTCATGGAAAAGGCAGTTCTTTTCAGCCGGAACGGGATCATCGACCTGGCCGAACTCCCCTTGACAAGCGGCGAGGGGCTGGACAGGGAAGGGGGGCTGGCGGGGCTTTCCCTCAAGGAGGTGACGGCCCGCAGCGAAGAGGCGTGTATTCGTCAGGCCCTTGCTGCGTCGGGGGGGAATCGTACCCAGGCGGCGAAGCGCTTGCAGGTCAGCCTGCGCAATCTCATGTACAAGATCAAGGAATATGGTATTTAAATTCACCACAAGATATTTATTGACGGAGGATGCAATGAAAACTGTTGTTACGCTCAGAGGAGTTGTCCTGTTGCTGCTGGGTTCCGGTTTGATCTCCTGCAGCGACAATCAGCCCACGGTGACGCCGTCGTCCCCGGACGCTGCACCCGTCGTCTCTCCTGCGGCTGTTGCCACCCAGGGCGCAGCATCGGCAAGGTCCGCTGCCCCTCTGGTCGTCTCCCTCGAACCGGCCGAGCCGCGCAGCGGTGATTGTGTGCGGCTTAAGGCGTCCGGTCATGGTAGCGGACGTTTGTCGGTGCGCTGGGAATTGAACGGCGGTCTTATCGATGAAGGGGAACTCCTTTCCCTCTGCGCCCAACCATGGGTCAGGGGAGATGTGGTGACAGTCTATGTCACGACGGAAACGGCGACAGCCTCGACCTCGGTCACAATTGCCAATTCGCCGCCGGGCGTCGTCAACGTTGAACTCAAACCACCGCGACTGGCACGCAACTTCGATGTCACCGCTATCATTGCCGCGCAGGATCCTGATAGCGACAAAATTTCCACCACCTGCCGCTGGTTTATTAACGGCAGCGAGGTCCCGGGCGTGACCGGTACCGTTCTCCCTGGGACACAAATCCACAAGGGTGACCAGATTGTCTTTGAAGTAGTGCCAAGCGATGGCGAAATTCAGGGCGAGACCTTTCGCAGCAATACGGCGACCGTGAGAAATTCGGCGCCAAGCTTTGCCAGCATGCCGCCCGAACGTCTATCCGGGTTTCTCTATACCTATGCCGCTCGCGCTATCGACCCCGACGACGACCCTTTGACCTACACCTTGGAGGAAGGCCCGCCCGGGATGACCATCGATGAGCAAAGTGGCAAGCTGGAATGGCAGATCACCCTCGACAATGTCGGCTCATACACGGTGCGCATCGTCGCCAGCGACACCGACGGCGAGAAGGCGGAGCAAGAGTTTCCTCTCCGGGTCGGCAAAGTGAACGAATGACCATCGGGCGTCAGCAGCTTGGGTGAGCCGCGCAGGACGTTGCATGGTGAGTATGCAGTATTTTGCACGCAGACCCCTCTTTCTTTTGCCGAGCTGAGAAAAGACTCATATTCTCGGGATGGTAGTCGCAGGTGAAATGGTGGAACAGCCTTTGCAAAGGTGAACCTCAAGTACTGAGGTGACGGCGGCGAGCGCCGAGCTTCTTACGGGAAGGACGACTCATGCGTATAACCTTGATCAGCGACCATCTTCTGCAATACTCGAGGCGCAACCGCGGCTTCACCCTGGTCGAGTTGATGATAACCATCGGCGTTGCCGGCATCTTGTTGAGTTTTGCCGTGCCGACCTTTCTCGATGTCGTCAAGAACAATCGTCTCCGCACCGACACCGCCACTTTTGCCGGAGCCCTCAATCTGGCGCGCAGCGAAGCAATCCGCCGCTCGCAGCAGGTCAGCGTCTGCATCAGCAGCAACGGTACGAGTTGCATCACCAGCGGCGGGTGGGAACAGGGGTGGCTTGTCTTTGCCGACGTCGATCAGGACGAAGAGGTCGATACCGCCGCCGACATCATCCGCGTCTTTCGTCCCCTGGCGCCCGGGGTGACCTTGCGTACAACGGCAACTTTCGATGATTATATTTCCTACAACGCTACGGGCGTCAGTCAGGGCGCGGCTGTCGGTAACGGCACCTTTCGGGTTTGCGATGACCGGGGGGTGCCCAGGGCTTATGGTGTCATCGTCAATATAACCGGTCGGGTGCGCACAACGACTGTCGATGCGGAGGTCGGCTCATGTCCATGACGCCAATCCTAAAGACCCCTTTTTTTGCTCCTCGCCCACAAGAGCATGGCTTCTCCCTGGTCGAGGTCCTTGTCGCCCTCGTCATCCTCTCCATCGGCATGCTTGGCCTCGCCGGGATGCAGACCCGCAGCCTGCGCGACAATCACGGTTCCCTCATGCGTTCGCAAGCGACGACGGCGGCCAACGACATCATCGACCGCATGCGCGCCAACCCGGTGCAGGCCCGCCTCGGTCTCTACGATATCGGTCTCGGCACGTCACCGGTTCTCAATCCGCCCCCGGCCCCGATCTTCAACGCCGATCTGGTTGAATGGAAAGGCAATCCCGCCTCGGACGTCGAGGACCGCTGGGGTCTTGCCCGACTCCCTCTTGGCGACGGTTCGGTGGCAATGGTGGGGAACAAAATCACCGTTATCGTCATCTGGGACGATCTGCGCAGCGGCGTCGCCAATGCCCAGATTCAGATCGAAACCGAACTATGAAAGGCCGGAGGATGAAAAAACTGTCCGGGATCGGTGAAGCAGGTCTCTCTCTGGTCGAGATGCTGGTGGCCATGGCCGTCAGCCTTGTCCTCCTCGGCGGGGTCTATCAGATCTTCCTCTCCAGCACCACCACCTACGGCACCCAGGCCGAGCTCGGGCGGTTGCAGGAGAACGGTCGTTTTGCCGTTGACATCCTGGCGCGTGAGATTCGCCGTGCCGGCACTCCGCGTTTCTCCGTCGACGGACGCTCCTTTGTCAACCTCACCTCTAATCCCGGGGCCGAGGTCCCCATCACCGGAAACGAGGGGGGCGGTACCGTCAGTGACACTTTGCAACTATGTTACGAGAATGTCCCCGGAACCTTGGCCCGGACCTGGTTCCGCCACGATACCGTGGACAACGAGCTCGAACGCAGCCTAGACAGCGGGACCAGCTGGCAGCCGGTTATTGAGGGGGTGGAAAGTTTCCAGGTCCTCTACGGCATCGATAGCAACGAGGATATCAGTGTCGACAGTTATGTCACCGCTACCGCGTTGACGCCTGCCACCGTAGTCGTCGCCGTCCGCTTCGGAGTGTTGCTGCGCACTGTCGATGAGCTCCCGCAGGGGTCCGGTCTCGATACCCGCACCTACATGGTCGCCGGGACCCCGGGTGAGATCACCAACCAGGTGATCATCGATCCGGTCGACGACCGCCGCCTGCGCCAGGTCTTCACCGGTACCATCAGCATGCGTAACCAGCTCCGATGAAGTGTTCTCGCCTTTGTCGGCATGGGGGAAAGATGAAACAAGGAATCCTTGACAACGAGTCCGGCGCCGTCCTCATCGTCAGCCTGATTCTCCTTTTGGTACTGACTCTCCTCGGCATTACCGCCATGCAGTCGACCACCCTCGAGGAGAAGATGGCAGGGAATCTGGCTGACCGCAACCTCGCCTTCCAGGCGGCGGAGGCGGCCCTGCGCGATGCCGAAAACGAGATTGAAAACGGTTCGCTGCTGCCCCTGCCCGACCGTTTTACCAACAAATACACCGGCGCCCCCACCGATCCCGATGCCCAGCGTCGCATCGTCGGCGGTGTCGGTTTTTCCGCCGCCTGCACCAACGGGCTCTGCCTCGGGGTGGTTCGCGCCACCAAACTCCCCTTTCTCGATCCCGCCGATGCCCGTAACACCGTTTATGGGGCGCGGACCGGCGCCGCCCCCCTGCTCGGCACCGACGGTGTCCCGCTCCCCAATCAGCCCCGTTACATCATCGATTTCGCCTGCCCGGTGGTCACCGGTTCAGGCCGCTGCCTCTATACCTATACCATCACCGTGCGCGGCTACGGCGCCAAGCCCGGCACCCAGGTCACCCTTGAGGGGATTTTTCGCAAGGAATAATCGGGCGGGGGACGCCGCCGGCGGCCGCACTCGCCCAGAACCGTTCTCGCGTCACCACAGAAGGAGAGCTCATCATGACCACGACCTTTCGCCAGTTTGGCCTCCGCTGCGCCCTCAGTCTCCTCTCTCTGCTGCTGGCGGCGCCGGCAGCTTTTGCCGCGGTGAGTTTCAATCCCGAACTTCAGACCGTCGGTTACGTCGTTCAGCCGGCCCTCTCCAGTTATGATCTGTCGTCGGGGGCCGAGACGAGTTACCAGACGACCTATAATCGCGAGTTCTGGTACGGCAACGTCTATTCATACCCGATCAGCGACCGCGGCATCATCAACTATGCCGTCGAGGACTGGAATGGCGCCGCCGACCATATCGACGCCCAGAACTACGACACCAGCCGCTGGATCGTCACCAAAAACGGCGCCAGCGGCGCCCGCTTCCGCTGGGCCAGCCTCTCGGCGAGCCAAACGACCGCCCTCGGCACCGAGTACTACCTCAACTACATCCGTGGTGATCGTACCAACGAGAAGCCCAACGGTCTCAATCTCTATCGCGCCCGGGTCAAGGTTCTCGGCGATGTCATGCACTCGCGTCCCTACCTCATTGATGGGCTCCTCTACTTCGGCGCCAACGACGGCATGGTCCACGTCCTCAACGTCAATAATGCCGCCGCCACCGCGCTGGGGCGCGAGGGGGGCGACGAAGTCTATGCCTATATCCCCTCCATGCTCATTTCCAAGCTGACACGGCTGAATGTCGATCCCTACAATGCCGCCGCTCACGCCTATTTTGTCGACGCCTCCATGGCCTATGCCCAAGTGACCATCGGCGGCGTCGACCGCAAATTCATGGTCGGAGGCCTCGGCGCCGGCGGCAAGGGGCTTTATTGCCTCGAAATCACCAGTCCGGTCCCGACCTCGGAGAGTGACGCCGCCAGCCGCGCCCTGTGGGAGATCAGCAACAGTTCCACCGGCTTCACCAACCTCGGTTTTACCTACAACACCCCGTCGATCATGAACGTGCAGACAAGTAGCGGGGTCTTCACCCCGGCGGTCATCGTCGGTAACGGCTATGTCAACAGCGGTAACGGACACGCCGTCCTCTATGTCATCAACCTCGAGACCGGCGTTCGCATCGCAGAGATCGACACCGGTCTCGCCGGGGTCGGCGGCCCCAATGGCCTGGCGACACCGACCGTTCTCGATCTCAACGGTGACGACATCGCCGATTATGCCTATGCCGGCGACATCGACGGCAAGATGTGGAAATTTGACTTGACCAACGCCTCCCCCGGCGCCTGGACCGCCACCCAGGTGTACGACGCCGGCCAGGCCATCACCACGGCGCCGGCGGTGACGGTCCACCCCAAAGGGGGGGTCATGGTCAACTTCGCCACCGGGCGCATGTTTACCCCGGCCGACAAGACCGACAATGCCATCCATTACGCTTACGGCGTCTGGGTCGGCGCTCCCGGAACTGGCCTTTTGAACCAGGCCTTCACTGAAACGACCTACGTCTCCGGGGTCACCACCTACCGCGTGCGCACCGTCACCAACACCCCCTTCGACTATACGGCCGCCGGTCACAATGCCTGGCGCACTCCCCTGCCAGCCGGGGAACGTGTCCTCGGCGACGGCACCTATGTCCAGAGCGGGCGCTACGTCTTCAACAGCACCAACCCGACGGTCAATATCAACCCTAGCGGCGCCAGTGGTGAAAACTGGAAGAGCGAACTTGATTACCTCACTGGCGGCGCCTACTATCGCCCCTTCAACGACATGAACAGCGACCTTGTCATCAACGACTACGACCGTCTGCGCGACAGCTACCCGGATGGTCCATTCATCGCCGGAGCGCCGGGGATTCCCGTCTCCAAATACCTTGATTCGGGGGTTGTCTCGCAGCCGGTCCTGGTCGACCTTAAAGTTCTCAACACCACCCTCTACACCCGCAACCCCGACTACGTCATTCCCGCCCCTCCTCCCGACCGTGGCGTTTCGGGCGGGCACTTCGACTGGGACAGCCACTGGCCGCCGCAGACCTGCTCCAGCAGTATGGTCGTTGACGGCACCTATACCTGCGACGGTTCGCATCCGAGCCCCGATTCGTGCATAACCAACAGCCCCAGTCCTGGCGACTACACCGTCCCCACCGGCTACACCGAGGCCTGTGTTTCCGGTCTACTGATATCCTCAACCCAGGTCTGCCCCGGTCAGCATAAATCCCCCGATTCGTGCGCGACCTACAGTTCGCCAACCTATAGCGTTCCCGTCGGCTCGTCGGAGACCTGCACCGAGGCTTCAACCAACGGGCCGACCTATGACTGCCCCGGCGACCGCGTCGCGGCGGGCTGTCAGACCTACGACACCCCGCCCTACACCCTTGCCGTCGGGACGACCCAGACCTGCACCAAGGCCTCCGTTGCCGGGCCGTCTTACAACTGTCCCGGGAATCACACCACCGGCACCGGCTGCGCTGATTACGATACTCCGACCTATACCCTACCTGACGGGCGGGCCCAGACCTGTACAGCGTCAACGGCCACTTCGACCAAGACCTGCACAGGTGACCATCGCTCCCCCGGTTCGTGCCAGACCTTTGCCTCACCGATCTACACCCTGGCCTCAAACCAGACCGAAAGCTGCGTCTATGCCAAGGTCAGCGGGGTGTGGAAAACCACCTGTACCATCACCACGACCACGACGAACTGCACCACCGTCGACACGACGACGACCTGTCTCACCAAAAACTGGACGACGACCTGCAACATCGGGGCGCCGCAGACGACTTGCACGGTCAAACGGCCGGATACGACCTGCGTCGCCGGGGCGTGGGCGTCGGAAGTCGATACCCATACCCACGAATATGACGACAAGTTCGATGTCACCGGCGTCAACATGTTGAACGGCAGTATCGCCGGGACCAACCTCGGTAACGTCATCAAGAGCACTGCGGTCAAGTTCAAGGTTCTGGTCGTCAATGCCACCCTGTCGCCGGCGGCCAAGTTGAGCATCGGCGGCAACCCTTACATCAAGGTCATCGATTACGACAACCAAGCGGTGGTCGACTCCCTCGGCAACGCCTCGGTGCTGACCTACACCATAGCCGACATCAATTCGCTGATGGTCAATCTCCCCCTTCTCGCCTTCGAATCGCGGGACTGGGGGACCGGGGTCGTCCGCGCCGGCCTCATCCCGACCCAGACCGGCTGCGTCAAGGGGGCCTATGACGCGGCCAAGCAGGACGGCATCCTCGGCACCTGGCGCAACGGCGCCCTGACCTTCCAGATCATCAAGTACAATACCCCGGCGGCCAATGTCGAACTCAACGTTGCCGGTGACTTGCGCTACGGTTACCGCGTCAAGAAGACGAGCCGAGATGCTTCTCTCATTGCCGAATACACCATCTTCTGGCATCATGAAAACGGTATGTGCTCCGATGTCGCCGGCTGGGTCGTCAACCCGCCGGAAGATACGGCGATTTCGACGACGGCGGCCTCGACCCCTTCCCCCGGCGCCGCTGACCCCAATGACGGCAGCTTTACTGCTCGCCCGGCCGACGATATCGAGTCGGTGGTGACGACCATCGTCGAGAATGTCACCACCACCGTCATCACCTACGTCGGTGGCGACCTCCGGACGACGACGGTGACGCGCAATTCGGACAACACCATCACCATCACCATCGAAACGGTCACCGGCGGCGTCACCGACTCGACGACGACGACGACGGAGAATTCCGACGGTTCGGTCAACCTCACCGGTCTCGAAGCCGACAGCGTCGGCAGCGGCCGTATCTCCTGGCAGGAGATCTAACCTTGATGAAGGAGCAGCAGATGCCGACTTGCAATGAAGTGCGCGGATTCACCCTCATCGAGCTGGTTGTGGTCATTGCCGTTATCGGCATCCTCACCGCCATTGCCATCCCAACCTACCGCGGCTATACCCAGCGTTCGCACCGGGCCTCGGCCAAGGCGGCCCTGGTTGAGGGAGCCCAGAACATGGAACGCTTCTTCACTCGCAACAGCACCTACGCCGGCGCCCCCCTGAGCCCGGCGACGGTGAGCGGCAACACCTACGCTCTGAGTTACTCCGGCGCTCCTGACGCCTCCAACTTCATCATCCAGGCGGTTCCCCAAGGGGTGCAGGTGGGCGACGAATGCGGCACCCTGACCATCGACCAGACCGGCGCCCGCACCCCGGCCCTGCCGAGCAAATGCTGGTAGGACGGCGCAAAACACTGTGAATAACAGCAAGGCGGGCGTGACCGGTCATGGTCACGCCCGCTTTGCGCATTTCTGCTTGAACCACTCCCCTCCCTCCCTGTATAGTGGCGCCTTGCCGTAGCGTTCATCCCGGGAGGATTCATCCATGGCCAAGATTGTCCCGTTCCGCGCCCTTCGCTATGCCAGCAAGGTCATCCCCGACCTGCAAAAGGTGATGGCTCCTCCCTATGACGTCATTTCGCCGACGTTGCAGGAGGCACTGTATGCCCGCAGCTCGCACAACATCATCCGCCTCATCCTCGGCAAGACGACCTCCGCCGACAACGAAAACGATAACCGCTATACCCGCGCTGCCGATGACTTTGCCCGCTGGCAGGCCGACGGGGTGCTGGTGCGCGACGCGGCGCCGGCCATCTACCTCTACGACCAGGACTACATTCTGGAGGATGGTACCGCCGTCTGCCGCAAGGGCTTTATCGCCCTGACCCGCATCGAGGATTTCTCCTCGGGGGTGGTCAAGCCCCACGAAAAGACCCTGGCCGGGCCGAAGGCCGACCGTCTCCATCTGACCAAGGCCTGCAGCGCCAACTTCAGTCCGATCTTCTCCCTCTACGCCGATCCCTGCTGTGTCATCGAGTCGTTCAGCAAGCGGGAAAAGGAACGTACTCCCGAGATCGACGTCGTCGACGACGACGGTGTGCGTCACCGTCTCTGGTGCGCGACGGCGCCCGAACTCATCGACAAGGCGCGCGAACTCCTCGACAGCAAACCGCTCTTTATCGCTGATGGACATCACCGCTACGAAACCGCTCTCAACTACCGCAACCTCAGGCGCGCCGCCGAGCCGGGGTTCAACGGCCGCGAGCTCTACAACTACGTCCTCATGTATTTCGCCAACATGGAAGACCAGGGGATGCTCATTTTCCCGACCCACCGGTTGCTGCACGGGCTGGCCAATTTTCAACTGGAGAATCTCCTCGCCGGGTTGGCTGAGCACTTCACCATTGATGCCCAACCGATTGACTCGAACGACGCCGCCCAGCGTCGCCAGGCCCGACAAATGCTGGCGGAAAAGGGGAAGAACGGTCACGCCATTGCTTGCTACGCCGGCGGCAAGACCCTCTATTATCTGACCCTCAAGGACGAGGCGGTGATGAATCGCTTCTTCGATGTGCGGGCGCCCAAGGCATTACGCACCCTCGACGTTTCCATTCTCCATCGGCTGATTCTTGAGAATCTCTTGAGTGTCTCCCTGGAGGCCCAGGAGCAACAGACCAACCTCAAGTACGTTAAAGGTTTTGACGATCCCTTCGAGCTGGTGCAGAAGGGGGAGTGTCAACTGGCTTTCCTGATGAACGCGACGCGTATGAGCGAGGTGCGCGACGTCGCCAACGCCGGGGAAAAGATGCCGCAGAAATCGACCTATTTTTATCCCAAACTTCTCAGTGGTCTGGTCATCAGCAAGATCTTTACCGGCGAGACGGTCGTGGACTAAATACGTTCTTTTCGTCGGGGACGGCATTCGGAGAGATCTGTGGAAATTCTCGGTATCGACATCGGTTTCGGTTTCACCAAGGCGACCAACGGCAGCCGTGAGCTGGTCTTCAAGTCGGTCTTCGGCGAGGCGACGGAGCTGCAGTACCGGGAAAATCTCATCGGTGACAACGCTGGGGACGAACATCTGCAGGTCGAGATTGACGGCAAGGAGTTCTTTGTCGGCGAGCTTGCCGAGCGCCAGAGCAACGTGCGCTTTTTTACCCTCGATCAGGCCCAATTCGTCAGTCAGTTCGCCAAGATTCTGGCCTTGACGGCGGCGGCGCGACTGGTCGGCGGCTTCATCCCGATCAATCTGGTCACCGGACTCCCCATCGGCTATTACCGCCAGCACAAGGACGAACTCGCCCGTCTGCTGCAGGGGGAACACAAGGTTGTCCTCGTCGGCGCCGACGGCAAGCGGGTCGAGAAGGTCATCAACATCAACAAGGAGCGGGTCATTCCCCAACCCTTTGGCTCCCTCTTCCAGCGTATGTTCAACGATCTCGGCGAGGTTGCCGACAAGATGCGCTATTCGGAACGCGGCAGCCGCACCACCGATTCGGGGATCGCCCGGGCCTTCAACGTCATCGCCGGCAAGCTGGCAGCCGCACCACCGATTCGGGGATCGCCCGGGCCTTCAACGTCATCGCCGGCAAGCT
>MGTO01000058.1 GCA_001799485.1 Desulfuromonadales bacterium GWC2_61_20 | reverse complement strand
CAAATCCGACGGATCGGTCCGATCAGTCCGATCCGTCGGATAAAATAAAGGACAAGACGATGAAAGAGATAAAATCCGCCATCCTCCTCTTCCTCGCTTTCACCATCATCTGTGGCGGCATCTATCCTGCCGTTGTGACCGGCGTGGCGCAACTCCTCTTCCCGCACCAGGCCAACGGCAGCCTCGTCGCCGACAAGAACGGCCAGATGCTCGGCTCGGCCCTGATCGGCCAGCCTTTTTCCGACCCGAAATACTTCTGGCCGCGCCCTTCCGCTACCGGCGCGTTCGGTTTCAACCCTCTCGCGTCGGGGGGCTCCAATGCCGGACCAACCAACCCTGACTACCTGAAGCTTGTGGCTGAGCGGGTCAAAACTCTGCGCGCCAGTGGCGTGACCGGCCCTCTCCCTGCCGACCTGGTCCAGGCCTCGGCCAGCGGTCTCGATCCGCATCTTACGCCCGAAGCCGCTCTGCTGCAGGTGCCACGTATTGCCAAGACCCGTGGTCTGACGGTAGAGTCGGTGACGCGACGGGTCGCACAAAACACGGAAGCGCGTCAGTTCGGACTTCTCGGCGCACCGCGCGTCAACGTGCTGGCCTTGAACCTGGCCCTGGATAATGGATTGCCATGACCAACGATGCCGGCAACAAACGCCCTTCTCCCGAATCCCTGCTCAAGCTCGCCCAGGCCGAGGAAGCGAACGCCGGCCAGGGCAAGCTCAAGATCTTCCTCGGTTACGCCGCCGGCGTCGGCAAGACCTTCGCCATGCTCGAAGCCGCCTGGCATCGCCGGCTCGACGACCACGTCGTCGTCGCGGCCTATGTCGAATCCCATGGGCGCTTCGAGACCGACTCCCTCCTCTCCGGCCTGGAGATCATTCCCAAACTGCACATCGACTACCAGGGAGTGCAACTGCCGGAGATGGATCTCGATGCCGTCCTGGCGCGCAAACCCGAGCTTGCCCTGGTCGACGAACTCGCCCATACCAACGCCCCCGGCTGTCGCCATGAAAAGCGCTGGCAGGATATCGAAGAACTCCTCGCCGCCGATATCGATGTCTATACGACAGTCAATATCCAGCATTTCGAGAGCCTCAACGACATCGTCGCGCAGATAACCGGGGTGACGGTGCGCGAGACCGTCCCCGACCGACTCCTCGATCGTGCCAGCGAAATCCGCCTGGTCGACATCCCCCCCGAGGAGTTGCTGCAACGGCTGCGCGAAGGGAAGGTTTATCTTCCGCAACAGGCGGCCTGGGCGGTCGAGAAATTTTTCCAGCCGGGGAATCTCATCGCCTTGCGCGAGCTGGCCATGCGCCGGGCGGCGGCGCGGATCGACGAGCAGATGCGCGCCTACATGGAAGAGCGCGCTATCCCGGGCCCCTGGCCGGCAGCCGAGCGACTGCTGGTCTGCATCAGCGGCAGTCCCTTCGGTGAGCGGCTGATCCGCACCGCCCGGCGTCTGGCCGACGAACTGAAGGCCCCCTGGATCACCCTCTACGTCGAGACCCCCGGCGGCGGCCGGGAGCTGCAGGAGAACCGGCAACGGGTCTGGCGCGATTTGCGCCTGGCCGAAAGTCTTGGCGCCGATGTCGCCACGGTGACGGCGACGGCCGTGGCCGATGCCGTCCTCGACTATGCCGGGCGCCACAACGTCACCCGCATCGTCATCGGCAAGCCGACCCGGCCGCGTTGGCGCGAAATCCTGCGCCTGCCGGTGGTCGACCAGATCATCCGCAAGAGTGGCAGGATCGATGTCCACGTCGTCAGTATCGACCCGACCGGGCAGCCGACGGCGCGAGCCCGGCCGGCCGCGGCAAGCCCGGCGCCCCTTTCCGGTTATCTTTTGGCAGCGGGACTGGTGGCGGCGGCGACCCTCATCTGCGAAGGGCTGCGACCGTTCGTCGCGCCGACCAACATGGTCATGATCTACCTGCTGGCCGTGGTCGTGGCGGCCCTGCGCCTCGGACTGCGGGCGGCCAATCTGACCGCGTTGCTCGGCGTCCTCGCCTTCGACTTCTTCTTCGTGCCGCCGCGTTTGACCCTGGCCGTCGCCGATGGCGAGTATTTCATCACCTTTGCTGCCTTTCTCGCCGTCGGCGTCGTCATCAGCACCCTGGTGGCGCGGGTCGGCGAACGCGCCGCCGCCGTACGCGAGCGGGAGATGCAGACCGCCAGCCTCTACCATCTGAGCCGCGATCTCGCCGCCGCCGCTCACATCGAGGACGTCCTGGCGGCAGTGGTCAAGAACAGCGGCCAAACCCTCGATGCCAAGATCGCGCTCTTCCTCCCCGAGGGGGAACGGCTGGAGGTCAAGGCCGCCAGCCCCGATCTCCTCATCGACGCCAAGGAGGCGGCGGTTGCCGATTGGGCCTTTCGCAATCGCCAGCCGGCCGGCTGCGGCACCGAAACCCTGGTGTCCGCCGGGCTCCTCTACCTCCCTTTGCAGGCGGCTGGGAACCTTTTCGGCGTCTGCGGCGTGCGCCTGGTCGAAGCCGGCGATTACCATTCGCCGCGGGTGCGCCGGCTGCTCGACGCTTTCGTCATCCAAGCCGCCCTGGCCATGGAGCGGGTGGCGTTGGCGCGACAGGCGGAGCAGGCCCAGATTCTCAGCGCCCGGGAAAATCTGGAGCGGGCGCTGCTCAACTCCATCTCCCACGATCTGCGCACCCCGCTGGTGACGATTGCCGGCGCTCTCGGCGCTCTGCGCGACGAGAAGTCCGCCCTTGGCGCCGCGACCCGGCGGGAACTGGTGGCCGCGGCCTGGGAAGAGGCGGAGCGGCTCAACCGCTTTGTCGGCAATCTCCTCGACATGACCCGCCTGGAGGCCGGCGAACTGCAACTCAAGCAGGAACCATGCGAGGTGCAGGATCTGGTCGGCTGCGCTCTGGCGGCGCTGGAGCCGCGTCTCGGACCGCGGGCCATCCAGGTCAACCTCGCCGCTGACCTGCCGCTCCTCTCCCTCGATCTGGTCCTGATGACCCAGGTTTTGGTCAACCTCCTCGATAATGCCCACAAATTTGCCCCGGTCGAGAGCATTATCGAGATCTATGCCACAGCCGACCCAGAGGGGCTCATGCTGGAGGTCTCCGATCATGGTGCCGGGGTGCCGGAACAGGACCTGCAGCGGATCTTCGACAAGTTTTACCGCATTCCGGTCCCGGAAAGAGCGGGAGGGACCGGCCTGGGGCTCTCCATCTGCAAGGGAATTGTGGAAGCGCATGGTGGCCGGATTCGGGCGGAGAATCGCACCGGCGGCGGACTGCGGATTTTGATCCGTTTACCACTGAATCAAGACCTCCGAGGTTTCTGAAAACCTCGGAGGTCTCTACGAGGCGCCATGACAGCTGAACGAACCAGGGAGAACCTCCCCCGCATCCTGATTATCGACGACGAGCTGGCGATCCGGCGCTTTCTCCATACCATCCTCTCCAGCGAGGCGTTTACCCTGCACGAGGCGGAAAACGGCCATGCCGGTCTGGCGGCGAGCGCGACGTTCCGACCGGACGTCATCCTCCTCGACCTGGGCTTGCCGGATCTCGACGGCATCACCGTGATCAAACGGATTCGCGAATGGTCGCAGGTGCCGATCATCGTCCTGTCGGTGCGGGAGCGGGAGGACGATAAAGTCGCCGCCCTCGATGCCGGGGCCGACGACTATCTCAGCAAGCCCTTCGGCGTCGGCGAACTCCTCGCCCGCATCCGCGCGGCGCTGCGCCGCTCGCTGCAGGAGATCCCCGAACCGCTCTTCATCAGCAACGACCTGCAGGTCGATTTAACGAGCAGGCGGGTGACGGTGGGCGGCATCGAGATCGCGCTGACTCCGACCGAATACGACATCCTGCGCCTGCTCGTTGTCCACGCCGGCAAGGTGCTGATCCACCGCCAGATTCTGAAACAGGTCTGGGGGAGCGCTTATCTGGAACAACCGCATGTGCTGCGGGTCAACATCAGCAATCTCCGCCGCAAACTGGAAAGCGACCCATCCCGTCCGCAACATATCATCACTGAGCCGGGGGTCGGTTACCGCCTGCGCTGCGCAGCTCCGGCGGGAGTCCCGAATGGCGCCTGAGATCGTCGATCGCGATTGCTCCCTCCTTGCGACCCGATTCCCCCTTCGAACGCAGCAACGGCGGGCCTTCCGGCCCGCCGTTGCTGCGTTCTCTTCCTGCAAAAGATTACCCCGGCCCCGCCATCTTTTCCGCCAACCGCACCGCCGCGATCAGGCTCGCCGCACTCGCCCGCCCCGTCCCCGCCAGATCGTAGGCGGTGCCGTGGTCGACACTGGTGCGGACGATGGGGAGGCCGAGGGTGACGTTGACCCCGTCGTCGAAATGGAGGAGTTTCAGCGGGATCAGTCCCTGGTCGTGATACATGCAGATCACCGCGTCGTAGGCCCCCTGGGCCGCGAAGTGAAAGAGGGTGTCGGCACTGTGCGGGCCGCTGGCGGCGATCCCTGCGGCCTGGGCCTTGGCGATGGCCGGAGCGATGAGACGGACTTCCTCGTCGCCGAAGAGCCCGTCCTCGCCGGCGTGGGGATTGAGGGCGAGGACGGCGAGGCGGGGCGCGGCCAGGCCAAAGTCGCGGCGCAGGGCGGCGGCGGTGATGCGGATGGTGGCGAGGATCTCCGCCGCGGTCAGCACTTTCGCTACGTCCCGCAACGCCAGGTGGGTGGTGACCAGGGCAACCTTAAGCCGCTCGCCGGCGAGCATCATCACCACCTTCGCCACTCCGCAACGTTCGGCGAGAAGTTCGGTATGGCCGGGGAAGGCGCAACCGGCGGCATGAATGGCGCTCTTGCTGATCGGCGCCGTGACCATGCCGGCGGCGCTGCCGTCCAGGCAGCGGGCGCAGGCCCATTCGATGTAGGCGAGCATGGCCTGGCCGCAGGCGGCATCGGCAGCACCATAAGTCAAGGCGGCGGCAGCCAGCGTCGATAGCGGCTGTACCGTTAATTGCCGCTCGCCGCCGCAGAGGTTCATGGCCCCATCGGCGGCCGGCTTCACAGCCGGAGCGGTACCGTAAACGGCGGCAGCTCGCAGCAGCACGCCGACATCGCCGACCACCGTCAGGGGCCGGGAGAGGCGATCGAAGGCGCCGTCCCGCCAGGCCTTGACAATGATTTCGGGACCGATGCCGGTCGGATCGCCCATGGTCACAAGCAAAGGACGGTTCATCATCTTATCCTTTCGCCGGCATGGTAATGCCGGTCTCGCAGTATAGCCGAAGCCTCTTTCACGAGACAACCGCAATCGCCGCCGCAACCTCTCGCCTTTCTCTCCTCTTGCGCCTGCCGGAGTGGTCGGGGTACACTGACTTTTAAAACGGTCGATGCGGAAAGCGGCCGACGACCCTGTACGGCGCCTGCCGCCCCGGCCGCTCATGTTTCCGCCAAAATTCATGGACGTGGTTCTCATGGCAGTTTCCCGCCGCGGCAGGAGCCACCACCGACAGCAAAAAGGATACTTTTCGATGAAGCGCTTTTCCCTTCGCCAACAGGCGCCGGCCAGCCGACGCCGTCTCTGGTCCGGCCTGGCCTGCCTCCTCTGCCTCCTCCTCGCAGGCTTCTTCATCTTTGGCGGAAGCGCCTTCGGCACCGCCGAAACCGCGGACGGCAGCGCCGAGTATCAGGCCAATCGCGCCAAGCTCATCAGCTACACCTTGCGCGAAGAGCTGACCCGCCGCCATTTCAGTCACAAACCCCTCGACAACACCTTGTCGATGACGGCCTTCGATCTCTATCTCAAGCAGCTTGACGGCCAGAAACGTTTTCTGTTGCAGGCGGACATAGCACGCTTGCGGCAATATGCCATCCACATCGACGAGGAACTCAACCGCGGCGTCATCGAGTTGCCGGCGGTGGCGGCCGGTATCCTGGCCGAGCGGGTGCTCAAGGTGCGCGATCTGGTGCAAAGCCAGATCGCCGCTCCCGTCGACTTCCGCCTGCCGGAAGAGATCGAGACCGATCCGGAAAAGCTTGATTTCTGCGCCGACGAAGCGGCCCTGCGCGAACGCTGGCGCAAGATCATCAAGTTTCAGCTCCTCAGCCGTTTGCTCAATTTGCAGGAGGAACAGCAGGAAGAGGCCAAGGACGGCAAGACGGCACCGAAGAAGAGCGAGGCGGAGCTTTTGGCCGAGGCCCGCAGCAAGATTGCCAAGAACTACGAACAGTTCTTCGCGCGCATGCTCGAAGAGACCCGTCAGGACCATTTCGACCGCTACTTCGACGCCGTCTCCCGCGCCTTCGATCCTCACACCAACTATCTGCCGCCGACCCAGCGCGAGGATTTCGACATCAGCATGCGCGGCTCCCTCGAAGGGATCGGCGCCACCCTGCGCGAAGAGGATGGCTACATCAAGGTCATCCAGATCATTCCGGGAAGCGCCGCCTGGCGCCAGGGCCGCCTCAAGGCCGAAGACACCATCCTCAAGGTCGCCGAGGGGGCGGGGGAACCGACCGATGTCACCGACATGCGCCTGCGCGACGCCGTCAGCCTTATCCGCGGCAAGAAGGGGACCGAAGTGCGCCTGACGGTGAAGAAAGCCGACGGCACCATCGCCATTATCCCCATCATCCGCGACGTGGTGCAGATCGAGGAGACCTTCGTCAAGTCGATCGTCGTCAACGATGACAAAAGCGGCCGCAACTTCGGCTATATCCGCATCCCCTCCTTTTACCGGGATTTCCAGGGGGGGAGTGGGCGCAACGCCACCGACGACACCCGCCGCGAGCTGGAAAAACTCGCCGGACAACAGATCTCCGGCCTCATCGTCGATCTGCGCGACAACGGCGGCGGTGCCCTGACCGATGCCGTCGCCATCGCCGGGCTCTTCATCAGCAAGGGACCGATCGTTCAGGTCGTCGCCAGTGACGGCAAGTCCCAGGTGCTGGAAGATGAAGATCCGGCGGTCAATTATGCCGGCCCGCTGGTCGTTCTGGTCAACCAGTTCAGCGCTTCGGCTTCGGAGATTCTGGCGGCGGCACTACAGGATTACCGTCGCGCCATCGTTATCGGCGGCGCCCACACCCACGGCAAAGGGACGGTGCAGGCGATGCTCGATCTCGACCGCGCCGTCCCCTTTCGCAACATGGATCAATACAAGCCTCTCGGCGCCCTGAAGATGACGATTCAGAAATTCTACCGGGTCAGCGGCGGCTCGACCCAGTCGAAGGGAGTCATTCCCGACATCGTCCTCCCCGACCGCCTGCAACATCTCAAGACCGGCGAGCAGTACATCGACAATGCCCTCCCCTGGGATACCATCGCGGCGACCCCCATATCCCCCTGGCCGAACCCTCTCCCCGAGACCAGCTGGCTGGCAAATCGCAGCCGTGAACGGATCAGCAAGGACGCCGGCTGGGCTGAGCTGACCAAGGATGTGGCCCGCGCCAAGGAACGGAGCGACAAGACCCAGCGCTCCCTCAACATCGACAAGGCACGGCGCGAACGAGCCGAGGAACGCAAACTGGACGACAGCGCCGAAAACACCATGCATGGTGACTTTGGTGACGGGATGGGCAAGACCAAGGACAAACCGGCCCTGAGCGAGGAAGAGAAGCGCCTGGAGCTGGTCGAGAAGATTCGCAAGGATCCGGTCGATCGCGAGGCGATGGCGGTCCTGGGCGACCTCCTCAGCGGCAAGGCCGGCCCCCTGGCCGGAACCGCCGGACAGGCCGGGCGCAAGCCGGCTCTCGTCCAGTAATGGCAAGCTACAGCACTCCCAGACGAAAACGGCCCGGCAAGCGATACTTGCCGGGCCGTTTTGCTATTTTCCCTGGAGCTGCCAGACCCCGGTCCACTCCGGGGGCGGGGCCTCTGCCAGCCCGCGGCAGCGTTCGGCGTAGAGCGCCGCCGTCGGATCACCTGCGGCACACTGCGCGAAATTGCCCGCGGCCGCGCTGAAATCTCCGGCATAGTAGCAGCTCAACCCCCGTGCGAAGAGCTCAAGCCCCGCCTCGTCGTGACTTCCTGCCAGCAACGGCTCGAAAATCTGCACCGCCTCCCGCCGCCCGACCACCGCCACCCGACTGATTTCACGCAGAGCGATGCTGTCAGCGAGAGCCGCACGGGTGGCGGCGGAGATCAGGGTGTAGGTGGCGAACTCCTTGTTCACCCCTTCCAGCCGCGCCGCCAGATTGACGGCATCGCCGAGCATGGTGTAGTCGAAACGCCGGGCCGAGCCGAGATTGCCGACGACGGCCGTACCGGTGTTGATGCCGATGCGCATGTGCAGGTCATGCCCGACCCGGGCGCGGAAGGCCGGTCGCAGTTCGGCCAGTCGTTCCTGGCAGGCGAGGGCCGCCCGCACCGCCCGCAGAGCATGGTCGGGCTGGGTCAGGGGCGCGTTCCAGAAGGCGATAATGGCATCCCCTTCGTACTTGTCGATAGTGCCGCCGGCATCGAGGATGATGTCGGTCATCGCCGTCAGGTAATCGTTGAGGAGGGCGGTCAGCGCTTCCGGATCGAGCTTTTCCGCGATGGTGGTAAAACCTTGCAGATCGGAGAAGAAGATGGAGATCTCGCGCTTCTCGCCGCCCAGACGGAGCCGCTCGGGATTTTTCACCAGCTCCTCGATCACCGTCGGATGGAGATACTGATTGAAGGCCCGCCGGATTTCGCGCTTTTTCCGCCCTTCCGTCGCATAGTTGAGGACAACCCCGCCGACCAGGGCGAGGGCGGTCGCGGTTAACGGCAACGCCACCGACAGGGCGATCCCCTGGCTATAGGCGACAAAACCGGCCGCAACCGGCACAGGAAGGATGACCACAAACGCCAGCAGCGTCTGCCAGGTATTACGGCAATGAAGAACGGTATGGGCCGCCAACAGCGCCAGCAACAGGGTGAAGAGGATGGAGGCAAGCTTCGGCGCCGGACGGAGAAAATCGCTGGCGAGGAGGTTGTCGAGGGCGGTGGCGTGAATTTCGACGCCGGGAAAAACCCCGTCGATGGGAATCGGTCGCAGATCGTAAAGGCCGGGGGCGCTCAGACCGAAAAAGACATGGGCGTCGCGCACGATGTCCGGATCGAGGCGCGGGGCTTCGCCCGCCTCCATCCGCAGTTCCGACTGGATCACCGCGGCCGCCGACCAGGTCGGAAAGGTGCCGGACGGACCGCGGTAACGCAGCAGCGCCAGCCCCTCGCCGTCGAGGGGGACGAGGCGCTGGCCGACTTCGAGCCCCGCCGGCCGCAGGCGCAAAGGCAGGTCCGGCTCGGCCGCCAGCAGGCTGGCCAGGGCGAGGGACGGATGGGCTCCCCCACTCCCGCCGCTGAGCAGCGCGACACGACGAAAGAGACCGTCGCCATCCGGGTTGCCGCCGACCGCACCCAGCCGGGTGAAGGCGGCGGTCAACTCCGCCACCGGCAGCAGTAGCTGCTGGTCTGCCACCGGGGTGTAACTCTTCGCCAGCACAACGGGGGTCGGCGCCGCTACCGGCCACCCCGGCGGTGGTGCCGCGGCGGCGCCAAGGCTCATGCTGCCGACGGTAGCGGATGTGCGGAGCAGGGCCGCGGCGAAGGCGCGGTCGTCGTCGACGCCGTAAACGGAATCCTCGGAAACGATCAGGTCGAGGGCCACCGAACGGGCGCCGCCGCGGCGGCAAAAATCGAGGAGAGGCGCGTAGGCTTCCCGCGGCCACGGCCAGGAGAGGCCATTCTCCCGCCGCCCCCAGTCGAGACTCTGCTGGTCAAGGGCGATGACGACAATGGGCGTTTCGGCTTGGGGGCCGCGGGCGAAATGGGCCACCCGCCAACGCCAGGTCGCCCCTTCCAGGGCCTGCAGACCCTCGCCCCAGGCCAGGAGCAGAGCCAGCCCCGCGGCCCCAAGACCGAGAAGCAATCCTTGCCCGAGGTGCCGCAGCATCGTCCTAAACCCCGCCCAGGTGGCGCTGAAAACGCGCACCGCGCAGATGCACGAACTTGGTCTCCGCTCGCCCGAGAGCGCGGCGGGAGTTGACTTCGGCGATGCGCATCGGCGGGGCCGGATGGGTCTTGCCAAAGCCGGGTCCCCCGGATTTCAGTTTGGTTTGCATAATCTCCAGCATCGTCACCAGTGCCCTGGAGTCATAACCGACCCGGTCAAGGATGGTCACCGCCGCGCCGTC
>MGTO01000057.1 GCA_001799485.1 Desulfuromonadales bacterium GWC2_61_20 | reverse complement strand
ACAACCTGGAGAAATTCCAGTCCCTCTTCAGCTACACCCTGTCGGATTTCGAGAACGAAACCGATACGCTGACCTGGCAGAACATCTGGGCCTACAATGCCGACGTCAACGACCCGAGTCTGTACATGACCTCGGTCTCGGGCACCAGGTATATCGGGACCTTTGGAGCGCGTGCCCTGGCTCCGGACAACCGCTATCAGAACGCGACCCTGTCCCTGGGGTTCGATCTGCCGCTGGCGAGCCGCCTTGCTGCAACCCTCGCCTATGGCAAGATGGAGCAGGATGAAGACTTGATCCCCTACAGCACCAGCGCTTTTGGCAGCCCGACTCCCTTCAACTCGACGACGGCGCTGGCCCGTACCAGTGCCGAAGCTGAGATCGAGACCAAGCTGCTCAATCTCGACTACACCATCAATCCCATCAGCCGCCTCAACCTGCGCGCCTTCTATCGTTATTACGATCTCGACAACAGTACCCCCAATGACGACTGGCGCTACGTCACCAACGACACTATTGTCAACACCCAGGCCGCGTCGGGTCTGGCGCCGTACAAAAATCAGCGCACCAATCTGGCTTACGACTACAACCAGCAGAACTATGGCCTCGACGCCAGTTACGGTCTCGCATTCTGGCGGACCACCCTCGGCCTCGGTTACGAGCGCGAAGCGATCGAGCGCGACAACCGCGAAGCGAACACCGAGGAAGACATGCTCAAGGCGTCCTTGCGGACCCGCCCGGCCGACTGGCTCTCCCTGCGGGCCAAGGTCCTCTACGGCGAGCGCGAGGCCGACGGTTACAACAGCAACGTCACCGCCAACAGCTACTGGTACACGACCGGTACCGACAATGACGACCCGAAATATACCTTTTCCAACCATCCCGACATGCGCAAGTTTGACGTGACCGACCGCGAGCGGCAGCAGCTCGACCTGGCCGCGACCGTCACCCCGGTGGAACGCCTTGACCTGACCGCATCCTATCGCTGGCGCAACGACGATTACGAGTCCGGGGTCAAGCCGACCCAGCCCTTGCTCAACTACGCCGGGGCGGCAGCGCTGACCCCTGCCAATCAGATTGCCTGGACCCCGGGCGATCAGCTCGGGTTGCTGGAAAGCGAAACCGAGCGCATTGCCCTCGATGCCTCCTACGCGCCCAGTGAGCGCCTGACCCTGACGGCTTTTGCCTCGCAAGAGGACATCGAATCGACGCAGCGCGGCCTCGAGTTCAACGAAAACAACAAGGTCAATCCTTCCGGCGTATCCAGTGTCAACGACGTCCCTGCCGGCGTCTCCACCGCTGATCTCGGGCCCTGGACCCGCGCCAACAGCCAGTGGCTCGCCAAAACCGAAGATACCACCTATACCGTCGGCGCCGGCCTCGGCTATGAGCTGGTTCCCGGCAAGCTGAACTTCGTCACCGACATCACCCTCGCCCGTGGCGAGGTCGATATCGCCTATAGCGGTTTCGGTGTGGTTTCCTCCTTCGATCCGACCGTGACCCTGGCCGATAACAACCAGTATGCCTTCCGCTCACCGCCGACGATCAAGCACAACCAGCAGACCCTGAATGCCAGCCTGGAGTACCAGGTGGTCAAGAATCTGATCTTTGGTTTTCATTATCTCTTCGACCGCTATCGCATCAGCGACTGGTCGCAGGAGGCCAACACCCCCTGGGCCGAGTCGGTCGGCAGCGAATACCTCCTGCGGGACACTTCGGACTCGTATCAGTGGGGAAACCGTCTGGTCAATATGGGGAGCAATCTCAGCCCCGACTACGACGCGCACATGGCATATCTGAGCATGACCTACAAGTTCTAAGAGCCTCCTGCAATATTGTCCCAACTTGGGCGCCGGCAACGGCGCCCATTTTTTTTGCCCGGCGGCAGTTGTGCATGCGGCTTGGCGAGACGGCCTTGACAAGAATGACCAAGAAGAATAACATTCGTTGACAATGGATATTCTCAGAACAATCGACGAAATCGACCTGCAAATTCTGCACATCCTTCAGGAAAAGGCGCGCATCCCCAACGCCGAGGTGGCGCGCCAAGTCGGCATGGCGCCGTCGGCGGTGCTGGAGCGCATCCGCAAGCTGGAGGAGCGCGGCATCATCGAGGGTTATGAGGTGCGCCTCAATCCGGCCGCCTTCGCCCAGGGGCTGGCGGCTTTTCTCTTCATCGAGGCCGACCCGGCCGGCAACGGCCAATTGGGGGAGCGTCTCGCCCAGGTGGCCGGGGTGCAGGAGGTCCACCAGGTCGCCGGTCCCGACGGCTACCTGGTCAAGCTGCGCGCCGCCGATCCGGAGCAATTGGGGCGCATCCTGCGCGAGGAGATCCAGCATTTCCCCGGCGTCCGTTCGACCCGCACCCAGATCGTGTTGAACACGGTCAAGGAGACGCGGCGCATCGATCTGGAGCGAACGAATTGATAACTGATGTAGGGGCGCATTGCATGCGCCCAGGGCGGACGCGGTCCGCCCCTACGATTCGCAATTAACCACACGTCCCATATAAATTTCATTCAAGGAGAGCCTCCCTCATGCCGATGTCCGAAGCCTTCAAGAAGCGCGTCTTCCCCCTCCTCCCCCAGCTCGCTGCCCACTACGGCACCCCCTTCCACATCTACGACGAAGCCGGCATCCGCGCGACCGGCGAGCGCCTGCAAAAAGCCTTTGCCGGCATCCCCGGCTTTCGCGAGTATTTCGCGGTCAAGGCGCTGCCCAACCGGCGCATCCAGGCGCTGATGCGGCAAATGGGCTTCGGCTTCGACTGCTCGTCGATCCCCGAGCTGGTCCTCGCCCGCCAGGTCGGCGGCCAGGGGGAGGACATCATGTTCACCTCCAACAACACCAGCCCCGAGGAGTACGCCTTCGCCTCTCAGGATGGCGGCTGCATCCTCAACCTCGACGACATCAGCTTCATCCCCAAGGTGCCCAAGTTTCCCGAGCTGATCTGCTTCCGCTACAACCCGGGGCCGCGCCGCACCGGCAACGTCATCATCGGCAACCCGGTCGAGGCCAAGTACGGCGTCGCCCACGAGCAGCTGGTCGAGGCCTACCGTCGCGCCCGCGAGCGCGGCGCCAAGCGTTTCGGCCTGCACACCATGGTCGCCTCCAACGAGCGCGACTACACCTACATCGTCCAGACGGCGGTAATGTTGCTGGAGCTGACTGCGTTGCTGGAGAAGGAACTCGGCATCAAACTGGAGTTCGTCAACATCGGCGGCGGCCTCGGCATCCCTTACCGTCCCGACCATCTCCCCCTCGATCTCGACAGCATGGCGCAAGAGATCACCGCCCTCTTCGACACCTTCCGCAAGGAGCACGGCTGGGCGCCGAAGATGCTGATGGAGAGCGGCCGCTTCATCACCGGTCCGCACGGCTGCCTGGTGACGACGGCGATCAACAGCAAGGACACCTACCGCAAGTACATCGGCGTCGACGCCTGCATGTCGGCGCTGATGCGCCCGGCCCTCTACGACGCCTACCACCACATCGACGTCCTCGGCAAGGAACACGCGCACAAGAGCGAGTTCTACGACGTCGTCGGCTCGCTCTGCGAGAACAACGACAAGTTCGCCGTGCAGCGCGACCTGCCGGCGATTAATGATGGCGACATCCTCGTCATCCACGACACCGGCGCCCACGGCCACGCCATGGGTTTCCAGTACAACGGCCGCCTGCGTCCCAAGGAGCTGCTGCTGCGCCTTGATGGCAGCGTCGAGCTGATCCGCCGGGCCGAGACGGTGGAGGATTACTTCATCACCTACAACTTCGCGCCGGACGTGCTCAAACCGTAAGCCATCCGCATGCGTTGTGCCATGAAGACGCCGCCCGGCTTGCCGTCGGGCGGCGTTGCCGTGCCAGCCCCTGAACACGGATGAACCCGGATTTGACGGATAAAGGTCCGATCAAGCCAAACGCAAAGAGGGCGACCCCAACGGGCCGCCCTCTTTGCGTTTGTCGATCAGGTTTTCTCCCTAACTGGCCGCAGCGTCGCGCAGCCGGGCGACGTCGCGCAGCGGCGGGGCGCCGAAGAGGCGGCCATACTCGCGGCTGAACTGCGACGGACTTTCGTAGCCGACCTGAAAGGCGGCCGTGGCGGCATCGAGACGTTCGGCCAGCATCAGCCGCCGCGCCTCCTGCAGGCGCAGCTGCTTCTGGTACTGCAACGGGCTCAAGGCGGTCATGGAGCGGAAGTGGTGGTGAAAGGTCGAGGGGCTCATGCGCGCCTTTTCCGCCAGATCGTCGATGCGCAGCGGCTGGGCGTAGTTCCCCTTCAGCCAGTCGATGGCCCGGGCAATCTGCTGACTCTGACTCCCCGCCGCCGCGATCTGCCGCAGACGATCTCCCTGATCCCCCACCAGCAGGCGGTAGATGATCTCCCGCTGGATGATCGGCGCCAGGATCGGGATGTCCTCCGGTTCGGCCAACAGGTCGATGAGCCGGTGAAAGGCGGTGAGGAGCGGCAACGTCACCGCGCCGGTCGCCATGCCCCGGCTCGACGACTGCGCCCGCGGCGGGGGGAGATGGCTGTCGACCAGCAGTTGCGACATCTCGCGCGGGTCGAGCAGCAAGCGCAGCCCCAGGTACGGCTTTTCCGGGCTCGCTTCGATGATCTGCACCACCGTCGGCAGGTGCACCGAGGTGATCAGGTAATGGTGCGCGTCATAGACGAAGGTGTCGTCGCCGAGGCGCACCCGCTTGGCCCCCTGGGCGATCAGGCAGATGCTCGGCTCGTACATGCCGGTCATCGGCGCGGTCGGTTCCTCCCGGCGAAAAAGCGACAGGCCCGGAATGGCGGTTGTGTGTAACTCGCTCTGTTCGGTGCATCGGGCAATGCTCTTTCCCAGCGCGGTGAGCGCCAGCGCCAAACCGCTATTTTCAATTTCCCGCATAAATACCTCGCTGTGTGTCGATCTTCCCTTCTCAAATCCTACCTGACCCCTGTCTTGCTTGACAACCATTATCCAATGCTTCGGACGATCGGGCAAGAAATGGGCAGGATCGGTCTACCGTTCTGCCGCCACGTGGGAGTAAGGTATGCTCAAGCACAAAAGCGCACATTGGGCAAGAGCGGGCTGGAAGTTTCGGCCCTGGGCTTGGGCTGCATGGGGATGAGCTTTTCCTACGGCCCGCCCAAGGATAAACAGGAGATGATCGCGCTGCTGCGCGCCGCCGTCGAGCGCGGCGTCACCTTCTTCGACACCGCCGAGGTTTACGGTCCCTTCACCAACGAGGAACTGGTCGGTGAGGCGCTGGCGCCGCTACGCACTCAGGTGACCATCGCCACCAAGTTCGGTTTCGACACCAGCGTCGATCCGCGGGCGATGAAGGGGAGCGGTCCGGTCCTCAACAGCCGCCCCGAGC
>MGTO01000056.1:4790-5413 GCA_001799485.1 Desulfuromonadales bacterium GWC2_61_20 | reverse complement strand
CCATGAGGGGACGCTGACGGCGCGGCCTTCGTCCCTGGGCGGGCTGTGCCTGACCCTGACCTTGCCGCTGTTGCCGGAGGGGAGATGAACCGGGAGATTCTTGTCGTCGAGGACGAGCCGAAACTGGCCAATCTGTTGCGCGATTACCTGCAACAGTCCGGCTTTGCCGTCACCATCCTCGCCGATGGCCTGGCGGTGGTGCCGGCGGTGCGGATGCGGTCTCCCGCGCTGATTCTCCTCGATCTCATGCTCCCCGGGCGGGACGGCATGGAGATCTGTCGCGAATTGCGCACCTTCAGCGCGGTGCCGATCATCATGACCACGGCCCGGGTCGAGGAGATCGACCGCCTCCTCGGCCTCGAACTCGGGGCGGACGACTACATCTGCAAACCCTTCAGCCCGCGGGAAGTGGTGGCCCGGGTGCGGGCGGTGCTGCGGCGCAGCGCCGGCGCACCGCTGCCACCGGGTGAGGGGGTGTTCCTCGATGCCGCCACCTATTGCGCCGGCTGGGAGGGGCGGACGGTCGCATTGACGGCGGTGGAGTTCAATCTGCTGCGCTACCTCGCCGCCACCCCCGGACGGATCTATTCCCGGCAGCAGCTGATCGATCGCATCTACCCCGA
>MGTO01000056.1:0-4771 GCA_001799485.1 Desulfuromonadales bacterium GWC2_61_20 | reverse complement strand
CGCACCATCGACAGCCACATCAAGAAGCTGCGGCGCAAACTCCTCTCCATCACCGGCGGCGCCGAGCTGATCCGTTCGGTCTACGGGGTCGGTTACGCCTACGACGCTGACCACCCTTCTTGAGTTTTTTCTCCCTCGCGCTACAGTCCCAGCTCCACGCCTTAAGAGAGTCCCATGCCGATCCAGAGTGCCGAAGCGATCATCCTGCGCCACCTCGATTACGGCGAAGCCGACCGTATCGTCACCTTTCTCACCCCCGAGCACGGGGTGAAAAAGGGCTTTGCCCGCAGTGCGCGCAACAGCCGCAAGCGCTTCGGCGCGGCCCTGGAGCCCTACGCTTCGGTGCGCATGCACTGGCGCGCCCGGGGCGGCGAACTGCTGACCCTGCGCGAAGCCGAGCTCCTCGATCTGCGCGCCGGGCTGCGCGCCGACCTCGCCGCGTTGGCCCTCGCCGCCTATGGCTGCGAGCTCACCGAGGAGCTCTTCTGGGAGGCCCACGGGCACCGCGAAGTCTTCACTCTCCTCGCGGCTTATCTCGATCATCTCGCCAGCGCCGGGGGGGAGGCGAGTGCGCGCCTCCTGCTCGAGCTGCGTCTCCTCAACCTCGCCGGCTATGTCCCCCACCTCCTCCATTGTTCCGAATGCAACGTCACCTTGACTCCGGGGGGGGCGGCCTTTGCCGCCGGGCGCGGCGGCAGCCTCTGCCGCTCCTGTGCCGGGAGCGGCCCGGCCCGGACCGTCGCCCTCGGCACCCTCGGCTCCCTTGCCCGCTCGCTGCTGACCCCGCCGACCGCCTTTGCCGGTTTCCGCTTCAGCCCCCAGACCCTCGGCGAGGGGAGTGCCCTCCTCGCCGAAGCCCTGCGTCTCCACCTCCATCGCCCCCTGCGCACCCTGGCCTTCCTCAACGAGGTCCTCCCCCCGCCAGCGGCGTGAGCTTTCGCGCCCTCGCCCCGATCAGCGGCGGCGCCAGAAGCCTTGACTTGTTCTGGGTGCCTTGCTATATGTCGTGCCCATGGATACTTACCGCTTTCCCGAACAGAAAACCGCCTTTTCCGGCAAAGCCTTCAGCAGCGACAACCTCTGCCGGGTTTTTGCCGAGATCTTCCGTCTGCCCCGACCCTTTACCGGCTTTCTCGAAGCGTCGACCGGCAGCGGCACCCTCTACTTTCTCTTCTTCCTGCAGAGCGAACCGTATGCCGCCGGCAAGTTCAACGGCAAGAAACCGTTCAATATCACCATCACCGACTTCTTCGCCGAAACCTTTGCCCTGCCACCGGCGCAACTGCGCCTCTCCCTCCACGAAACCGACCCGATCCTCCTCAAGAGCATGCTCATCCTGCTCCAGGACGAGCCGACGGCCAAGGCGCCGGTCAGTCTCATCGACCTCGAGCAGATCTCCCGGCAGATCCTCGTCGAGGCCGGGGATGCCCTCATCGTGCTGGAGAAGGGGGGGATGTTCAACTTCTTCTTCATCAAGAACGGCAAGAGCGCCAAACCCCATTTCGCCGACACCGCCTGGGTCGCCCCCGCCGATCACACCCCCGAAGAGCAGATGCTCCTCTATGCCTTCGACCGCAGCGGCTCCCCGGTTGTCGCCCACATCTATCGCGATATCGCCACCGCCAAATCGTCGGATGTCAATCGGGTCGACCGCCAGCGCCTCCTGGAACTGGCGCGTACCCCGATGCCAGCGGCGGCGAGCCCGATCCTGCCAACAGCCGCGCTGAGGACCGTCACTGTCGCCATCGTCGCCGGGGCCGGGGCCGGCCAGACCTTTACCGCCGCGGTCCCCTGCACCGTCGGGCGCAAGGATTGCGACATCGTCATTGCCGACCCGTTAGTCTCGCGCAACCACGCCCGCTTCACCCTCGAAGGCGGGTCGGTGGTGATCGAGGACCTCGGCAGTACCAACGGCACCCTGGTCAATGGCGTCGAGACCCGGCGGGCTACCCTCACCCCCGACGACCTTCTCACCCTCGGCGACACCAATCTGAAAATTGTCGCCTGAACCGGACCTTCTGACCACAACGCAAAAAGGGCGAATCCCCCGCAGGATTGGCCCTTTTTGCATGCTGTTCTTCCACAATTTTCCTTGCCAGGCGGCAGACCAAGGTATATATATAAAATATATACTTACTGTGGAGGCAAATCATGAAGACGGCAAAAATATTTCAAAATGGGCAGAGTCAGGCGGTCAGACTTCCCAAGGAGTTTCGTTTCGACGACAGCGAAGTCTTTATCAAGAAAAGCGGCAACATCGTCCAGTTGATCCCCCGCAGCGATTCGTGGAACGTCCTGTTTGGCAGCCTCAATAAATTCTCCAGCGATTTTATGGCCGAGCGGACACAGCCGGAGCTTGATGAGCGGGAGAACCTCTGATGCAACTGATGCTCGACACCAACATCTGCATCTACCTCATCAAGCAGCAGCCGGAAGCGGTCCTCCGGCACTTTCTCAACTATCAGATCGGTGACATCGGCATTTCTTCCATCACCCTGGCGGAATTGCGCTTTGGTGTCGCCAAGAGCAAACAGCGGGAGAAAAACGCCCATGCTCTTGACGAGTTCATCATGCCTCTGGAAGTCCTCCCGTTTGATGAAGTTGCGGCGCTGGCTTATGGCGATATCCGCATGCGCCTGGAAAAGGCCGGGACACCGATCGGGGCCATGGATCTGCTGATCGCTGCTCACGCGCTGTCAGTCGGCGTGACGCTGGTCACCAACAATACCCGTGAATTCAGCCGCATCCCGGCCCTGCACATCGCCGATTGGACGGTGTGAGAATAGCCCGCAAATATGGGGGGTGTTGGCGAACAAGTGGCGGGAATGACAAAGGGCGGACCCTGTAAGGGATCCGCCCTTTGTACATCTGAATCCAAACAGATTGTTCAGTCCTTGATATAGAACTGCAGCTTGAGTCCGGCGACCTCGACCAGGTCGAGATTCTTCAGCAGGACGGCGCTGGCGATGTACTTGTTGTTGACGACGGGATGCTTCTCTCCCGACGCCGGGCTGAGGTAGTAGCCGTCGCGGGTGCGGTTGACCAGGGCGGCGATCTTCGGGGCAAAGAGTCCCTTGAGCTTGATCTCGGCGGAGTCGGCCTTGCCGATGGTGGTGACCCGCTTGAGCAGTTCGTACTCGCGCTTGTCCGTGCTCCCCGCGATGACGGTGAAGCCGCCGACGATCTCCGGCTTTTGGGCCGCGGCCGGGAGGGGCGCCGTAGCGTTGGCAGCCTGTTCAAGGGTCGCCTCGGTGCGCGCTTTCCGGGTATCGATCATCATCGTTGCGTCAACAGCCGGCGCTTTCAGATTGACGATGGTGGCGTCGGCATCTTCGACGGCCGCCGGGTTGACAAAGACGAGGGTATGCTCGCCGATGGCGATCTGGGCATGGTTGGCGAGGGGACTCTTGGTGATGCGGCGGCCGCTGAGGAAGGTGCCGTTGGTGCTGTTGGTGTCCTCGATGAAGTAGCGCCCCCCCTCGTTGACGATGCGGGCATGGGCGCCGGAGACGACGAGATTGTCGATGACGATGTCGTTGGAGTGGGCCCGGCCGATGGTCGTCACCTTCTTCTCCAGGCGAATCTCCTTGAGGATCGCCTCCTTGAACTTGAGCAGCAGTTTCGCCATAAGCGTCACCTCCCCTGACTGAAGATCTGGCGCAACCCGGTAAAAAAACCGGACGCCGCCACGTAGACGAGAACCACCGTGATATTGTCGCGCCCGCCGCCGGCGTTGGCCGTGGCGATGAGGGTATCGCAGGCCCGTTGCGGATCGTCCTCGGCGCCGACGACGGCGAGGATGGCGCGGTCGTCGACCATGTTGGTGAGGCCGTCGGAGCAGAGGAGGATGCGATCGCCGTCGATGAGATCGAGGTCGCTGAGGTCGACTTCGATCTGCGGCCCTTCGCCGAGGGCGCGGGTGATGATGTTCTTCAGCGGCGAGCTCTCGGCCTCGGCCTGGCTGATGAGCCCCTGGCGCTGCTGCTCGGCGACCAGGGAGTGATCGTCGGTGAGCTGGATGATGGAGCCGCCGCGGATGAGGTAGATGCGGCTGTCGCCGACGTGGGCGATGGCGAGGCGCTGATCGTGGAGCTGGGCGGCGACGAGGGTCGAGCCCATGTTGCGCCACGCCGCCTTGCTTTTTCCTGCTGCGTGGATGACCTGATTGGCGCGGCGGATGCCGGAAGCGAGGCGGTTGGCGGTCGGCGAATGGCGCTGGTCGACGTTGCCGACCAAGGCTTCGCCGGCGGCGGCGCCGCGCTCCAGGTGGTCGCGCAGGACATCGACGGCCATGGCGCTGGCGATCTCGCCGGCGAGCTGGCCGCCCATGCCGTCGGCAACGGCAAAGAGTCCCGAGACCTCGCCGCAGTAGAAGGCATCCTCGTTATGCTCCCGCACCTTGCCGGTATCGGTTTTTCCTGCCGCGCGCACATTCATGCTTGGGTGATCTTCTTCAGGCAGAGATCGATGTGCTCGACCACATCCTTGCCGCGCTGATAGCGCTTCTCCAGATCCTTGGTCAGCAGGCGGTGGGCGATATAGGCGCAGCACTGGGGGATCTGCGGATCGATCTTGGTGATGAGCAGCGGCGGCTGGTTGGCGATGGTGTACATCAGGGTGGCGATGCTCTCGGCCTTGAACGGCTTCTGGCCGCAGAGGAGTTCGTAGAGGACGGCGCCGAGGGAAAAGAGGTCGGAGCGGCCGTCGACCTTGCTGCCGATGACCTGCTCGGGGGACATGTAGCTCGGGGTGCCGAGGACGACCCCGGTCT
>MGTO01000055.1 GCA_001799485.1 Desulfuromonadales bacterium GWC2_61_20 | reverse complement strand
ACGAATGGCAGCGGCGCTTTCCCCGGGCCGAAGTTCACTCCTTCGCCGACTGCGGGCACTACATCCTTGAGGATGCGAAAGAAGAGGTGATCCCGCTGATCCAGAAATTTCTGACCAATCACCCGCTTTAAGATGGATTCCTCTCCGATCAATATTGCCAGCCACCTGCCGGAAATGGCCCGGCGGCAACCTGACACCGTCGCCCTCCACCTGCCGCAACGGCGGGGCGGCGTCCTCTCCTACCGGCAAGTCACCTTCTCCCAGCTCGACCAGCAAAGCAACCGCATCGCCCATGCCCTGGCCGCCCGCGGTATCGGCCGCGGTGTCCGCACCGTTCTCATGGTGCCGCCGAGCGGTGAATTCTTTGCCCTGACCTTCGCCCTCTTCAAGCTCGGGGCGGTGCCGATTCTGGTCGATCCGGGGATGGGGGTGAAAAACCTCAAAGCCTGTTTTGCCGAAGCCGAGCCCCAGGCCTTCATCGGCATCCCCAAGGCCCATCTCGCTCGCCTTCTCTTCGGCTGGGGGAAGCCGGGGGTGAAGACCCTGATCACCGTCGGGAATCGCTACGGCTGGGGGGGGACGACTCTGGCGCACCTCACCTCCACCATCCCCCCGGATCAACCATATGCCATGGCCGCCACGGCCAACGACGAAACGGCGGCGATCCTCTTCACCAGCGGCAGCACCGGCCAGCCCAAGGGGGCGGTCTACAGCCATGGCAACTTCTGCGCCCAGGTCGAACTCCTCAAAGAAGTCTACGCTATCCGCCCCGGCGAGATCGACCTGCCGACCTTTCCCCTCTTCGCCCTCTTCGCCCCGGCTTTGGGGATGAGCGCGGTCATCCCGGAGATGGACTTCACCCGCCCCGGCAGCGTCGACGCGGAAAAGCTCTGCACCGCCATCCGCACCTTCAACATCACCACCATGTTCGGTTCGCCGGCGCTGATTCGCCGCGTTGCCGACTGGGGCTGCGCCCACAGCGTCAAACTCCCCTCCCTCAAACGGGTCATCTCCGCCGGCGCGCCGGTTCCGGCCGCCGTCCTCGAACGTTTCGCCACCCTCCTCGATGTGCAGACACAGATCTTCACCCCCTATGGCGCCACCGAAGCGCTGCCGGTCTGCTCCATCGGCAGCCGCGAGATTCTGGGGGAGACGCGCAAGCTGACCGATCAGGGTCACGGGGTCTGTATCGGCCGGCCAGTGGCCGGGGTCGAGGTCGCCATCGTCCCCATCAGCGACGAACCCCTGCCCTTCTGGGATGACTCCTTCCGCCTCGCAGCCAACGTCATCGGCGAGATCGCCGTGCGCGGCCCGCAGGTCACCCGCCGCTACCACAACCGGCCCGCCGCCACCGACCTGGCCAAGATCCTCGACCCGACTACCGGTACCTTTTGGCATCGGATGGGTGATCTCGGCTACCGCGACGAGCAGGGGCGTCTGTGGTTCTGCGGGCGCAAGGCGCACCGGGTGCGCATGGCTAAAGGGGAGGTCTACACCATCCCCTGCGAGGCGATCTTCAATGCCCATCCTCAAGTCTATCGCAGCGCCCTGGTCGGCGTTGGTCGCCCCGGCGCGCAAAGGGCTGTCCTCTGCGTCGAACTGCAGCCGGGGATCAAGGCGGAGGCACAGGCGCTGATCCGCGCGGAACTCCTCGTTCTCGGCCAGAAGCAGGCGCTGACCCGGGAGATCCGGACGATCCTCTTCCACCCGGCCTTTCCCGTCGACATCCGCCACAACGCCAAGATCTTCCGTGAAAAGCTCGCGGTCTGGGCGGCGGGGAGGGCGGGATGACCGTCCTGGTCACCGGTGGTGGCGGCTTCCTCGGCCAGGCCATGGTGCGTCTGCTGCTGGCGCGTGGCGAAGCGGTCCGTTCCTTCTCGCGCCACGCCTACCCGGAGCTGGCCGCCCTCGGCGTCGCCCAGTTTCAGGGTGACCTCGACGATGCGGCAGCGGTGGCGGCGGCGGTCGCTGGCTGCGACGTGGTCTATCATGTCGCCGCCAAAGCCGGGGTCTGGGGGCCTTATGCTGATTTCTACCGGGCCAACGTCGTCGGCACCCGCAACGTCATCAGCGCCTGTCGCCGCCATGGCGTCCGCCGCCTGGTCTATACCAGTTCGCCGAGTGTCGTCTTCGACGGTCACGACATGGCCGGGGTCGACGAGTCGGTCCCCTATCCCCGCCACTTCCATGCCCCCTATCCACAAACCAAGGCCGCGGCCGAACAGCTGATCCTCGCCGCCAACGATACGACCCTGGCCACCGTCGCCCTGCGCCCGCACTTGATCTGGGGGCCGGGGGACAACCATCTGGTGCCGCGCATCCTCGAACGCGGGCGCAAGGGGCAGCTGCGCCGCATCGGTTCGCGTCCCTGCCTCATCGACAGCACCTATATCGACAATGCCGCTCTCGCCCACCTGCAGGCCGCCGATGCGCTGGATATCGGCTCGGTGGTGGCCGGCAAGGCCTACTTCATCGCCAACGGCGAGCCGCTCCCCCTCTGGGAGGTGGTCAACGCCATCCTCGCCGCCGGCAATCTGCCCCCGGTGACCCGCAGCGTGCCGCTCCCCGTCGCCATGGCCGCCGGCTGGACTCTGGAGCAACTCTACCGTCTCCTGCGCATCAAGGACGAACCGCGCCTGACCCGCTTCGTCGTCCGCGAACTCGCCACCAGCCACTGGTTTGATCTCTCTGCCGCTCGTCGCGATTTCGGCTATGCGCCGCAGGTTTCTCTTGCTGAGGGGATGGCGCGTTTAAGACTCTGGCTGCGGGAGAAAAAAGGGCGATAATGTTGTGGTGGATCGCGGTATCAAGGCGGGGAATGAGCTTTTCCGCTTTGGCATCGGCCGCCAAGGTGATATAAAAATGAAGCGATAAATCGGGCACGTCAGCAGCAGCGGAGAGTGATATGGTTGATCAGCAAACCTTGCACAACCTGACCGAGCAGATTGTCCGCGACTTTTCTCCCGACAAGGTCATCCTCTTTGGTTCGCTGGCCTATGGCAGCCCGCGCGAGGATTCGGATGTCGACCTGCTGGTCATCCTCCCCTTCACCGGGAGTCCCTTCCGCAAATCCCTCGATATCCTCAATCGGCTCAAACCCCATTTCCCCATCGACCTCATTGCCCGCCGCCCGGACGAAACAGCCCGTCGCTACGCCCAGGGCGATCCGCTGATTCGCGAGGCCCTCGACAAGGGGCAGGTGCTCTATGAACGACGTCATTAAGGAGTGGCTGGCCAAGGCCGATGGCGACTTCCGCACCGCGCAGCGTGAGCTGGCGGCCGTCGAAGCGCCGAACCTGGATGCTGTCTGCTTTCACGCCCAGCAGTGCATCGAAAAACTCATGAAGGCCCTGCTCATCGCTCGTGGTGAACTTCCGCCCAAGACGCACGATCTGGTCTTTCTCGCAGATACTATCTTTCGCGACAATCCGAACTGGCAGTGGCCGGAAGACGAGTTGCGTTTTCTCTCCCGCGCGGCCGTGGCCTTTCGCTACCCCGGTGAATCGGCGGAACAGGCCGATGCCGCCGAGGCCGTGGAAATAGTGGCGAGGTTACGGACGGCGTTGTTGGCCCAGTTGGGTTAAAGCCAGAGGACGAAAAACATGAAACCGATGACCGATTATGAAGAGGACCTCCGCGAGTGGCTGAAAAGTCCGGAGAATGCCGCGTCCTATCTCAATGCCGTGCTTGAGGAGGGGGACAAGTCAGCCATGCTGTTGGCCCTGCGCGAGGTCGCTCACTTGCGTTCGGAATTGGCTTAAGGCAGAAAGGCTGTTGACGTAACATGAACTCCCGTTCGAGCTTGCTCGGGCGGGCGTTTACACGTCCTGTGTAAATGCAATTGTCGGGAGGGAGGGGTTATGGACGCAGAAGAGAAGCAAGAGATTGCCGCGATGTTCAAGCGCCATATTGAGGTGCTGGTCGAGAGGTTAGAACAACGATTCGATGCCGCGACCGCAGAGGTCAGAGCCCATGTCGGCATTCTGCGCGGAGAGGGAAAATAGATCTGTTTGAATGGATAAGTAGTTAAAGCGGAAGCCTCCAAGTGGCGGACAGCTCATATACTGAGCGAGCAGGGTCGAATAAATCGCCCCGAGTCAGACCCACAAGGAGGCTCCCATGGAAAGTATTCACTACGTTGGGCTGGACGTCCACAAGAAAACCATCGCCTACTGCATCAAGACCGTCAGCGGTAAGACGGTGCGGCAAGGAGTCGTCAACGCCGAGCGCAAGGCGCTGCGACAATGGCTGACGGAGTTGCCAGGCCCCTGGATGGGCGCACTGGAAGCAACTTTGTTTACAGGCTGGATCTACGATTTTCTCAAACCGCATGCCGTGGAGTTGAAGGTCGCGCACCCGGAAATGCTCAAAGCGATCACGGCGGCCAAGAAGAAGAACGACCGGGCCGACGCGGAGAAATTGGCCGATCTGTTGCGGGTCAACCTACTCCCCGAATGCGCCATGATGTCCGAGGAGCTGCGGGAATTACGGCGCATCCTGCGTTACCGGAACTTGGTGGTACGAACCGCCGTGAAGATAAAGAACAAGATGTCCGGGTTGTTGATGGAGGTGGGTGCCACCTACGACAAACGGCGACTCTATGGGCGCAAGTATTTCGGCGAATTGCTGGAACGAGTCGAAGACGTGCCGGACTCGGTCAAGGATCTGTTGCGATTGAGCCGTGGCAACCTGGAGTTGTTCACCGTCGCTCAGAAGCAACTGATCAAAACCTTGCGGGAACAGCCGCTCATTCGGGGACGCGTCGAACGCTTGATGAGCATTGCCGGGGTCGGCGAGATCATGGCTCTGACATGGGTTTTGGAAATCGGCGACCCTGCACGATTCAGCAATTCCCGTCAGGCCATCAGCTACTGCGGACTCTGTAGCGCCCAGCGGGAATCGGCCGGGAAGGAACAGCGCGGCCCGATCTCCAAAAAGCGCAACAAGCACCTGCAAACCATGCTGATCGAGGCCGCCAAACTGGCACCGCACTGGAACCCGCAACTGGCGGCACTGCACGAGAAAGAACTGGCAAAGGGCAATCGCAACCGGGCAAGTTTGGCGGTAGCACGCAAGTTGGTCGAATACCTGCTGGCCGTCGATCGGCGCGGTACCCCATTTGTTGTGGAGGATACGCCCCAGGTCGCCTGAGCCGCCGTAACAACAATATAGCCCTTTGCTCCAAACGATCTTCCCGCCGGGCCTTGCAGAAATGGGGACTTTGCGAACGCGGAAACGGGTTGCGCCACCGAGATCTGTTTCGAGGCCGGCGGGTTGGCCCTAACTCAATCTTCCGTGAGGGGATTTGTCCCTGAGACGGCAAATGGATGTCTGGTCGCCTGATCGGCGGACCGCTTGAAGAGATCAAAAAGGTTGATGGGC
Organism: Desulfuromonadales bacterium GWC2_61_20; assembly: GCA_001799485.1. GTDB lineage: Bacteria > Desulfobacterota > Desulfuromonadia > Desulfuromonadales > UBA2197 > UBA12091. The sequence continues at coordinate 1,483 of MGTO01000055.1, read as the reverse complement.
GTAGAGGGTTCTTGAGTTAACAAACGCCACCGGAAGGACGTCCGCGAGGTACAGGGAAATCTCCGTTTTCCCGTTGACTTTACTTATCATGGATGTCCCCTTTTGGGCGAGAGCAATGAAAACGGTAGTGAGGAAGGGAAAAGTTGCCCAATTCCAAGCATAAATAATGATACAGATATGGGTGACACAAGTACTTGGCCAATACCACCAGGGAATGGCCCCTTTACAGAAGGCGACCCATCGAGAGCAAAAAATAAAGCACGGGGAGAAAAGAGCCTTTATGACAAGGAGGGTGGTGAGTGGCGACCACACAAACCAGACTCGCATCATCCTGAAGGACATTGGGACAATAAACCCCCCGGAAACAATTCACCATGGCAAAATATTCCAGTGAAATAACGCAGGAGTAGAAAATGATAACAATCCAAATTCTAAACACGCCGTTTGAGGGAGAACCAGGCCCTAATTTTATATGGGTTGGTCAGCCTGATGAATTTTGTCGACTCGTTTTTGACTTGCACAAACTTGGAACAAACGATTCAATAATTATTGATATTGATAACTATAGCTATGTAAATGTTTTAGGTGGTAAAAACGTATTGCTTAAGTCTAATAAAAATAGCAATACTCTATGTAAAATACTAGACGATATAATTATAGTCGAACTAGATTCAAAATTATGGCGAGAAGTGCTTCATAAGTTCCTTAGTGTTTCATTTATTGAAAGTCATAATTATGTAGAATTCGATGATTATGAAATACATGAAGAAGCAAATTTTATAATTAGTTCTGGGGGCTAATTCTTTTTTGGAACAGGCATAAGGCGTCAGGCACCAAATTGCTATGACAGCGGATGTAACACCTCGCAAGTCGCGAAATCCGACTGAAAATACGTCCGGCGCATCGTTCTTTTACGGCGCATAGAGGGGTCGTGTCTACATATTTCACAAAGTCAAACAGATCATTAGGTTATAAGGGGGACATAAAGGGGTCAACTCCCCACGATTCACGAAATCCGGGAAACATAAAGGGGTCAACTCCCCACGATTCACGAAATCCGGTTAAATAACATCAAAGCTCCATTGCTCTTTTACAATCCAAAATTACCGACGCCCTGACCCAGGTGACCGAACTCCTCTACAGCGGCGCCGGGTGCGCCTCCTGTGGCGGCGGGGTCGACAAGCTGGTCGGGGTCAAGGACGCCAAGGGGCAGCAGACCGATTTCACCTACGACGCCACCGGCCAGCTCACCAGCGAGATCGCCCCCGGCGACCCGGCCAGCCGGCGTCTCCTCTATGTCTATACGGACGCCGGGCAGCTCAAAGAGAAGCGCCGCGACGCCGACGGCGATGGTCTGGTCGGCAGCGGCGATCAGCTTGTCCTCGGCTTTGCCTATACCCCCGACGGCAAGCTTGCCAGCAAGACAGACCATCTCGGCGGCACCGCGACCACGACGTATGGCTACAACGCCCAGGGGCGCCTG
>MGTO01000054.1 GCA_001799485.1 Desulfuromonadales bacterium GWC2_61_20 | reverse complement strand
ATCTTGCCACCAAGGGGCGACTACCAGACCCTGCTCTCTTATCAAAAGTCCGAAATCGTCTATCAGCTTACTTACCGCTTCTGTGCGCGCTTTCTCAAGAGAGGAGACCGCACCATCGACCAGATGGTGCAGGCGGCGCGCTCCGGCAAGCAGAATATCGTCGAGGGGAGCAAGGCTGCGACCACCTCCAAGGAGATGGAGATCAAGCTGACCAACGTGGCAAGGGCCAGCCTCGAAGAGCTACTGGAGGATTATCGGGATTTTCTCAAAGTGCGCGATTTTCCCATCTGGAATAAAAATTCCCGGGAAGCCCTTTACGTCAGAAAACTTGGGCATGATTCCCCTGTTTCCTATGACTCTTATCGAGTCTTTGTCGATACCCGCCCCGCCGAGGTGGTGGCAAATATCGCCATCTGCCTGATTCACCAGGCCAATTATCTGCTCGATCGGCAGCTGAAAGGTCTGGAGAAGGTCTTTCTGCAAGAGGGCGGCTTGCGTGAGCGGATGACCAAGGCACGGTTGCAGGCACGGGAAAATCAGCGAAATGAACGCGGGGAGGGATGAATGCAACCGCTCCTTGCCGCCGGGTTGGTCGATAAGGGCGGCGGGAAAAAGACCGGGCGTTATGTTTTGAAAAATTCGTGAGATTCACTATTGTGACACTGAAACCGGAGGAAAGGATCCCCATGCGAAAACTTTTTATTGCTTTGTGTTGTACTGTAGCGTTGTCCGGTTGCTCGGTAACACCAGAATTGCGGATAAAAAGCGCTGATTTGACCATGACCATTCAACAGAACGTGCCGCGAATCGGCAAGGTTGCTTTTTCGCCGGACAGACGGTTCGCCCTTTCGGGAAATGCGTTTCAGTGTGCAGCCCTCTGGGATTTATCAACGGCATCCCTAGTAAAAACATTTGGGGAACCGCAAAGCCGCTTTAAATACCCCATACCTTTGCTCGTTGATTTTTCTCCCGATAGTCAATACGCGTTGACACTAAAGGAGGGTGAAAAAATTGATGTTTGGAGTATTGCATCGGGTGTGCGGGAGCGAGTCCTCGGAGATAAAGGGCCGCTAGGTTTTGTGTGGAGCCCTGACAGGCAACAATTGCTCACAGCGGAGTGGAGGTTTTCGCCACCAAAGAGTCTGCTAGGCGACCCGGGGTCGCATTTTTTTACAACTGTGTGGGATTGGAAGAGTGGCAATTCCATGAGGGGGTTTCCAATCAACGGACACGAATCTGTCTTTGGCGGAGCTGTGGCCCCGGTAGCCATCTCAGCGGATGGACAGTATATACTTACCGGAGGGGATGATGGCACGGTCGCTTTATCCGACTTTAGAACTGGCCAACTCGTAAAATCAACCAAAGCAGCCAAAAGCAAAAGACCGATCGCTGCAGTCGATTTTTCCCCCGATGGAAAACGTGCGGCAGCAGATGATTTTAACGGTGGCATAAGGATTTGGGATGTTCCTTCCTTCAGCTCTGTGCACCACATTGAAAATGCCCACAGCTGTGCCATCAGCGATACGATTAAAATCAGCAACGTGATGTTTTCCCCTGACGGAAAATTTGTACTTTCCCTCGGGCTTTGCGACGGGATTATCAAAATTTGGGATGTCGAAACAGGTGCACTTAGCAGGTCGGTTGAAGCACACTCGTGCAATTACATGATAGTAGGGGCGCATGGCCTAGAATTTTCTAAAGATGGCAAATACCTGATATCCGGAGGCGATTCATCGACCCGCATTTGGGATTATGCCACCGGCGAAGAGATCGCCACCCTGCTCAGATTTGAGGATGGCGAATGGCTGGTCATGACCCCGAATGGCTACTACAACGCTTCGGAGAAGGGGGATCAGTACCTGAATGTCACCGTCGGCGGGCAGCCGTATTCCATCGCCCAGCTGCGCGAGTCGTTCTATCGGCCGGACCTGGTCAAGGTCGCCCTCAGTGGCGGCTCGCTCAAGGAGTTCCGCAGGATCGCCGAGATCAAACAGCCACCGACCGTCGCCATCGTCGACACCCCGGCCAGCATCGGCACCCTGGAGACGACCGTCACCGTCAAGGTTACCGACGCCGGCGGCGGTATCGGTGACGTGCGCCTCTACCTGAACGGCTCGGCCGTGGTCCTCGACAGCAGCCGCGGCATTACCCTGACCCCGACGGCGGGAACGGGGGCGGTGGTGAAGAGATACACCGTCAAGCTGGCGCAGGGGACGAATTCCATCCGCGCCATCGCCTTCAACGCCGACAACAGCATGCAGAGCAGCGACGCCACCTGCCAGATCGTCTCCACCTACAAAGCCCCGACCCGGCCGTCGCTGCACGCCCTGGTCATCGGCGTCAATCAGTACAAGAACCCCAAACTGCAGCTGAATTACGCCGTGGCTGACGCGCAGCTCTTTGCCGATACCCTGCAGCAAGCGGCGACGCCCCTTTTCGAACAGGTCAAGGTGACGTGCCTGCTGACCCGGGAGGAAACGACGCAGGAGAATATCTTGCAGACGCTGCGCTCCTACCGGGAATTGAACCCCGACGACCTCTTCGTCTTCTACGTGGCGAGCCACGGAACCGTCGACGACGGCGAATATTTCCTCCTCAGCTCCAACGTCGGTTCGACCTCCACCGCCAAGCTCAAAACCGACGCCATCAGCCAGCACGCCCTCAAGGAGATCGTGGCGAACATCCCGGCAACCAAGAAACTTATCGTTATCGACACCTGCAGCGCCGGCCATCTCGGCGATGCCATCCAGACCGCCATGCTCACCCGCGGCATGAGCGAGGATACTGCCATCAAGGTCCTGAGCCGTGCGGTCGGTTCGACGATCCTCTCGGCTTCGACCTCGGTGCAGGAGGCCCTGGAAGGCTATCAAGGGCACGGGCTCTTTACCTACGTTCTCACCGACGGCCTCAAGGGGAAGGCGGACAAAGGGCGGACCGGTTTCGTCAAGACGACCGAACTGGCCGACTACGTCGACAACGAAGTACCGCTGCTTGCGGAGAGAATCTTCAACCGGGCGCAGTACCCGACCATTTCCATCAGTGGTCAGGCCTTTCCGATTGGCCGGGTGCAATAGGAAGAGGATAGAGGGGCTGGCATCATCGAAGGGTGATGGGCTGTCGGTCACCGTTCGCATCTCCCAACTTTCCCGGTGACAAAAATCCCGTTCTATGCTTAAATGCGCCGTTTTTTACGCAAACCCGTCGCAGTCACTGCCCATTTCGCATAGCAAGGAGATCCACCCATGTACAGTTGTTCCGATCTGAAAAAAGGCCTCAAGCTCCTCGTCGACGGCGAGCCGCATATCATCGTCGGTTTCGACTTTGCCAAGCCGGGTAAAGGGCAGGCAATCTACAAGTGCAAGATGCGCAACATGATCACCGGCTCCATCTACGACCGCTCCTATCGTTCCGGCGACTCCTTCGAGCCGGCCCCCCTCGAAGAGCGCGAGATGCAGTACCTCTACCAGGACGAAGTCGGCTACGTCTTCATGGACAGCAAAACCTTCGAACAGATTCACCTCTCCGAAGAGACCCTGGGGGACGACCACTACTTCATCAAAGACAACATGACTGTCAGCATCCTTCTCTTCAATGGCCGTGGCATCGGCATCACCCTCCCCAACTTCGTGACCCTGCGCGTGACCAAATCCGACCCCTGGGTCAAGGGCGACACCGCCGCCGGCAACAGCAAACCGGCCACCGTCGAAGGGGGCTTCACCCTTTCGGTGCCGCCCTTTGTCGAAGAAGGGGAGCTGATCCAGATCGACACCCGTACCGGCGAATACTCGACCCGGGTCAAAGGTTAAGAGTGGAAGCGAACTGGTCCCTGGCCCGCAAGCGCCAGGCCCTGATTGAGCGGGCCCGGATCGTCCAGACGATCCGGGCCTTCTTCATCGACCGCGACTTTCTCGAAGTCGAAACCCCGCAGCGCCTCCCCGCCAACGCTCCCGAACCGCATATCGACGCCGTCGCCAGCGGCGACTGGTTCCTCCAGACCTCCCCCGAACTCTGCATGAAACGCCTCCTCGCCGCCGGCTACCCGCGTCTCTTCCAGCTCGGCAAGGTCTGGCGCGCGGGGGAACGGGGCGGGCGCCACCTCCCCGAGTTCACCCTCCTCGAATGGTATCGCCGCGACACCGACTACCACGCCCTGATGGACGACTGCGAAGGGCTGCTGCGCGCTCTGGTGCCGGGCGGAAGCTTGACCGTCGCCGGACGCGGCATCAACCTCGCCCCCCAGTGGGAGCGACTGACTGTCGTTAAAGCCTTCACCCGCCACGCCTCCGTCCCCCTGGCCGCCGCCCTCGCCAGTGGCCGCTTCGAGGAAATCCTCACCAGTGAAGTCGAACCGCACCTCGGCAGCAACGCCCCGATTTTCCTCACCGAGTACCCCGTCGAACTCGCCGCCCTCGCCCGCCCCAAACCGGGGGACGTCAGCGTCGCCGAGCGCTTCGAGCTGTATCTGGGCGGAATCGAAGTCGCCAACGCCTTCTCTGAACTCACCGACCCGATTGAGCAGCGCCGCCGCTTCCTCCACGATGAAGCAGCGCGTCGCGCCTCCGGCAAGGTTCCGGCCCCGCTCCCCGAAGCCTTTTTGCGCGATCTCGCTGCCCTCCCCGCCGCCGCCGGTATCGCCCTCGGTGTCGATCGTCTGGTCATGCTCCTGACTGGCGCCGAGAGAATCGACGACGTCGTGGCCTTTACCCCGGACGATCTCTGATGCCACCAATGGCGTGAGCATGTTTTTCGTGGCAACACCACCTTGACCATTGCCATGGCGCCAGGGTCTGGCGTAAGATGCGGGCGATTTTCCCGCCGGTCGCCGGCGCTGGCACGGACTCTGTTGAAACAGCCGCAAAGGATCACCCTATGTCGTATCTTCTCGACCTCGACCCGAGAACCGGACGTCTCCTTCCGGCCACCTCCCTCCTCCTGATTGCCGGCATCGGCAGCCTCGATTATCTCTACGGCAGCGGCTTCAATTTCGCCCTCCCTTACCTCCTTCCCGTTGCCGTCGCCGCCCTTCTTCCCGTGAGTCGACTGACCGTGCTTGTCGCCGCCCTGAGCGCGGTGACCGCTGTGGCTGTGACCTTCTACGCCGGACGCATGTCGATGCCGTTGCCGGTCTACGCCTGGAATTTCATCGCCCAGTTGACCCTTGGTCTCGCCCTCGTCTGGTTGCTTTCGGCACTGCGCCAGTCTCTCAACAACGAGCGCGAAGCCGGCCGCACCGATGCTCTGACCGGAGTGGCCAATTCGGGGAAATTCTCCGAACTCGCCGAAGTCGAGATGACCCGGGCCGGCCGCTACGTCCGCCCCCTGACTATGGCCTACCTCGATATCGACAACTTCAAGTCCATCAACGACACCCTCGGCCACAGCACCGGCGACAAGCTCCTGCGCGCCGTCGCCCAGAACATTCGGATGACGTTGCGCAAGACTGACCTCGTCACCCGCATTGGCGGCGACGAATTCGCTCTCCTCCTCCCCGAGACCGACCAGGAAGCGGCCTGCACCGCCATCGGCAAGATTCACGAGGGGTTGAAGGAGCTGGTGCGCGAGAAGAAATGGCCGGTCACCTTC
>MGTO01000053.1 GCA_001799485.1 Desulfuromonadales bacterium GWC2_61_20 | reverse complement strand
ATCATTCAACGGGCGGTGAGCTCACCCCCAATAACGAACTTCGCTCTCAGGCTGTCCCCGGTGTCAACTTGAGCGGAGTGGATAACCAGACTTGAATAATTACCGGGATAAACAATTAGGGAGGGGAAAATGACAATATCCAAAGAAGCTATCGAAATCATGGGAGAAATTGCAGAGAAAGTATACGATCCCACGTACTTAAGTCCAACATCAATTGGTATGCCAATTGAGGATCTTCCCGGCTACGAAGTCCTCGCCATCAGCCCGGAATCCAGCAATGGTTTCCAAGCGTTGCTGCTGAAAAAGATCGATCCGAACGTCGAAGGCTCCCAATACGTTTTCGCCTTTCGGGGGACGGAAGTTGTGCTCAACGTAGTCGAAACTTGGCGTGATCTGATTCAGACCGACGTACTGGGTATGGGGTTGCAGAACGTTCCGGGCCAATTTCTGGAAGCGATCATGTTCGTCAAGGAGCTGATGGCTCTCTATCCAGGGATGAACCAAGAGAACACCACTCTAACCGGCCATTCTCTGGGCGGCGCCATCGCCACGGCGGTCAGCTATACCTTCGGCATGCAAGCCTATGGTTACAATCCCTTCGGCATCGCCGACAATGATCTGTTCCAAACCAGCACCATCGGCGACATTTTCGAGCTTGTCGGGCGGAGTGTCATTCCTCCCACCAGCCTTCCCGATGGCCTGATTACGCCAGAATGGGCGAACACCATGGCGGCTATTATCGGCGTCGATTCGGCCAAATTTTCTGCATATCTCAACTCTACCCAGAGTGTGACCGGAATCGTCACCGAGAACGTCAATGTTGTAACCGTCGGGAAGGATTACCAGGAACTCGTTTCAGGCGTGATCACGGATATCGTCGGCGGGCTCATCGGAAGTTTCAACCCGGTCATGGACTATGACGGAGGTTCACTTGGTGGGTTTGCTGCTCACGGAATAACCGCCCTCAACCAAGGCATCGCCGTCTTCAACAACTTGCTCACCCTCTTCCCGCAAGACGACTACAGCTCTTTGACCGCAAGCATTACTTTCGTTCCCGGCGACGACCCGGTGCGCCGCTTTCTGCTGGAGTTGAGCGAAATCGTCGGAGCCGGCAACCTCGCCACCCTTGACACTGTGGCCATGGCCCAGAAGGTAGCGGAGACCGGCACCACCAACCTGCAACTCTTCAACCTCGGCGACAAGGACGTGGCGACCCTCGGTGCCCTGTCACCGGAGAACAAGGCCGAGCTTTATGCCCTGGTGCATCTGAATTCTTTTGTCGTCCAAGGCGCCAACCTCCCGGCCTATCAAGGTCTTGATCCCACCGGATTCTCCGACCAATATTTTGAGGACCGCGCGCACTTTCTTTACCATCATATTCATTCCAATCAACCATCCCACGAAGCATTTCCCGTTCAATACACCGATATCACAACACAGAAGGACGCCTGGTCCGGAGAGCGCACCACGTTGTTTGACAATGCCCGCTACACCTTTGGGAGCGATGCCGGGGACACCCTGCCGGGGCAATCGAAGGATGATCACCTCTACGGCATGGGCGGGGACGACATATTGTACGGCTATGCCGGCAACGACTATCTCGAAGGCGGCAAGGGCCAAGACACCCTTCTCGGTGGTGACAACGACGACACCTTCGTCGTCATCGGGACGGATGCCGACTACGACACCTTCGACGGCGGGGCTGATATCGATACCATCCGCGGTGGCGACGGCGACGACACCATCCGCCTGCATGACTTCAATCCGGCCAGCTCCGTCGAATTCATCGATGGCCATCTCGGCTATAACATCATCGCCGGGACCGACTTGAATGACACCATCGACCTGAGCCAGACCATCGTCCTCAACATCGACAAGATCGACGGTGGCGGCGGGGTCGACAAAATCACCGGCAGCGCCGGCAACGATACCATCTACGGCGGCGCCGGTGGCGACACCCTCAACGGCGGCGGCGGTGAAAACTGGCTTTACGGCGGCACCGGCATGGATACCTACATCGTCGGCGAGGGATCAACCATCTCATCGACGAAGACCGCCTCGGCATCATCAAGGATCAGCAAGGCAATATCCTCAACGGTCTCTGGGAGAAAGGCGCGGACGGGACGTATCAGCATCTCGCCACCGGGACATCCGGAACCATGAACTCCCCCTTCACCATCCAGCTCGGCGCGGGCCAGCAGGTGGTGCTGGAGGATTTCACCAGCGGCGATTACGGCATTGCTTTGGTCGAGGCACCGCCTGCGGCAACCGGTTTCGCTCGCACCATTGGCGGCGACCTCGCGCGCATCGATGTCGATCCGCTGCTGGACGGGGTGCAGTTGGGGAGTGACGATCTCGGCAACGTCCTGACCGCTCCCGCCGTGCTCGCTGCCGACCAGAGCGACACCCTCAATGACAGCGCCGGCAACGACCTCATCCAGGGTTTGGGCGGCGACGATCGGCTCGTCGGCTGGCGCGGCGGCAACGACCGCCTCGAAGGGGGCGCCGGGCACGACCACCTGCAGGCTGGCGACGGCGACGATGTCCTGGTCGGCGGGAGCGAGCGCGACATCCTTATGGCCGGTTATGGGAACGACCGTCTTTACGCCGACGAGGAGCTCAGCGTCGGCGCGGCGGTGGCGCTCGGCGAAGGGGCGGCCAGCGGTCTGCCCGGCGAATGGCTCGACGGCCGGGGCGGGGACGACACCCTGGTCGGCGGCGCGGGGACCGATGTCCTTCTCGGCGGGAGCGGCAGCGATATTATTCTCGGCGGCGCCGGTAACGACAATATCGACGGCGACCTCGCCACCGATTGGGTCGGGCGCGACTGGACGGCGACGCGCAGCGTTAGTAGCGGCGTCTACACCACCGCTTACGGGCAGTCGAATATTTTCGATCCGGGGGCGGGCGGGGACGATTTCATCTATGCCGGCGGGGGGGACGACTGGGCTCGCGGCGGGCGCGGTGACGACTGGATCGACGGCGGCAGCGGCAACGATGTCCTCTTCGGCCAGGAGGGGCACGACGCTCTCTTTGGCGGCGCGGGGAACGACAAGCTCTTCGGCGACGAAACCACCACCCCCCTGGCCGAGCAGGGTGACGACTTTCTCGATGGCGGCGCCGGCGACGATAACGATACTCAAGAATGGAGGGAAGCAGCATGAGCGGATTGTACCTTCTGGCGCTGATCGCCATCTGGCTGCTTGCTGGCTGGATCATCTATCGCGTCTGGCGGATCTGGAAACCGACCGACCTAACACCGAAAATCGTGCATATCGTCATCGGTGTGCTGCTCTTCTTGGTCTGGTTTGGCGGTGCGTTCTGGGAAGTGGTGGGGAAGAAGGAGTATTACGACGCCCAGGTGCGGGAGCTGTGCGCCAAGGATGGGGGGGTTAAAGTGTATGAGACGGTGGAGTTGCCGGGAGAGAGGTTTGACAAGTACGGTGTAGTGAAAATTCCGTCCGGGAAAGATGTGAATCTGGGGACGGAATACCACTATGACTCAAAAATTTACTACTACAAAAAAATGTCGCCTGAAGTATGGCGACTTCATTTCGAGATTTTCAGAAACTTGGATAACAAGCTACTTGGTGAAGCAACAAGCTACGCAAGACGCGGTGGGGATATTCCTGGGCCATGGCATGAATCTTCATTCGGCTGCCCAGAACAGTCAGATATTTCAGACTTGAAGAAACAAGTTTTTATCAAAATTGGAACGGGGGTGCGACATGAATGAAATCAATGAATACTACGTCCAAGCCGAACTTGCGCAAGCTGCATATGCAACTCTTAGTACGGGTGAGCCAAGTCAAAGTGAATTGCTCAAAGTTGGCATGACCTTCAGCCAAGCCGAAAACTTCGCCAGTCAATGGCGGGTCGTTGCTCAATACAATCATAGCGAGACGATAGAGTGGATTGACGAGCTTGGAATAACGCACGAAGTTGTCACCAGCAATGGTCTGTCGGCGACGGTGTTCGAGAACGTCGATGGTCAACGCTATCTTGCGGCCAGAGGCACTGAAATTACCGACCTGAACGATATTGCCACGGATGTCATCGATATCGGAGCCCTCGGCACTGCCGAACATCAGGCGCAATATGCTGCCCTCTCCGCGCAGGTACAGACGTGGCTGGATAACGATGTCCTGCTGCCGGGCTTCACGGTGGCCGGGCACTCTCTGGGCGGTTTTCTTGCCACCAATTTGGCGCTCGATATCCCGGCGGATGTCGCGCACACCTACCTCTACAATGCCCCAGGAGTGACGGGAGTGATCAACGGCGATCTTCTCGGAGGTATTGTTAACGCCCTTTCTCCCGGAACTCCGATTGCCATTCCCGCCGTAGTGTCCATCACCAATATCGTTGCCGCGGACGATGTTGTTTCGTTGGTCGGCCTTTACGTCGCGCCACCGATTGTGTTAACCGTTGAATCGCAATCGCCCATCGGTGCTCACTTCATTGCCGGAGTAACCGACGCTCTCGCCGTCTACAGCCTCTTCGCCACCATCGACCCCTCGGTGAGCATCGAAACCATCAGCGGCATCCTCAACGCTTTTCCCGGTGACACCGAGAACATCCTCGAATCGGCCCTCGCCGCCGCCGGGGCGGTCTATGGCAAGAGCTATCCGTGCAGCGAGACCGACCGCGACATCTATTACACCAACCTCTACGAACTGCAGAACGTCGTCGCCGCAGGGGGGCAAGGAACAATCGTCTCGCTGGCCAATCTCCCCGTCGCCGAGATTTCGGCCATGGCCAAAAGTGATCCAGCGGCCCTCTTCGCCCTGTTGCAATTGAGTCCCATTGCCATCACCGGCATGAGCCAAAGCTATGTGCCTAACGATGGTTCTCTGGATGTCGAGAACTATTCGGCACAATGGTTCGAAGACCGGGCGAGCTTTCTTTTCTATCGCTACAACAAGAGTGCTTTGCCGCGGATGGAGGGAAGCATCACCTTTGAAGATTTCACCAATCCCGACATGACCGCCGAAGCCAACAGCTACAGCCGCCAGGGGGATTTCTACAAATTCGGCTCGGCGGCTGGTGAAGAGCTTGGCGGGTGGGACGGTAACGATCACCTCTACGGCATGGATGGAGAGGATAAGCTGCAAGGTTTGGGGGGTGACGACTACCTTGAAGGCGGCAAGGGCCAAGATGCTCTCTCCGGCGGTATCGGCAACGATACCTTCGTCGTCATCGGCACCGACAGCGACTACGACACCTTCGACGGCGGGGCTGATATCGACACCATCCGCGGTAGCGATGGCGACGACACCATCCGTGTGCATGACTTCAATCCGGCCAGCTCCGTCGAATTCATCGATGGCCATCTCGGGTACAACACCATCGCCGGGACCGACTTGAATGACACCATCGACCTGAGCCAGACCATCGTTCTCAACATCGACAAGATCGACGGCGGCGGCGGGGTCGACAAAATCACCGGCAGCGCCGGCAACGACATCATCTACGGCGGCGCCGGTGGCGACACCCTCAACGGTGGCGGCGGCGAAAACTGGCTTTACGGCGGCACCGGCATGGATACCTACATTGTCGGCGAGGGGATCAATCATCTCATCGACGAGGACCGC
>MGTO01000052.1:23349-34402 GCA_001799485.1 Desulfuromonadales bacterium GWC2_61_20 | reverse complement strand
TTCACCTTTCTCTCTTTACCCCGGCGTCCCGGAGCAAACTGTAACAGCAATAGAACCAAACTGGCTACTCGTTCAATATACAAGGGGCGATTCATGAATCGCCCCTACACCCGAACCATATTCGTCCCAGGAGATCCACATGAAAGCAGTTCTGGCCCTCGCCGACGGGCGCATCTTTACCGGTAAATCCTTTGGCGCCAGTGGCGAAGCAACCGGCGAGGTGGTTTTCAACACCGCCATGACCGGTTATCAGGAAGTCCTGACCGACCCCTCCTACAAGGGGCAGATGGTAACCATGACCTACACCCAGATCGGCAACACCGGCATCAACCGAGAAGATATCGAGAGCCGCGGCCTTTTCCTCTCCGGTTTCATCGTCAAGGAATATCAGGACTGTTACTCCAACTGGCGCGCCACCATGAGCCTTGACGCCTACCTCAGGGAGCATAAGGTCGTCGGCATCCACGGCCTCGATACCCGCGCCCTGGCTCGTCGTCTGCGCGATCACGGCGCCCAGAACGGCATCATCTCGACCACCGATTTTGATCCCGAGAGTCTGCACAAAAAGCTGCACAAGGTGCCGGTCATGTCCGGCCTCGATCTCGCCAGCGGCGTCTCCTGCAGCGCTCCTTATCCATGGACCGAGGGGAGTTGGCAGCTCGGCAGCGGCTACCCGCAGGTCGACCCCAAGAGCGCCCAATACAAGGTGGTGGCTTACGATTTCGGCATCAAGTACAACATTTTGCGTTGCCTGGTCGACGCTGGCTGCGCCGTCACCGTCGTCCCGGCCACCTTTCCGGCCGCCGAAGCGTTGGCGCTGAATCCCGACGGCATCTTCCTCAGCAACGGGCCCGGCGATCCCGAGCCCCTCGTCGCCGTCCAGGAGATTATCCGCCAGTTCATCGGCAAGAAGCCGATCTTCGGTATCTGTCTCGGCCACCAGCTCCTCGGCCTGGCCCTCGGCGGCCGGACCATGAAGCTCCCCTTCGGCAACCATGGCTCCAACCTGCCGGTCCTCGATGTCGCCAGCCACAAAGTCGAAATCACCGCCCAGAACCACGGCTTCTGTGTCGACCTCAATTCCGTCGCCGAAGTCTGTCAACTCGGGCATGAGAACCTCAACGACCAGACCGTCGAGGGGATTCGGCACAAGTCGCTGCCGATCTTCTCGGTCCAGCACCACCCCGAGGCCTCACCCGGCCCGCACGATTCGCAGTACCTCTTCGGGCGTTTCGTCGAGATGATGGCCAAGGCACGCAGCGCGGCATGAGGACCGTCGTCCTGCTGGTCATATCGAACATCTTTATGACCTTCGCCTGGTACGCGCACCTGAAGAACCTGCACAGCCGCCACTGGTTCATTGCCGTCATCGTTTCGTGGGGGATCGCATTTTTTGAATACCTGGTCCAGGTCCCGGCTAATCGCATCGGCTACGCCGGCAACTTCAGTCTGGCCCAGCTCAAGATCACCCAGGAGGTGATCACCCTCTGCGTCTTCGTCCCTTTTGCCGTCTGGTACATGGGGGTGCCGCTCAAGTGGGATTATCTCTGGGCCGGCTGTTGTCTGGCTGGCGCGGTTTACTTTATTTTTCGGTGAAGCATGATTAAACGCCAACGACTGCCTGTCGATATTGCTTGCCGACTGACCCGCCTTGCGCCGGAACTGGCGCGACAGGAGAGTGTCGCCTTCGCCTACCTCTTCGGAGGGCTGGCGCGGGGGGAGCAACGGCCGCTTTCGGATGTCGACATCGCCGTTTATCTGCATAGCGGAGTCGCTGCGGCGGAGAGCAAGATGGAGTTGCTCGGGCTGATTTCCGACATCCTTGGCAGCGATGAAGTCGATCTGGTTATTCTGAATACGGCACCGGTGAGTCTGGTCGGTCGGATACTCCGGCAGCGCCAGGTACTCGTGGACAACGAACCGGCCGTGCGCCATCTCTTCGAATCACGCCTGTCGCGTGAATTCTTCGATTTCAGCCGCAAGGAAGAGGCCATCCTGATCCGGAGGTTCGTCTAATGGTCGACAAGATGCTGGTGCTGAAAAAACTCGCCTCTTTGGCTGAATATTGCAAGCAACTCGACGAGTTCTCCACATTGACAGTAGCTGGATATCGTGCCGACTGGAAGGTGCAGCGCATCGTCGAGCGCACCCTGCAGATGATGATCGAGCTGTGTGCCGACGTGGCCGGCCATCTGATCTCGGATCAGGGGTTACGGACGCCAGAGACTTATGCCGATACTTTCCGCGTGCTGGGGGAGAATGAAATACTCTCCGCCGAGCAGACGGCCGTCATGGAGAAGATGGCCAAGTTCCGGAACATCGTTGTCCATCAGTACGAAACAGTCGATGCCGAAATCGTCATTCTGGTGTTGCAGCAGCATCTTGAGGATTTTGATCGTTTCAGTGCGGCGGTGGTGAAGCAGTTACGTCTGAAAGATTAGTGGAATTTGCAGGTTGGGTCCCTTCGTGGACCGGAGCCCGCTCCTACAATAATCTAATCGCATAAACAGGCAATTTGCAGACGTTCGACATAAAACCAAGGAGTATCAAGTAAATGCCCAAAAGAACCGACATCCACAAGATTCTCATCATCGGCGCCGGCCCCATCGTCATCGGCCAGGCGTGC
This sequence comes from Desulfuromonadales bacterium GWC2_61_20, assembly GCA_001799485.1. Classification (GTDB taxonomy): domain Bacteria; phylum Desulfobacterota; class Desulfuromonadia; order Desulfuromonadales; family UBA2197; genus UBA12091. The sequence continues at coordinate 31,776 of MGTO01000052.1, read as the reverse complement.
GAGTTCGACTACTCCGGCACCCAGGCGTGCAAGGCGCTGAAAGAAGAGGGGTACGCCGTCATCCTCCTCAACAGCAACCCCGCCACGATCATGACCGATCCCGACTTTGCCGACCGCACCTACGTCGAGCCGGTAACCCCGGAAATCCTCGCCAAGATCATCGAGAAGGAGCGTCCTGACGCCATCCTGCCGACCCTCGGCGGCCAGACCGCGCTCAACACCGCGGTGGCGGTGGCGGAAATGGGGATTCTCGAGAAGTACGGGGTCGAGCTCATCGGCGCCAAGCTGCCGGCGATCAAGAAGGCCGAGGATCGCACCCTGTTCAAGGCGGCGATGGAGAAGATCGGCCTGGCGGTGCCGAAGTCGGGCCTGGCCCACAATCGTGCCGAAGCCCTGGAGGTCGTCAAGACCATCGGTTTCCCGGCCATCATCCGTCCCTCCTTTACTTTGGGCGGCACCGGCGGCGGCATCGCCTACACCATGGAAGAGTACGAGCGCATGGCGCTTCTCGGCATCGACGCCTCGCCGACCGACGAGATCCTGGTCGAGGAATCGGTCATCGGCTGGAAGGAGTACGAGCTCGAAGTGATGCGCGACACCGCCGACAACGTCGTCATCATCTGCTCCATCGAGAATCTCGACCCGATGGGAGTCCATACCGGTGACTCCATCACTGTCGCCCCGGCCCAGACCCTGACCGACAAGGAATACCAGATTCTGCGCGATGCTTCCCTCGCCATCATCCGCGAGATCGGCGTCGATACCGGCGGCTCCAACATCCAGTTCGGCATCAATCCCCGTGACGGCCGTCTCGTCGTCATCGAGATGAATCCGCGGGTGTCGCGCTCCTCGGCCCTCGCTTCCAAGGCGACCGGCTTCCCCATCGCCAAGATCGCCGCCAAACTCGCCGTCGGCTATCGTCTCGACGAGATCCGCAATGACATTACCCGCGAGACCCCGGCCTGTTTCGAGCCGACCATCGACTATGTCGTCACCAAGGTGCCGCGCTTCACCTTCGAGAAGTTTCCGGCCGCCAATGCCACCCTGACCACCCAGATGAAATCGGTCGGCGAGGTCATGGCCATCGGCCGCACCTTCAAGGAGTCGCTGCAGAAGGCGCTGCGGTCCCTGGAAATCGGCGTCTGCGGCTTCGACTCCAAGTTCTTCGACCTCGCCCAGGGCGGCCGCCGCGCCCTCTCGGCCAAGGAACAGGAGACGTTGTTGGAGAAGTTGCGCGTCCCCAACGCCGACCGCCTCTGGTACGTCGGCGATGCCCTGCGCAGCGGCATGAAGGTCGAGGAGATCTGTCGGCACACCGCCATCGATCCCTGGTTTCTCAATAACATCCGCCAGATTCTTGAGAAAGAGGATGAACTGCGCCGCCTCGGTATGCCCTCCGTAACGGCTGAATCCCTGCTCGAAGCCAAACAGTACGGCTTCTCCGACAAGATGCTCGCTATCCTCTGGTCGGCCCGGGAAGGGGAGGTGCGCGCCCTGCGTCATCGGCTGAAGATCCGCCCGGTTTACAAACGGGTCGATACCTGCGCCGCCGAATTCGTCGCCTATACCCCTTATCTCTATTCGACCTACGAAGAGGAGTGCGAGGCCGAGCCGACCGATCGCCAGAAGATCATGATCCTCGGCGGCGGCCCGAACCGCATCGGCCAGGGGATCGAGTTCGACTACTGCTGCGTCCACGGCGTCTTCGCCCTGGCCGAGGATCACTTTGAAACGATCATGGTCAACTGCAACCCGGAGACGGTCTCGACCGACTACGATACCTCCGACCGTCTCTATTTTGAGCCGCTGACCCTGGAAGACGTCCTCGAAATCGTCGCCAAGGAGAAACCGGTCGGGGTGATCGTCCAGTTCGGTGGCCAGACCCCCCTGAAACTGGCGGTCGCCCTGGAGGAAGCTGGTGTGCCGATCATCGGCACCTCGCCCGATGCCATCGACCGCGCCGAGGATCGTGAGCGTTTCCAGGAGATGCTGCATAAACTCGGCCTGCGCCAGCCCGAGAACGGCACTGCTCGTTCCTTTGCCGAAGCGGAAGCGGTGGCCAATCGTATCGGTTACCCGGTGGTGGTGCGGCCTTCCTACGTCCTTGGCGGACGCGCCATGGAGATCGTCTACGACGTGGAGAACCTGCGCCGTTATATGACCACCGCGGTGCAGGCCTCACCCGAGCATCCGATTCTGGTCGACAAATTCCTCTCCGATGCCATCGAGGTTGATGTCGATGCTCTCTGCGACGGGACCGAGGTCGTCATCGGCGGGATCATGGAGCATATCGAGGAAGCTGGTATCCATTCCGGCGATTCGGCCTGCTCCTTGCCGCCGTACTCCCTTTCCCCGACCCTCATCGCCGAGGTTCGTCGCCAGACCGAGGTCATGGCGCTGGAACTGGGGGTCAAGGGACTGATGAACGTACAATACGCCATCAAGGACGGCACTATCTTCGTTCTTGAAGTCAATCCCCGCGCCTCGCGCACCGCCCCCTTCGTCTCCAAGGCGACCGGTCGTCCCCTGGCCAAGATCGCCGCCCGGGTCATGGCCGGCAAAAGCTTGAAGGAGCTTGGCGTGCATGGCGACATCGTCCCAGCTTATTATTCGGTCAAGGAGGCGGTCTTTCCTTTCGTCAAGTTCCCCGGGGTCGATACCCTTCTCGGCCCGGAGATGAAGTCGACGGGCGAGGTCATGGGGATCGCCGATACCTTCGCCGAGGCCTTCGCCAAGAGCCAGCTCGGCGCCAACGTCAAGCTGCCATTGAAAGGTAACGCTTTCATCAGCGTGCGCGATGCCGACAAACAACACCTTGTCGCTGCCGCCCGCAAACTGGTGGCCAACGGCTTCGGGCTCATCGCCACCGGCGGCACCGCCAGCTATCTGCAGGCGCAGGGTTTGCAGGTCCGCCGTATCAACAAGGTTCTGGAAGGGCAGCCGCACATCGTCGACGCCATCAAAAACGGCGAGGTGCAACTGGTCATCAACACCACCCAGGGAGCCCAGGCGGTGGCTGACTCCTACTCAATTCGTCGGGAGACGTTGATGAACAGCATCGCCTACTACACCACTGTCGCCGGGGCGGTCGCCGTCGTCGATGCCATCGCCGACCTGAAGAATCATGAACTCCGGGTCAAGCCCTTGCAGGACTATCTTGGTGGCGACAAGCAAAATTCTTCCGGCGGTGCGTGAAATTCTTGACCTCGGACTTCACCGGGGTTATTATCCCGAAAGTCGCAGACATTTTTTAATATCAACACAGCGGGCGGGTCTTAACCCCGCCCGCTGATTTTCGATGCGAAGAGGTAGTTTTTATAATGTCACAAACCATCCCCATGACCCGTGAAGGGTATCAGCGCCTTCAGGAAGAACTTAAACGCCTTATCCGGGTCGAACGACCCAAGGTTGTCCTCGATATTGCCGAGGCACGCGGGCATGGCGATCTCTCCGAGAATGCCGAATATGACGCCGCCAAAAACCGTCAAGGTTTCATCGAGGGGCGTATCAAGGAACTGAATGACAAGATTGCTCGCGCCCAGGTCATCAACCCGGCCGATCTCGATGCCGACAAGGTCGTCTTTGGGGCCACGGTCACTCTGGTCGATGTCGATACCGGCACCGATGTAACCTACCAGATTGTCGGGGAAGACGAGGCCGACATCAAAGACGGTAAAATTTCCATCTCCTCTCCTGTGGGCAAGGCTTTGATCGGCCACCGCCTCGACGATGAGGTCCGGATCAAGGTTCCATCGGGGCTGAAGATCTATGAGATAATCTGCATCAAGTACGAGTAGGGGGGCACATGCCGGCAAAATTCACCAAAGACATGACATTTCATCAAGCCCTGCAAACCAGTCCTGAAGTCGCCCGGGTGCTTGGCAGATATCACCTCGGTTGCATCGGTTGCATGGGCGCCATGAATGAGACCATCGAGCAGGGAGCCATCGCCCACGGTCTCGATGTCAACGACATCCTCCGCGACCTCAACGCAATTTCCCCCGGCTGACGGTTTGGGGACTACGATGCCCCTCGCACCTTCCGCCATCTCCCCGCACCGCCGGCGCCTTCTCGCCTCACTGAATCAAGTCAGAGGGGTCGGTCCGGCCCTCGAAAAAAGACTCGCCAAAGTCGGCATCATCACCATTGAGGATGCTCTCTACACCCTCCCTCTCCGCTACGAAGACCGTCGCGAAATCCGCAAGATTGCCCAGCTCAGGGATGGTTGCCGGGAGATCTTTCACGCCACCATCCTGGCGGCCGGCGAAGTCGCCTCGCCCCGTTCGCGCCGGCGGCTCTTTGAGGTGATTGTCGGCGACGGCAGCGGCAAAATCGTCCTCAAATGGTTTCATTATCGTAAGGAGTGGATGCTGCGCCGTTTTCCGATCGGACGCACTCTGGCTGTCTCCGGGGAGGTCAAACGCTTCGGGGCCATTCGCGAAATCCACCACCCCGATATTGAATTTCTCGGCGGGGCCGGAGGGGACGATGCCCTCCTGGCGCAAAACCCCATCGTCCCGATTTACCCCCTCACCGAAGGGGTGCATCAAAAAATGATGCGCAAGATCTGGGCGACCCTGGTTGACAGCTATGCCGACCTGTGCCACTCAAACATCCCGGCAGAGTTTTCCCGACAGCGCGGTTTGCTCCCCCTGCACCAAGCCCTGCGTCAACTGCATCTGCCTGATCCCGGACCGAACTGGGCGGGGGTCGAGGCCGCCCTGGCTCTCGCCCGCCGCAGTCTCGTTTATGACGAGTTTTTTTTTCTTGAACTAGGACTGGCCTTGCGGCGTAGCGGGATCGTCATGGAACAGGGGTTAGAATTCACCGTCACCCATCGCTTCACCAAACCCCTGGCCCACCTGCTGCCGTTCCGTCTCACCGCCGCTCAGCGTCGGGTTCTCGGTGAAATCAAGAATGACCTGATGTCGTCCCAGCCAATGCACCGTCTGATCCAGGGCGATGTCGGCAGCGGCAAAACCATCGTCGCCCTCATGGCCGCTCTCGTTGCCATTGAGAACGATACCCAGGTCGCCGTTGTCGCCCCGACGGAAATCCTTGCCGAACAACATTACCTCCAGTTTCATCGCTGGATGGAGGCCCTTGGCCTGACGGTCGTCTACCTGACCGGCACATTGAGCCAGCGAGAAAGACGCGATATCCTCCAAAGACTCCGCAGCGGCGAGGCGCAAATGGTGGTCGGGACCCACGCCATTTTGCAGGAGGATGTGGAATTTCGGCGTCTCGGCCTCGGCATCATCGATGAGCAACACCGCTTCGGCGTCAGGCAGCGTGGGGTTTTGCGGAAAAAGGGGGAGCATCCCCACATGCTGGTCATGACGGCAACGCCGATCCCGCGCACGCTGGCCATGACCGTTTACGGCGATCTGGCACTGTCGGTTATCGACGAGTTACCCCCAGGGCGCATGCCGATCAAGACCCGGGTTGTGGCGGAAAATAGTCGCAACCGGGTCTATGATTTTATCCGCCGCGAGGTGGCCAGCGGGCGTCAAGCCTATGTCATTTATCCGTTGGTCGAAGAATCGGACAAGTCCGAACTGGCCGATGCCACCGCTGGAGCCCGGGCGCTGAAAGAGGAGATTTTTCCTGACCTCCGGGTCGGCTTGCTGCACGGGCGGTTGCATCCTGAAGAAAAAGAGCTGGTCATGGCCAGCTTCAAGGCTCATGCCCTCGATATTCTCGTTGCCACCACCGTTGTTGAAGTCGGGGTCGATGTGCCCAACGCCACGGTTATTGTTATCGAACACGCCGAACGTTTCGGACTGTCGCAACTCCACCAGATGCGCGGCCGGGTCGGGCGGGGCGAACATCCGAGTCACTGCTTCCTAATGCGCTCCTTCACATGTAGCGAGGATGCCCAGAAGCGTCTTGCCGTTATGGAAGGGACAACAGACGGTTTCCGCATCGCTGAGGCTGACTTGGAAATCCGCGGTCCTGGTGAATTTCTCGGCACCAAACAGTCCGGACTGGCCGAGTTCCGGGTGGCGAATCTTCTGCGTGATGGGCGGATCCTGGAAGAGGCGCGAGAGGATGCCTTTCGCCTCGCTGCCGATCCGGATTTTTTGCAGCACGAAAAATTCCCGGCCTTGCGCCAGACACTCCTTGAACGTTGGGGGAGTCGCCTCGAACTTGCGCATATCGCCTGACTACTCGACCCACCGCGAACTGATAATATAAGTTTACATAATATATCGTGTCTGAGGTGTGATTTTGGCGAGAGTAGAGAAAGGGAGCGAGGAAGGGGTACAGAGGTATTGCAGTAATTTCCGTAACGGAATATACTCACGTAGAAATCCCCTGAGACTTTAGACGGTTGCGGGTGGATTTGTTACTGAAAGCCAGGGGTGCCAGCCCTTGGCTTTCGTCTTTTAAATTTTAGTGAGACTGTAAAAAGTGAGCTGCCAGACTCAACTTTTTACGGATTATTTTTCAGGTCGAAATCATACCTTTTTTTCAGTGAGACTAGAAGAGGGCTCGGTGATCTGCCGGGACTTCTGAGCCATCCATTCGGCAATATCACGAACAGTGATCGCCGCACGTACAATCCCGAACTTTTCAAAGGTCTCAGTTTCCTCGATGTCGATCATGACGATGTTTCGAAGATACTGAGAGCGGGTTATTCCAAACCGGCTAGCCAGTCGATCAAGACGGGCGATTTCGGCAGGGGTTAATCGGAAATTGACTATCTGCAAATTTTCTTGAGCCTTATCAGTCATAGTGTCACCTCGAAAGACAATATGTAATCTGAGAGAATACATGTCAAGTGAATTGTGGAGAGCCCACAGGGAGACGCCCCCAGATCGACGTTGACCAGGACAACGAGCGCGCCAGTCTGGCGCATTGTCCTGGTCAACGTCTGGGGTCTACTGGCCGAGGGCCAGCGCTCCCTGTGGACTTGGACCGTAGGAATCACGAGAAGTAGCATAAACACGGTGAGCAGTTTCAGCATTAAGAGAGTGACAGACGGTATTGCCATTAATCATAAATTCTACGTTTGTTGCTTCTAAAGGTTTAATTCCCTCATCAAGCAGCGAAAGATAAAATACTCTTACCATCGCTTTAGGTGTGAGAGGGAAGGAACAGTTAAAATTAAATGTAATCTCAGTTCCTCGGTAATTGTACATGATGCAGTGAAATACTCCCTTGTTCATGGCTTTTCCCTTTCTTGTTGTTTGTTAAAGTATCTTTCTATCTGCCGATAACCTGCCGCACCCTGTAAAATCGTGTATGAGCCATGCGGAGCCCTTGACCTGAAACGAGAAAATCCGCCTGTTTGCTTCTCCGCCAATCGTCCGAGCCATCGAATCACGACACTTTGACCGCCCGTTATCTCTCCGGTTTCCTGATCGACAGACGCGCACCGGTCCAGATCTTCGAGAGGGACGGCGACCGGTTCAGCCTCAAGACCGCGAGAATTACCCCAAAAACGCCCGAAGCGGCGATAGCCGAGGGGGACGGCTTTCTGTGCTTCCTTGTCCAGGTACTTGCAGAGATAGGAGCCGCTGCCCATGTCCCACGCTATCCAGTTGCGGCGATCCTGATGGAAGCGCAGAGCGGTAGCGTCCCCGGGTGAGGTAATCCGGCACCATGCATCTGCCAGCTTGAGCCGGGTTTCCTCGTCAGGTGGAACGGTCAGAAACACGTGATAATGCGGGGCGTTGCGCTTCTGAAACTCCAGCAGCCAGAGATAACCGACACCGGGAATAAGGCGGCGAAGGGCCTTGAGCCATGCATCAAGGTGGCGTTTCGATTCTCGGCCATCGGTCGGCCACTGATCGTGATAGGTCAGCCCAAATTGTGAGATAAGCGCTGGAAAGGAATTAAGAGCCCGGAAGCGCAGGCGGCGCCGGGAGTGTGCCGAAAAGGAATCAATCTCGGTTTTTGTCGGCGGTTCTTGGTTCTGGTTTCCACGACCGGGACGCCTGACCCGAAGAGAAACAGGGAAGAGTTCAAGGCGTTCGCGGTGAGATATGCAACTAGAAACAAGCGGCCCACCGACAGCGGCAGGGGCCACGCCTTCGGCGGAGGCACCCGCCGTTGTCGTCTGGTCCCGGTGGCCGATCATGGCACCACCTGACGAGGGCGACCGGAACGACCGCCACGACCTGCGGCCACCAGCTCAGAGCGGACGAGATCGACGCAGCACCACGGGTGAGACTCGGACCGGAGTTGAGCGGCGACGCGCTTGACCGCTTCCTTACGCTCGCAGCCTTGCGCCGTGAGGGTATCGAAGAGAACGACCAGCCGGGAACGATAGACGGCGTTGATGTTGTCCAGGTCAGCCTGAAGGGTGAGAGACTCGGCCCGGGCCTGTGCAAGTTGAAAGGATGACTTGCGATCTACGTTGTGAAAGAATGAGGCGAGGGATTCGAGGAAGCGGCAGTAATCGGTGACGAGATCGGGAGG
>MGTO01000052.1:18816-23305 GCA_001799485.1 Desulfuromonadales bacterium GWC2_61_20 | reverse complement strand
GAACTTGCGCATATCGCCTGACTACTCGACCCACCGCGAACTGATAATATAAGTTTACATAATATATCTTATCCGACGTTACGTGTCGGGCTGTTTGCGGCGCCAGAGGTTGTTTTCACCCTCTTCCCATCCCCCGACATTGCTGCTAATATGCCTTCCCTGATATTCAAGGCAAACTCCAAGGAGTCAAGAACCATGCGCTATCAGAGTACTCGCGGCGGTGTTCGCGGTCTTTCCTTCAAGCAAGCGGTCATGATGGGTCTGGCCGATGATGGCGGCCTCCTTCTGCCGGAAACGATCCCGACTCTCGATGCCGCTGAACTGGCCGACCTGGCGTCGCTCCATTACCCCGAACTGGCCTTCCGCATCATCAGCCGCTTTGCCGACGACATCCCGGCAGCCGACCTGCGCGACCTTCTCGACCGCGCCTACGCCAGCTTTGACCATCCCGACATCACTCCGGTCGCGCGTCAGGATGGGGTTTATATTCTCGAACTCTTCCACGGCCCAACCTTGGCCTTCAAGGATGTTGCTTTACAGTTCCTCGGCAATCTCTTTGCCTATCTTTTGGCCGAACGCGGTGAAACGATGAATATCGTCGGAGCCACCTCCGGCGATACCGGCAGCGCAGCCATCGCCGGGGTTCGCGGCAAAGACAACATCAACATTTTCATCCTCCATCCCCACGGCCGGGTTTCGCCGATTCAAGAACTGCAGATGACTACGGTGACCGATGCCAACGTCTTCAATATCGCCATTCGTGGCACCTTTGACGACGGCCAGCGCATCGTCAAGGAGATCTTCGGCGACCTCGACTTCAAGTCACACCATGCCCTCGGCGCGATTAACTCGATCAACTGGGCCCGAGTTCTAGCCCAGGTTGTCTACTATTTTTATGCCTGGGGCCGCATCAGCAAGGAAAACGCAGGGGGAGAAGTGGCTTTCTCCGTCCCAACCGGCAATTTTGGCGACATCTTTGCCGGTTATCTGGCCAAACGCATGGGTTTGCCGATCCGACAGCTGATTCTCGCCACCAACGCCAACAACATCCTTGCCCGCTTTGTCCGCGATGGCGACTATTCCCTCGCCACGGTCGTCGAAACCCCATCTCCCTCCATGGACATCCAGATCGCCAGCAATTTCGAACGCTACCTCTTCTATCTCTATAACGGCGATGCCGCGCGAGTGTGTCAGGCCATGGCGGACTTTGCCCGTGACGGCCGCCTCGCCTTCAGTAGCAGCGAACGTCAGCAGGTTGCAAACGATTTCCTTGCCCTCTCCGTCGATACCGCCGAGACCCTCGCCACCATCCGCGACTTCAAAGCCGCTTGCGGCTATCTCCTCGACCCGCACACCGCTGTCGGTGTCCGCGCAGCCTTGACTCTGGGCGACAAAGCGGTCCCGGTCATCTGTCTTGCCACCGCCCACCCGGCCAAATTCGGCGAAGCCGTGGAGCAGGCGGCGGGCGAAGCGCCTCCCCTCCCCCCTTCCCTTGCCGGTATCGACCAGCGTCCGCGACGCTGCGAAATTCTTGATGCCGACACCGCGCAAATCAAGGCGTATATCGACAAACACGCGCGGTAATCGCAGCTGTCAACCAACCTCGAACACACACAAAAGCCCCCGGAGCAATCCGGGGGCTTTTTGTTCGTTTCGAAGGTGGTCGTCGATCAGCAGTCGAAATAGAGGGAGAATTCGAGGGGGACCGGACGCATGCGCACCGGATTGACCTCGGCTTCCATCTTGTACTCGATCCACTTCTCGATGAGATCCTCGGTGAAGACATCGCCCTTGAGAAGGAAAGCATGGTCCTGCTCAAGATTCTTGAGAGCGTCTTCCAGGGAGGAAGCCACCGCCGGGATGTCTTTGAGCTCCTCGGGGGAGAGGCCGTAGATGTCCTTGTCGAGGGGATCCCCCGGATCGATCTTGTTCTCGATCCCGTCGAGACCGGCCATGAGCATGGCGGCAAAGGCAAGGTAACCGTTGCAGGACGGGTCGGGAGTGCGGTACTCGATGCGTTTGGCTTTCGGGTTGCTGGCAGCCGGAATGCGAATCGAGGCCGAGCGGTTGCGATTCGAGTAGGCCAAATTGACCGGGGCTTCGTAGCCGGGGACGAGGCGTTTGTAGGAGTTGGTGCCGGGGTTGGTGAAGGCGCAAAGGGCCTTGGCGTGCTTGATGATACCGCCGATATAGTAGAGGGCCATCTTGGAGAGGCCGCCGTAACCGTCGCCGGCGAAGAGGTTCTTGCCGTCTTTCCACAGGGACTGATGACAGTGCATCCCCGAACCGTTGTCGCCGAAAAGGGGTTTCGGCATGAAGGTCACGGTCTTGCCGTTGCGGAAAGCGACGTTGCGGACGATGTATTTGAACCACTGCAGGGTGTCGGCCATCTGCACCAGGGAGTCGAAGCGCATGTCGATTTCGCACTGGCCGCCGGTGGCGACTTCATGATGCGAGGCCTCGACGCGGATGCCGACGCTCTGCAGCATCTGCACCATTTCGTTGCGCAGGTCGATGAGGGAGTCGGTCGGGGCGACGGGGAAATAGCCGCCCTTGTTGGCCGGTTTGTAGCCGAGGTTGGGGAACTCCTCGCGGCCGCTGTTCCAGCACCCCTCGATGGAGTCGACATGGTAGAAGGACTGGTTCATGCCGGAGGAGAAACGGACGTCGTCAAAGATGAAGAATTCCGGCTCGGGGCCGAAATAAGCGGTGTCGGCAAGACCGGTCGACTTCAGGTAAGCTTCGGCTTTGCGCGCAACGTAGCGCGGGTCGCGGCTGTAGCCTTCACGGGTGAAGGGGTCGATGATGTTGCAGATGATGCTCAGGGTCGCCACTTCCGGGAAGGGATCGACCTTGGCCGTCTTCGGATCGGGCATGATGAGCATGTCGCTGTTGTGAATCGGCTGCCAGCCACGGATCGAGGAGCCGTCGAAACCGACGCCCTCTTCGAAGGTGTCTTCGCTGAACTCGCTCATCGGCTGGGTGAAGTGCTGCCAGATGCCGACGAAGTCGAGAAACTTGTAGTCGACCATCTGACAATTGTTTTCCTTGGCAAACGCAACAACTTCTTTCGGGGTCATCTCCATCTCCTTTTTGGTGTGGTGTTCATCGAAAATACTGGATTGAAGGGATAAAGCTCGGGCTACAGGGCGTCGTCGCCGCGCTCGCCGGTGCGGATACGCACGACTTCGTCGACGGTGGTAACAAAGATCTTGCCGTCACCGATGCGTCCGGTCTTGGCCGCTTCGGCGATGGTATCGACAACTTTGGCGACCATGTCATCGCTGACGATGATCTCCATCTTGATCTTGGGAATGAAATCGACGACATACTCGGCGCCACGGTAGAGCTCGGTGTGGCCTTTCTGGCGACCGAAACCCTTGACTTCGCTGACGGTGATCCCCTGGATGCCGATTTCGTTCAGCGCTTCCTTGACCTCGTCAAGTTTGAACGGTTTGATGATCGCTTCAACTTTTCTCATCGCCTCTTCCTCTCATGCGCAAACGGGCTTGGTCTATGACTTGCCTGAAATTTGGCGGTTCAGTGTGTAATCTGTTCTGCTCAAGAGCAAATATCTTGCCTAAAAAAACGAGGATCGCTGCAAACTGCCAAGTATACGAATGTGAACGACTATTCTGTCTGAATCGAGCACGCGCCAGGGAAACGATCATCATTGATTGCCGAAAAAAAGGGCGACCTAAAATTTTACTGCCGAGATTATAGGCACGATAATAAAGTGTGGGTCAATCTACTTCCCTGTCGGCAGTAATGCACTTGATCGGATTCGGTAAAGAGCTGTCGGCACAGTGTGCGGCCGAGGTGCGGGAAGGGACAAGAGAACGCCGTCTCCACGCCTGCCAATAGCTCCACTCTTCCTCAAAATTACTGGTTAAAATGCCGCTGCCGAGTTCGACGGCAATCTCCTCCGCGGTCCAGAAGCGAACCGCGGCGATTTCGCGCAGGCAGAAAGTAAATGGCCCCGAATGCCTCGCCAGATAGGTGGCGACATTTTCCGATTCGACATCGTTGCGCAGCGGGAAGCGGTAGAGAAATGTCAGGGGGGGGTCGACCCCGAGTTCTTCGCGCATTTCGCGCACGGCGGCACTCAGGTAGTCTTCCCCCGGGGCAAGATGCCCGCCAACGCTGGTGTCCCACTTCCCTGGTTGCACATCTTTCGTCGCCGAGCGTTTTTGCAGGAGAAGCCGGCCTTCATCATCGAATACAAGGACATGGGCAACGCGGTGGATCAGGGATGGATCCCCGTGACAGCGTGACCGCGGGGCCTGGCCGATGACCCGGTCTTCGGCGTCGACAATATCGAAGATCTCAACAGGCTCCACCACGGCTCCGCACTCTTTCCCGCCAAGAATATCATATCGTTGGCAGCGAGCATGAGATATAGCCTCACTTCCGCGCCGTCGGCAAGAAAAATCATCATTTCCGGAGTAAAATCGGCAGGCCAACTGCCGGCCTCCTCCCGATACCGGCG
>MGTO01000052.1:0-18804 GCA_001799485.1 Desulfuromonadales bacterium GWC2_61_20 | reverse complement strand
ATTTATTGTCGCACAGCATCTCCAGCAACTTGTTGCTCCGTTCGAGGAACTGTTCCATACGTTCCTTGTCAAAATCCTGATGGGAAAGCATGGCCAGATCATATACTTGCCGCGCCATCAGCTCGGCCTTCTCGCTTTCTCCCACTTCTGCCAGGCGCTCCAGGCTGCGCACCACCGGACTTGAGCTGTTGACCAGCAGGGTGTGTTCGCCGAAGAGCTCCCCCCCCTCCTTGTTGCCGATCATCCGCGTCATCTCCTTGAAGCGGCGCATCTGTTCGGAAAGGAGGACCATCCCCGGCAGGGAGGCGTCTTTGAGGCTCTCCACCCGCACCGTTAACCCCTTGATCCCGAGGCACGCCTCGAAAGTGCTGCGAATCTTCTCCTCGAGGGTGCGGCCGTCGCTCCCCTCCACCAGTTCGGCACTCTTGTCCGCGGCAATGAGGGCACTGCTGACATCGGCGTCGACACGTTGAAACTTGACCTTGCTCTCCTTCATTTCGAGGAACTGGATGAAGTGGCTGTCGATGAGTGCGTCGAGGAAGACAACCTCAACCCCCTGGTTGCGCAGCAGCTTCAGGTACGGCGCCTGTGCCGTCTCGTCACTGGCGTAGTAGACCTGATCGGCGTGGCCGGCAGCGGCGCGTTCAAGATATTCCGGCAGGGTGGTGTAGCCGCTTGCATCGCTGGTGCGGTAGATGACGTGGTCCTTGACCTTGTCGAAGAACTTATCATCGCGCATCATGCCGTATTTGACAAAGGTGTGGATATCCGCCCAGATACGACCGAAATCTTCACGTTCTTTCTTGCCCAGTTCGGCGATCTTCGCCGCCACCCGGCCGGCGATGACCTCACGGATCTTGCGCACCTGCGGTTCGTTCTGCAGGTAGCTGCGCGAGACGTTCAGGGGAAGGTCGGGGGCGTCGAGGCACCCCTGCAGCGGCAGAAGAAATTCGGGGATGAGTTCGGGGCAGTTGTCGGACACAAAAACCTGGTTGCAGAAGAGCTTGATGTGGCTGCGGCTGACATCGAACTCGGTAGTCAGCTTGGGAAAATAGAGAATCCCCTTGAGGTTGAAGGGATAGTCGACATTGAGGTGGATCCAGAAAAGGGGCTCGGCGACATAAGGGTAGAGCTTGCCGTAGAACTCCTTGTATTCATCGTCGCTGACCTCACTGGCGGTCTTCGTCCACAGGGGGTTGCGGTCATTGACGATTTCCTCGCTGATCCGGATGGCGACTGGCAAAAAATTGCAGTAACGCTTGATTAGTTCGCGCAGCCGCGCTTCGCTCAAAAACTCCTGCTCGTCCTTCTCCAGATGGAGGATGATCTCGGTGCCGCGACTGGGGAGTTCGATCTCTTCGAGCTCATAGCTGGTGGTGCCGTCGCAGCTCCAGTGCGCCCCCTTGGCCCCAGGCTGGTAGGAGAGGGAGTTGATTTCAACCTTGCCGGCGACCATGAAGGCGGAGTAGAAACCGAGGCCGAAGTGGCCGATGAGCTGGTTCTTGTCCTTGAGTTCCTCGAACTTGTGGATGAACTCCTCGGCCGAGGAGAAAGCGATCTGGTTGATGTACTTGCGAATCTCGTCGGCGGTCATGCCGAGACCATTATCCCTGATGGAGACAGTCCCGGCCTCCTTGTCGAGGCGGATCTCGACGGAAAACTCCTCGGCCAGGCCCAGCCCTTCGACCAGGTTGATATGCTGCAGTTTGCTGATGGCGTCGACGCCGTTGGCGACGAGTTCGCGCAGGAAGATCTCCTTTTCGCTGTAGAGCCACTTTTTGATGATGGGGAAAATATTTTCGGTGTGAATGGAGATGGTGCCTTTTTCGACGGACATGGATGCAGCTCCTTTGCGTAGGGAAATGTCAGCCGGGAAGTTAATCAATGCGGGCGGGGATGTCAAGGGGCGCGGTGCAGGTTCTGTGGTTTGACGCCGCCGGGATCAGGGGGATATTCTTGCAGTAGCAGGACTTTGAACCAGGGAGGTGGCCATGACACGACTCGTTGTTCTAGCACTGGCGTTGGTTGCGGGGTTGAGCGGCTGCGCCCACGTTCTGTCGTACGAAGCCCTCGACAGTGTCGCCCAAGGCGTCACCTTCGCCGCCGTCAAGGCTGCTCCCGCCGCCCACCTGGGTCAGACCTTGGAATTGGGCGGTCTCATCATCGCGGTTGAGACAAATATCGAGGGGACAACCCTGGAAATCATGCGTTACACCCTCGACAGCTGGGGTGAGCCGCGCCGGGCCGATGAAATAAGCGGGCGTTTTCTCGCCCGCGGCGAACGCTTTCTCGACCCCGAACTGTACAAACCCGGACGTTTCATCACTCTGACCGGAACGGTGGCGGGGCAGGAAAGTCGCGAGGTGAGCGGAGTCCCCTACACCTACCCCCTCTTCACCATCGGCGAGATTTACCTGTGGCAGCATCCGCCCGGGGCATATAGTGCGCCGCTGCAGGGCCATTTTTACTACTCTTACCCCTACTACTACAGTCCCTACCTTTATTACGACCCATGGTGGTCGAATCGCCCCTACTACCAGTCCCGTCCACCTTACCGGGATGACCGGCCGGCAAAGGGATGGAGCGGGCCACCGTCGCATAAGCGGGACAAATAGGAAAGCGCCAGCGCCCAGTGAATAAAAATCCGCTGGGTGCTGTGACTTAGTTGACCCTGCAAAAAACTGCAGGGAAATCAATTCTCGGTGAGGAAATGCTCCTCGTAAA
This sequence comes from Desulfuromonadales bacterium GWC2_61_20, assembly GCA_001799485.1. GTDB lineage: Bacteria > Desulfobacterota > Desulfuromonadia > Desulfuromonadales > UBA2197 > UBA12091. The sequence goes on along the minus strand of MGTO01000052.1, from coordinate 16,080 downwards.
GATCTTCCAGCTGCTGCAGGTGGCGGGTCTCGTCGTTGGCGATCTGCTCGAAGAGGGTCGCCATCGGCGCGCCGGCACAGCCGGCAGCCATGCGCCGGTAGAAGTCGAGGGCACCCTTTTCCAGATGAATGGCGTAGGCCAACGCCTCGCGATTATCGGAGTCGGGGCGCAACTCCTTCTTCTGTAAGACGTAATCAAGGTTCATCGTCGGCACCGGCTTATCCAGCCCCTCGCCGTCAATGCGGCCCAAGACCAGGGCACGCTCCAGTTGCAGCTTGTGCTGCAACTCGTCGAGGGCGGCATCGCGGAGAATCTCCTGCGCCGCCTTATTCTTGACCACACGCAAGGCCAAAAGATAGTGACGGAAGCCCTCGTGCTCCATTTGCACCGCCATCTCCAAGGCCGCCTCGATGGTGAAACAGACATCTCTTTGCGTAGTCATGTTGTAAGCCTCCTCGTTAGCTAATAGATTACAATATATCCATGCTTTCTGGCGATGTTTGAAATTTCCAGGACGTCTGCGATGTGATAGATGGTGCCATCGAGGTCAAATTCGTAGCCACCCTCCGGGAGAGGGTGGGCCAGATCGATCAGGTATTCAAAACTGGCAGTCTTGATCGTCTCCACTGCTACCTCCAGGAAATGAGAGTAACGAGCCAGAACCTGGACTATTCCGGGCATGGCGTCATAGTTGCCAGAGGACAGGCTGGCATGGTATACATGCGGCGAAAAAATCAGGGGGTACGAGACCATCGCCAGATTGAAAAACACCACGCCGACCACCGGCAAACCGAAATTCGACACCCGCCTGCTGGCCGGGGTGCTGCTGCTCTTTGGTTTGTTGCCCTTGGGGTGTAGTCGTGAGCCGGCGCCGCCCTCGTCCCCCGCCCCGGCACAACATCATCCCACTGTTGTCACTCCAAGCAACCATCTGGAAATCAAACGGCTCTTCTCGGCCCAGAATTACGATTGGGATACTCTGCATAACGGTGTCCCCCCCCTGATTTTTGCCCGCTTTCCCAGCGACTTCAAGCAGATTGACGAAATTTCCGAAAAGAAACGCATTTTCTTCCTCTCGCTGCTACCGATGGTTCTCATTGCCAACGAAGAGATTGCCGATCAGCGTGAGCGTCTTCTCGATCTTTTCGAACGCCTCGACAATGGCGGAAAACCGACGGACATTGATCGCGATTTTCTCGTACGCATCGCCGACGAATACGGCATCGAACGCGATCCGCAACTCGACAGCCGGGGCCGGCGCATGCTGCTCGAGCGGGTCGACATCATCCCCCCGGCCATGGTCCTGGCCCAGGCAGCAACGGAATCAGGTTATGGCACTTCGCGCTACGCTCTGACCGGCAACAACCTCTTTGGCGTGTACACCTTTAAAAGCGGGACCGGCATAGTCCCCAATGCCCGCCGTGAGGGACGCTATCACGAGATTCGCCGTTTTGCCACCCTCCTCGACTCCGTGCGCTTCTACATGCAGACCCTGAACACCCACGACGCCTATCAACTGTTACGCCGTCGCCGCGCCCTGCACCGGGCTCTCGGCGACCAGGTCACGACTATCGATCTGACCGAAACCCTCTCCCTCTATTCGGAGCGCGGCGAGGCCTACGTTCAGGATATCAGGACCATGATCCGCAGCAATCGGCTTTCTCTCCTGACGACGGCCTCCTTGCGCCCCCCGCCCCCGCCTCCAGCGGCACGCCAGTTTCCGATTATGGCCGATTTGGTCGAATCCAGAGCTGACTGAACCAGAACCACTCCCCCTTGCGCCGTCCCGGCGCAGTCAAAACATATTTATTGCGCCGCCCCGATATCGCCTCCCGTGCGCGAACGAAATAGGTCCCGGCCCGCGTCGGATGGCGGGTGACCAGGCAAGTCGGTTGTCCATCGACAAAGCACTGCAGGCGCGACAAGTCGGCGTCGCCCTCGGCAATCACGATAATCAACTCGGGACTGGACTCTTCAAGCCGCACCGGTGTGGATGGGGCAAGAACGGTCACCGGCAGAGGTCGCAGCGCCAGTTTTTCCCGAAATCCCGCCATCGTCGCATAGGGGCCACCCATGGGGAATCGTGGCAGCAGGAAGCGGTCGCTGCTGCGGTCAACCACCCCTGAATTCTGCATCACCGCCCCGACAAAGCCGATCTCCCTGACAATTTCAACCAGTTCCGGATCGTACTCCCCATAAGGATAGGCGAATAGAGTCGGCGTAACTCCGAGCTCGCGGCTCAACGTTTCCTGTGCGCGCAACAGATCGCGGCGAACCCGCTCGCGCCATTGCGCCGGCGACTCGCCGCGGCGGCGATCGAGGAGGTAGTCATGGCTGGCCGACTGGTTGCCGATCTCGACGCCTGCCCTGGCGAGCCGCCTTATCTCATCCCAGGTCAGATAGCCGGCGCTACCGATACTGTCGCTGTTGATGAAGAGGGTGACGGGATAACCGAAGCGGCGCAGCAGTGGCAGGCCGCCAGCGCCAAAGCTAGTGAAAGCATCATCGACGGTTATGACGACGCAGCGCTCGGGGAGCGGTGTTCCTGCGCGCAGATGACCGAGAAGGGTGCCGAGGGTGACAACGTTGGCGCCTGCGGCCTTAAGAACCTGTAATTGATCTGCAAATACCGAGAGGGAGACATTGGTCGAGGGATACCGCGGTTCGCCAAAGCGATGGTAGATGAAGATATGCGCTTCGTCAGCAGCAACGGCACGGCCGGGGTTACCGAGGAGAACTGCAAGGAGCAGGATTACCCCGAAAGTGCTGGACCGACTGCGAGTCATGCCCCCTCCTTGACCCGGCTGCGCAGATAACGGCGGATGGCATTGCGGGCCTTGGGGGTCACCGCCCATTCGAGCCACTTCGGCAAGGCTGTGGGAGGAGCGCCGGCCTCGACCGCCTCGATGGCGACCTGATCGCCGTCCATGAGCCGGGCCTTGAGCAGGCGGGTGTGGCCGTTGATGCGGGCTCGCAGGGCGCGCAGGCCAAGTTCTTCATGGATGTCGAAGGCGAAGTCGAGGGCACTGCTCCCTTCGGGAAGGGTGCGCATCTGCCCCCGCGGGGTATAGACCTGGATGGAGGCTGAGGCGAGACGCAGGCTTTCGGCATCGAAAGCCGACTCTCCCTCGAGGAGGGAGCGCATGAGGGCCTGAAAATTGGTCTTGCGAAACTCGAAGCCGGGAGCGAGGACACCGGCATCGTTGAAACGGGCCAGCTTGCGCGTGGTAATTTCCACCCGGATACGGTACTCGCCCGCCTGGATCGAGGTCTTCAGCGCCTGGTATCCGAACTTGGAGGCGACGTTGAGGTGATCCCTCAGTTTCCCGGGGATGGGGGCAAAGAGACCATGCAAGAGACCGAGACCGAGGTAGGCATCCATGGTCCGGTCGACCTGGATTTCCAGGGTATAGAGGGAAGCCAGACCGCGCTGCATCGACTGCGCCGCTGCCACGGAGAAGGTGCGCCAGCGATCCTTGATCAGAACGGGGACGCGTTGATGTTCAAAGGCGTTGTTGATCTCCGAACGGATCTTGCGCAGGGGTGTTTCCGTCTCCTTTTGCAGCGCGCGCAGGGCGGTTTCATAGCGGCGGCGGCGGCGGGGATAGAGAACTCCGAGGGAGAGGGCATCGAGCTGCGAGGCTGCGTTGCCCATGCCGAGATGGCGGGCGAGGGGGACGTAGACGGCTCGGGTTTCTTCGGCGATGAGAGACTGCTTCGCCGGATTGAGGGCGCTGATGGTTTCGAGATTGTCCATGCGGTCCCAGAATTTAAGGCAGAGAACTCGCACATCGTTGACCGCAGCGAGAAGCTGTTTGCGGTAAGTTTCGGCCTTGAGGACTTCTCGGTTCAGGGTTTCGCCGGTGACTTTGGTCAGGCCGTTGACGAGTTGTGCGACATCGTGACCGAATCGCGCCTCGACCTCGACCAACGTCACCGGAGTATCCTCGACAACGTCATGGAGAATGGCGGCGATGACCGAGGAGAAGTCCATCCAGTGCCGGGCAGCGAGATGAGCCACACGCAGGGGGTGAATGAAATAGGGCTCTCCCGATTTGCGCAACTGCCCCAGGTGCGAGACGCGGGCCATTTCCAGGGCCGCCTGCAAGGATTCGATCCCCTGATCGAGCTCCTGCTCACTCAGCCCCCCGCCATAATGGGTGACAAGGAGCTCCATGATTTCGGAGATCAGTCGTTGTTGTTTGCGTTCGTCTTCGCTGCTCAAACCACGGCTCCGTTGGGTCACGTTTCATGTCTGCGGGACATTACGACGAGTTTCGTATCATAGGGGAGAAAAAAACACCGGACAAGCCCCTTCTTAACCGGGGGGCCAAGTCATGTCACGGCCGCCAAGGAGGTGAAAGTGCAGATGCCAGACGACCTGGCCACCGCGACGGTTGCAATTGTTGACCAGGCGAAAACCCTCCTCGGCAAAACCGAGCTCGCGACTGAGTTGCGCCGCGGCGCTGAAAACCCGCGCCAGCATCGGAGCGTCGCTGGCATCGAGATCGAGGGTCGTGGCGATATGTTTGCGCGGGACAAGGAGAAGATGATGCGGCGCCTGGGGATGGACATCGTGAAAGGCGATTAGGAGATCATCCTGATAGGCGATCTTTGCGGGGATTTCGCCGGCTACGATCTTACAAAAGATGCAGCTGTTCACCATCGTCGCTCCTTTCCGGCAGCCTCGTCAGGGCTGCGACCGTGCGTTGCTCCTCCAGACTGACAACACGCCAGCGGTCGCGGGCAGCGCGTTTTTGCAACAGTTCACTGTGTGAGAAATAGATGACCTGATGTTCGGAGCTGAGACGTTCCAGCAATTTGAGCCCTTCCGCCAAACGGATGCGATCGAAGTTGACCAGGGGATCGTCGAGGAAGAGTGGAAGTGCACGCCCCTGCGCCAGCTGCCGGGTCAGGGCGAGGCGCACGGCAAAGTAGGCGGCATCGATGGTGCCGCGGCTGAACTCGGCGAGATCATGCCAGCGTCCCCCCTTCCCGGCCAGTTGCAGGGAAAAATCATCGGCGATGCGGACAACCCTGTGACGCCCCTGAGTGGCCTGCCCAAGGTAGCTGCCGATGTCGTTGGAAAATCGTTCGAGGTGGGTGCCGCGGAAAGCCTGCACCGCCTCGCGCAGCAGTTCGTAGCCAAGAGCCAGAGCGTCCTTGCGCTGATTCAGGCGATTCTCCTCGGTGCGCAGTCGCTCCCCTTCCTCTTCGATCCCTTGCAGATCGGCGAGGCCGCCCTGCAACGTTGCCACCTGCCGGGTCAATTCGATGAGACGCTCTTCCTGTGAACGCAGCCGCAGATTGAGTTCCTCGAGTTTCGCTTCGGCTTCGGGGAGATCCTCGGCGGTGAGGTGCGCGGGACGCATCGGCTTGTCACGCTCCAGGCGCTCGCTGACGATGACCAGTTCGCGGGTCAGATTGCGCTGTTCTGTCGCCAGAATGTCCGGCTGTTCAAGGACCTTGAGGGCTCCCTCCACCTCGACCAGACGCATGACAATCTGCCGATGACGTTCCATGTTCTTCTGCATCTTGGCAATTTCCACCGCCGAAGGCGACATGCCGAGACGCTGAAACCGGAGATCAAGCTCTTTCAGTTCCCCCTGGGCATCGGCGCGGCGCAGTTCGATCTGGGCCAACCCCTCGTCGATGACCCCCCGTTCGCGGTGGAGGCGCAAGGCCTGCCAGAGGGTGGCCGCCCAGAGGATCAAAATACAGATGCCTCCGGCCAGGACTAATGGCGTGGCAAAGCGCGGACTTAGCCATCCCAACAGCGCGCTCCCACCGAGACAGACCAGGGAGAGACCGGCTGTCAGGCGCCAAGGCACTACCCCGAGACGGTGCAACAGCTGCCGCTGGGCCGTCGTCTCTCCCTGCAGCCCAATCAAACGGCGGCGTAACTGCTCGGCATCGGCGAGAAGGAGGGGGAGATCATCGGGGAGTTCGCGAGGCAGGCCGGTCTTGGCCAGATCCTGCAACAGACCCTGTCGTTCTGCCACCAAACTCTCAACCTGCCCCGAACTCTTTTGCACCCGGTTAAAATCCCGCTTCAGCCCTTGTTCCTTCTCGTCAAGATGCCACTGACGCCGGACCCAGTCGAGGTAGCGCACCCCTTTGTCATATTCGCTGCGACCGGCTTCGATCTCCGCCCGGAGACGGCCGATCTCCCCTTCCACCGTGGCAACTTCATGCAACGCCTCACGAGCGGCGAACCAGCGTCCCTCCAGGTTGGCAATACGCGTCCGCAGTTCATCGAGTTCCCGCTCCCGGGTTTTATCCTTGCCCCAGGGATTGATCCGGGTCAGGGAGAAATAGTCGTCGCACAACGATTGCAGGACGGCATCGTAATCGACTTCGCTACTCCCCGAAAGGAGTGCCTTGATGCGGGCAAGAAGTCCGCCTTCACCGGGGAATTCGAGGCTCCCCTGGCCAAAGAAGAGGGAGGCGCGAAAGAGTTCTTCATCGGCGTGGCCGAAGAGGAGAGAGAGGCGCTCGCAGTACTCGGCCCGCTCCGACGAACGTCCCAGGGGCGAGACCTTGCCCGCGAAACTATGGATGATCTGGTGCAGGTCGTCGGACTCGGTCAGGGTCACCTGGTCACTGAGGAGGTCGCGTTCGATGCGGATGGTTTGCCCTCCGTTCTCGAAGATGACCGCCGCCTCGCAACTCCCCTGACGCCCCCAGGGCCGAAACCGTTCCTTCTGCCTGAGACCGAAGATGACGGCTGGAATCGCCTCCATCAGGGTTGACTTGCCAGCCTCATTGGCGCCGCTGACCAGATTCATCCCTTTGCGAAACTCGACATTGAAATCGCCAAATCGTCCGAAATGACGTAACTCGACACCACGCAGAATCATGGGGTCCTCCCGCGTCCGACCGGGGCCGCAAAACGGACCAGGACTTCGCGTAACGCCTGCTCCAAAACCGGTTCTTCTTCGGCCGTCGCCGTCGCCATCCTCTCCTGAAAGCGCTGCAGGAAAAGGCCGCGCACGCTCTCTTCGCCGGCAAAACGCCGGACGAGGTCATCGACAAAGAGGCGGGTCTGATCGATCAGTTCGAGGTGGAAGAAGGCGGCGGCGCAGGCCGCCCGCAGGCGCTCCAGTGCCAACGGGGTTTCGACGATGCCGGTCAGGGTCAGTCGCACCAGCTTGTCGCCGGCGAAACGGCCAATGGCGGAGACGAGCGCAGCTTCGTCGGCGAAAGCCGAGACATCGAGACTGAGCTCTTCCAGCGAACGGCTGTTGACGACGAGCCTCTCGACCGTGGCCCGACCCGGCGCCACGGTGACGAGGAGAGCATGCCGCGGACCATTTTCACCAAAGCGCTTCCCTTCGGGCGACCCGGGATAGGCGGCGTAGGTGCGGCCGTCGCAGCCAATCTCCTCGACCGCGTGATAATGGCCCAAGGCGACATAATCGAGGTTCCACTCCTTGAGCCGGTTCAGGTCAAAGGGGAGATCCTTTTTGCGGTGATCCCATTCCGGGCTCCCTTTACGTGAGCCATGCAGCAGGCCAAGATGGATTCCTTCCCCTGGGCGTCGGACCATGGCGTCGAGAGGGTCGCCTGCATCGCCAGAACGATAGGCAAAGCCATAGAGGTAGACCGCCACACCGTCGATCTGCAGACAGGGAGGATCACTCACCGTCGCGGCGGTAAGGAGGGTTCCGGGAAAGGTTTCACGACGAAAAACTGCGTCGGGAAGGGCGAGGCCATCGTGGGTTCCGGGAAGCAGCACCGGATGAATACCGCGCTCGACCAGCCTCTTCAATCCGGACTGAACTGCGGCAACCGTTGTCGTCGAGGGGCGCGGCGAGTCGAAGAGGTCGCCAGCAACGACGAAAAGATGGACCTCGTTTCTGATGGCGAGGTTGATCATCCGCTCGAAGGTCAGAAGAAAATCCCTTTTGCGGGCCGCCTCGCCCTCACCCAGGGCGGGAAAGGGTGCATCGAGATGGAGGTCGGCGGTATGGAAGATGCGGATGGCCCTCACATATCACTCCGCTTCATAAAATTCCGGGTAATAGCAGACATTGGGCGAGCAGGGCGAGGCGAATCGCTGGTGGTGGGCCGCCATCGCTTTACGCCGGTAATCGGCCGGAGTCAGCGAACTCTTGGCCAGGACCATAAAGTCCTGAACCAGGCGCAGGTTCTGGATCTTCTGCGCCGTTGGCGCACCGCGACCAACCAGTTTGACACCGTGGATGCCCATCTGCAGCAACCCGGGGATGGCGCAAAGACCACAGCCATGGCGCCGGTTGGTGCTCGACCAGCTCCCTTGGCGTTGCATCGCCTGGCGAAGTGTCGGCGAAGGAGGCGGTGCTACCGCTGCCATCGCATAGGGGATTTCGCAGGGCCAGATCTTGTCCGGGCTCGAGTGGTGGAAGGTACAGAGACCCTCGGTATTGGGACACTTGCCAACCAACATGAAGACATCATAGCGAAGTGCCTTATTCTCCGCGATAATTTCCGCCATTTCGGCGACGGTAAGATGCCGCGGCAAGACGATACGGCTGATTCCCTGCTGGGCATAAAAGGCCGCCGCTCCGGAGTTCAGCAGATGGGCCAAAGTGCTGGCGTGAAATTCCACGGATGGGTGACGGCGAGACAATTGCCGCAGCAGACCAAGATCGGCGAGGATAATGCCATCAACCCCGGCAGTGACCGCTCCATCAACATAATCAAGGAGGAGGGGCAACTGCGATGCGGTGTAATAGGGGGCGTTCAGGGTCAGGGAAAAGCTGGCGCCGTTATCATGCGCCTGTTGCACGATCTCGGTCAGGTCGGCGTGACTGGCGATCTGTGCTTCCGCAAAGGTACGCTGGTTAATCGGGGCCAGTTGGCCGAACCGTGCCTGCCAAGCGGCAGGCACGTAGCCGCCATAGAGTTCATCGGCGCCGGCAGCCAGGAGGGCCGCGGCTTCGTCCCGATGGTCAATGGGGGAGACGATCTTCATTCGCCCTCACCATTTTCGCGGAATCGCCACAGGTGCTCGCGCCGCCAGTCCCACCAGGAGCCATCAACCGTGGCGGTCAGGGTCTCGCCGACAATAATCAGAGTCAGGGCCGGACGCTTCACCGGCCCGTCCAGATTGAAAAAATCGCGGTCACCGACCTTCGCCACGATGTCGTCGAGGTCTCCCGTGACGACCGTCTCACCGGGTAATCCGAGGCGATGGAGGATGGCGATGGGGACGGCGCCGCCATAACCCTGCCGCAACTGCCCGCACAGTTGCGGCAGGGGGATATTGTTCATGTAGATCAGCATCGCCACCCCCGGCGCCGCCAACTGGGCCAGAGTCGGGGCGTCAGCGGCGTCACCGAGGGTACGTGGTGAAACGATGAGAGCCCGGTTACAGACCCCGGGGAGATCGAGGGTCTTCTTCAGCCAGGCTGACGCCGCATTGGCCGTACCGACGCCGGGCACAACCGCTGCCCGTGTCCCAAGAGCATCGATGAGTGCCTGAAAAGGGGAATAAAAGGTCAGATCGCCAGGAACAAGAAAGGCGACTTCGCCATGGCGAAGTTCCTGGTCAAGGAGCTCCAGTAATTCAGTAAAGAAATAGTCGAAGGGGATAAGAACCTTCTTTGCGACCAGATGTTCGGCAAAGGTGACCTCGAATGGGGTCGGCGCGAACACGGTCCGGCATTGGCGCAACAGACGCGCCCCCTTGAGGGTCAGCAGGTCGGCATCGCCGGGACCGGCACCGATAAAATAAACCAGATTCATGGCTGGGCGTCTCGGAGGATACGACTGTTGTTAAAGTAGGGCGGACTGAGACGGTAGCGACGTCGATGTCGCCGCGTTCTTGCGCAGGTAAATGAGAAACTCACGATTCCCCTTCGGACCCAAGAGGGGGCTTTCGACGATTCCGCCGACCTGACACAGCAGATCGGCTGCCAACTGGCTGATCTTTTCGACCACCTGCTGCTGGACGGCAACATCCCGTACCACCCCGCCCTTGCCGACATTCCCTCGCCCGACCTCGAACTGCGGCTTGATCAGGGCGATAATCTCGGCCCCGACCGGGAGGAGGGCGAGGGTTGCCGGGAGGACGATACCGAGGGAGATGAAGGAAGCGTCGATCACCGCCAGATCGGGGATGACCCCGGCGAAAGCCCTGGCATCGAAGGTACGGATATTGGTCCGCTCGATATTAACCACGCGCGGATCCTGCTGCAGGCGCCAGGCAAGCTGCCCGTAACCGACATCGACGGCAAAAACCCGGGTGGCACCGTGCTGGAGAAGACAGTCGGTAAATCCGCCCGTCGAAGCGCCGACATCGATGGCAACACGCCCGGAGACAGTGACGGGAAAGGCGGCCAGGGCCGCGGCCAGCTTGAGCCCGCCACGGGAGACATAGGGGATGTCTTCCCCCTTGAGACGGATCTCGGCGTCGACCTGAACCTGCAGACCGGGTTTGTCGAGGCAGTGATCGTTGACCACAACCTTGCCGGCCAGTATCAGTGCCCGTCCCCGTTCGCGGGACGGCACCAGACCGCGGTCGACGAGGAGCTTGTCAAGTCGTTCCCGGCTCAAGTTTTGCGCCCACGTTCCGTTCGCGCCCGCAACAGATCGGCAAAGGTCCCCATCCCCTTGGCTTCCTCACGGGCATTATCCTGGCGAAAGGCCGCGATATTGCCGGCTTCCTCCTCGGCCGCCCGGCTCTGCGCCGCCAGCGTCAGGGAGATGCGGCGGGCGCTGCTGTCGACACCGAGGATTTTGACTTCGACGCGATCCCCTTCATGAATCACTTCCCGCGGATGACTGATGCGCCGGCCGGCGCCGAGCTGCGAAATATGCAGGAGGCCGTCGATCCCTTCTTCGAGGGTGACAAAGGCGCCGAAAGTGGCGAGGCGGGAGACGGTGCCGTGATGGAAGGTCCCCTCGCGGAACTTGTCGATGGCTCGGGACCAGGGATCGGCCAGGGTTTCGCGGAGGCTGAAGGAAAAACGGCGCTTCTCCCAGTCGAGGCTCTTGATGACGACATCGACCGACTGGCCGACGCTGAGGACATCAGCGGGGTTGTCGATGCGCCCCCAGCCGATTTCCGAGATGGGAATCAACCCCTCGATGCCGTCAACATCGAGAAAGGCGCCAAACTCCTTGAGCGAGGTGACGGCCCCGCGGACGATCATGCCGGTACGCCAGACCTCACGCAGGGCGTCGCGTTGGCGCTGGGCCTCCTCTTCAAGAAGTTGTCGGCGCGAGACGACGACATTGCGTCCTTTTTCACCAAATTGCGTGACTCGAAAGGCGAAGTGACTCCCCACCAGGGGAGCTGTCTCGGAGATCCGGCGAATATCGAACTGAGAGAAGGGGCAGAAGGCGCGGTGCCCTCCGGCAAGCTTGATTTCGAGCCCCCCCTTGATTTCCTTCTCGACGACACCATCGACCGGAATCCCGCTGCGCCAGGCTTCCTCAAGCAGGGCCAGGCCACTGCCGCCGCCACTATCGCCAAGACGCGTGGTGAAACGCATTTCGCCCCCCGTGGAACCGAGGAAAAAGGCTTTGATGCGATCACCTGCGGCGACGGTCAAGGTACCGTCGGCTGCGGTAAATTCCTTGCGGTCGAGAACCCCCTCCCCCTTACGCCCGGTGTCGATGAAGACCCACTCCCGGGTAATATTGACGACAGGTGCTTCGATCGCCTGGCCCGGCTCGAGGCGCACCGGCTTATCCTGACTCTCGGCAAAGAGGCGAGCAAAGTCCTCGCTTTCTTCCAACTCGGATGGGTCCTGCGAAAAAGGGGTCATGTTCGGGCTCCTGGAATCGTGCGGAATATGCCGCGGCGCTCAATATACCGCATTGCCCAGAGAAAGAAAATTACTAGCGACAACGAAAGAAAAGAATCTGAAGAAAAGTTCGCACCACGCAAAAGCCCCCCGGACAATAATGCACGGGGGGCTTGAGAGCAAAGAGCAGGAGGATTGTCAGCGGCTGAACGGATAGGGAATCAGGTCGACGAATGTCACGAACCCGTAGGTTACAGCGAAAAGCACGGATGAATAAACCAGGGCACAGAAGACCGGAACGAGCAACAAAGAAGCGGCAAATACCTCACCGATATAGAGCAGTCCGGCTATCCAGGCCAAGCTGAGGCTGACCCCGACTGCCGCCTTGACAAGTTCCTTATAGATGACAAAAACGCGGACGGAGCGGGAAGAAACTGCTTCCCCGTCCAGGGAGTGGATGACGCGATGCAGTTGCTGCGAGATAATATGGGAAAAAATTCGCAGGGAGACGAAGAGGAGGAGGAACAACCCGGAGGCAACTACGCCCTGTTGGGTATAAAGGTCACTCCCCGTAGGCAATGTCCGGGTACAGAGGTAAAACATGGTCAGGCTCAAAATGGCAGCCGCCACCAGGGACGACTTCCCTTCTACAACAATAGACCTAACCTTCTCGCGCATCGTTTCCTCCGCGGTTAGTTGCCGGATTGATAGTCTTATCGACATCTTCGGCATTCTCGCAGAAAAGGATGCACTAATCCAGTTAAAATATTTTTAAATTTCATATAGTTAGCGTTTTTTAATTTATAGGGAAGTGACGGCAGGCCGCCGGGACGGTCCGGCAACCTGCCGTCTACGCATGGTTACTTGCCGCTGCCGAGCAGGGCAGGATACTGATGTTGCAGATAGGGGATTTCGAAGAAAAATTCACGTAACAGGCTGTGCACGGGATGCTCAATCGAAGCATAGAGTTCATTCTTGAGCCGGAAAAATGGCAGCGGCTCATCGGCGCCCTCCATTCTTGCCACATAAATACCGAGTTCGCCGGGGACGTTATCACGCAAGGGAGCTCCCTTGCTGAGCCCACTCCCGGAAAAATCGACATCCCCCAGCTTCAACAGAGCGCTATTGGCTGTCTGTGCGGGCTCGACCCCTTTGAAGGACGCAAGGAGGCGGGCCATGACAACGGTCTTGCGATAGAGACCATCCTCCGTCGACTCGCTCCGCTTCTGGGCATTGACCAGGGTAAAGCCCTGTTCAATCACTTCGGGAATGACCTTGCTGCCGAGATTGACCAGGGGGGCGAAATCCCCTCCTTTCCCCGCCGGAGCCGAGGCAATGGCGCGAGAGGTACGCAGGCGCTGGGCTATGGGACGCATATGCTGGTAGTACTTTTTGACCGAACCATCCTCGGAGGATTGAAATGCAAGCTGCAGAATCCCGGGGATGTCGTAAGGAAAAATCTCGACGGCCCGCAGCTGGAAGCCAAATGTTTGTTGCGCCGAGCGTTCGCTCACACTGAAACGTGACTGTTCACGATAGAGATCGGCCAGTTGTCGAGCCATGTAGGCGGTCAAAAAATAGGCATTATCAGGAACGATATCGATATTCTCCGAGGCATAACGGTCGAAAAGGGCGGAATGCTGCAACAGGGGGCGTTCCGCCGGGAAGATGTTGACAATGTCGTCGGGCCGCCGGTTGGCGCGGTAGTAGTCGGCCATGGTCAGGGCCAATTTGGCCGAAGCATCCCAGAGGTAGTGCATCGTCCGCAAATAATCGTCGCGGTTTTCAAAACCGCCCGGTCCCCCGCCCTGCTGGCGCATGGCCGGGGTTGCCAGGCTTTCATAAAGGGCAATGGAACGATCGAGAAAATCGGCAGACTGAGCCGGGACGTTATCGAAAAAACGGGCTGAGGCCAACAGGTCGTCACGGTAACTGAAGCGACGGATCATGTAGTTGAGAAAACCGGCGTATTGGGTGATGACCGCCGCCTTCCCCTTGCTGGTGTCGGCCCAGACCAGAGAGAGGTCGTGATATTTGCGCACCGACCGGAACTTCTCGGCCAACTTCGCCTCGGACTGCTCTTCCTCGAACTCATAACGACGCGAGGTCGCTTCGAGAAAAGCGACGGCGAAATTGATATTGAGGTTGTCGGAATTGACCCCGTGCATGCGGGCGACAATCTGTTCGACCATCCCCTTGTAGCCTTTCTCCAGGGAGAGCTTGCGATTCAGATCCAGAAGAATCGGAGCCATGGGGTAGAGGTCGGGGACCTCTTGCTCAAGAATGGCCTTCTGGATAAGGAGATAGGCAAGGTTTTCATAGAGATAGGGGAGACTTTTAACAAATCCGGCCTTGGCCACATCCCCCGGAAGAAGGATCTCTTCAATCTCCATTTTCAGGATTACGTCCTGCCAGATACCATAAACCCCCTGAATGAACGGATCGCGTTGGCGGGCATCGGCTCGGTTATAGACGTTAAACAGGTCAAGCCAGAAGCCGATCTCTTCCTGTCCGCGCTTTTCCGTCAAGACGCCGATGACGGAGCGGGCATTCTGCAAGAACATCGGATCGTCGCTATAGCGGTATTGGCAAAACTCGGCGAGGGCCAGGCGCAGATAGTTGCGCCACGGCTTGCCCGTCGCCAGAGTCCGTGGATCCATCGGCCCGGTGGGGACAATACCGCCGTTCAGTTCTGCGACCAGAAGACGCCGATATTCGTCAAGAGTGCCGCCGTATTCCTTGCCCTTGGCATCGATCAGGTCGCGCAGATCCTTCTTCGGATACCAGCTGAATTTGTAGGTGACATCGATCAGGTCGTTCCATTGATCGCGCGATACCGCCGCCACGGCACTGCTGCTCCAGAGAGTGGCCAGCAGAATCAGCAGGAGCATAAATCCGTATGATTTTTTCATATTCATTTCCTCATCTCCGGGACTGCTCGATACAGCGAACAGCTTGTTGTAACGCGTCACAGCGATCTTTGAAACTTTGCCCCGCGCCAGCTATACCTACCTGCAGGGTTTGTTCGGTCTCCGTCGCGGCCAGAAAAAAACGGATATTGCCGGATGAACAGGTGACATCCCCTTCAGTCAGCACCGCCAGGCGAATTTTCAGTCTCTTCTCGAGTTCAGTATCAAGACAGGTTTTCAAACTCCGGAAAGCTGCCAACGAAGCCTGATCTACCATCATCTGGGAGGAAGGAGCGAGCAGCGGCGTTTTGCCGCTCGGCATTGCCGCACCGCTGCTCTCTCGCCCAGGCCGTGTGGCGACTGTAGGCGCGGCAGCCCCTGGCAGGGGGACTGCGGCCGTACTCCCCGTTGCCGGAGAAAAACCGGGTGTTGTCACCGGCAGGGATTCACTCCTGCCGGCACTGCTGCTCCTGACCGTCGCCGACGCGGGTCCGCGGGGTGAAACTATGGCCGTTTCGCTTGTTCGCGTCGTCAGCTGCTGCCCTCTGTCGACCGGCAGAGAAGCTTCCGTTCTCGCTGAACGGGGCTCCATACGACGAGAGAGGGTAGCGGGGAGGTCAACGTCCCCCCCTGACGATGTCGTCGGGCCGAGACCGCCACTCTGCTCCGGCAGGGTCGCCTGAACGGTTTGTCTCGCCGATTGATAGTTGGGCGCCGCACGCAGCGTATCGCCAACATCCTGGTTTCTCCGCACCGAGGGTAAGGTCTGGGTCGATGGCAGGCTCGCAACATTGTCCAGCCGACCGGTTTGCGGTTTGGCGATGACCGGGGATGCCAGATCGACATCGCGTTGGGACACAGATCGCGGAGTCAGCGCTTCGTTCAGCTGCGGCTGAGTGGTGGCCGCCCGCTGTGCTTTCGGCTGTAGCGACTGCGGTGGTGCCAGTTCCGGCGGTGTTTTCGGCATGACCACCGACGGTGGCGGCGATGGAGTAATCGCGACTTGCGGGGGAGGCGGCGGCACAGTCTGGACCGGCGGTGGCGCCGGCTTGATTGGCGCCGGTTTCGGCGCTGGCTTCGGCCGTGGCACCGGGACAGGCGGTTCTTGGGGGAGAACAACCTCCTCAGCAACTGCGGCTGGTTCTTCAGGAAGAAGACCGACCGGGGTCAAGAGCTCGACGAGGTAAGCCTTGGGTGGTGGATGCGGCGGAATAAACTGTTCGAGGTGATAGAACAACAACCAGGCCAAGATCCCGTGAATAACCAGGGAAAAAACGAGCGTGCGGACAAAGCGACGATTGTCCGTTCCATACGCTCCGATCTGCCGGAAGCGGTCACCTGCCGCAGTCATCCTATTTCGGCTCCGCCACCATGCCGAGCTTGTTCACCCCTGCCCCGCGCACGGCCGCCATCACTTCCACCACCGCCCCGTAGGG
>MGTO01000051.1 GCA_001799485.1 Desulfuromonadales bacterium GWC2_61_20 | reverse complement strand
TTCTTCAGGGTGGCGCCCTGCTGCTGGTCCTGGCCCCTCTCGCCCTCGGCGCCGCCCTCGTTCTCTGGGGCTTCCGCCTGCTGCAACTGCATCGCCTGCTGCGCCATCTGCCGTTATCCCGCAGCCGCTCTCTGACCCCGGGGCTGGTGGCGCTGCGCGGCGAGGTGCAGCCGTGCGGCGAGCCTCTCTTCCACCCCTTGAGCGACGAGCTCTGCGTCTACTACGTCGGCGCCGAGGAGCGGGTGCCGCAGCTGCGCTTCTGGCTGGTCGACGAGGCGGGGCGGGTCAAGGTCGATCCCGCCGGCATGGTCATGCTTTCGGAGGATGGTCTGCTGCTGCCGGGGGAGGAGGTGCATCTGCTTGTCAGCGCCGAGCGGGCCGGGGAGGGGAGCGGCGCGGAGCGCTGGCTTCTGCGCAAGTCGACGGAGCCGCGCAGCGCCTTCGAGCGCCTGGTCCACGGTGTCGTCGCGGGTCTCTTTGGTTTCTGCGCCGGCGGCAGCATCTCGAAGATGCTCTTCTCCGATCCGCGCCGCTGCTTCTGGGTCTGGGACGACCTCGACGGCAACCCCTTCGGCGGCCGGCGGGAGGTTGCCCTGGTGGTGGCGGTCTTCGCCTTCGCCGGGCTCTGGCTCGCCGTCGCCGCTCTCGTCGCCACCGCCCTTCTCGACCGCGACCTCGAACTCCTCCTGGCCTGGCTCGGTTGAACGGTTGGCTCTTTGGTGCTCAGCGCAATTGCTGCCACAAAAAAACGGCGGACCAGGGTCCGCCGTTTTTTTAATCGACTGTTACCGGGGGCAGGATCACCCCCGCCACACGGTCCACGCCAGATCGTTTTTGCTGGTGCTGTGGGTGAATTTGGTCTGGCAGATCTGGCACTGATAGTCCTGTTCCTCGAAGCCACGAGGCTTGGCACCCTTGAAAATGCGCGGTACGTCGGTCTTGCTCAGGTGTTCATGGGGCCGGCCGTTCTTGGACATTTTTGCCTGGATTTCACACAGGGGGCAAATTGCCATAGGAATCTTCCGTTAGCAGGAGTTGGAATAAACCTTCGACAGGCCGGAAGAAAACGGTCGGTCGGGGTGGGGTCTAATGGCAGCGCATGATCTTCTCGCCCTCGGCAAAGAGGACCACCATTTTTTGCGGACCGGTCACCCGTTGCACCAGGCCCAGGCCGAAAATCGGGTGATTGAGCAGGGCCTTTTTCTTGTAGGCTGCCGTCATCGAATATTCCGTGGCGCGAGAGGTGTCCATCCCCGGGCGCAGGGTCGCCCACTCTTCCCGTTCAGATTTGTGCGGATCGACGGGACGGCGCACGACGAGTTTCTTGGCCACCGAAGGGTGCTTGCAGACGTTGCACTGCACCTCCGTCGGCAACTCCTCGATCATGGCGACAATGGTGTGACTGGTGATTTTGCGGCATTTTGCGCAACGGGCCTGGAGCGTATTGCCGATCGTCGGTTTTTTGCTGCTCATGATGGGACTCCCTTGTTTGGTGTTGCCAGGCTGCAACCGATGGCGACCAGAGAAACGCTGGGCCAGAGGCAGACACAAGATGACATAATACACTCTTCGGCGCAGAATAGATACTCACGGAAAATTTGGCAGAGTTCTCCCGACAATTCCGTGTCATCGGAGGCATTCCGGCGGTCATGCGTACTGCCGATGCGGTAAACTGAAAGCATCGCGGATTCGATTCCGGTTATGCCCGACACCAAGGTTGAAGGAGACTCATCCATGCCAGCAAAGAACGCCAGAGAGTCGCGGGCAGTCAAAGCCGCCATGGTTCTGACCCCTGATGCCAACCATCACGGCACCATGTTCGGCGGCAAGGTCATGGCTTATATCGACGATATCGCCGCTCTCAGCGCCGCCCGCCATGCGCGGATGCCGGTCGTCACCGCTTCGACCGACTCCGTCGACTTCCTCCATCCGGTGCAGCTCGGTCAATCGGTCTGTCTCGAAGCCGTTGTGACATGGACCCACAAGACCTCCATCGAGGTCTTCGTCAAGGTGGTCGCCGAGGATCTCCTCACGGGGGCCCGCAATGTCTGCACCACCGCTTTTCTCACTTTTGTCGCCGTCGATGGCGAGGGGCGGCCGCAACCGGTGCCGGCTGTCGTCCCCGAGACCGAACTCGAGCGTTTTCTCCATGCCGGCGCTCCGGCCCGGGCTGAAGCCCGCCGCGGACGGCGCGATCTCTCCAGGCAACTGGCGTCGCGCTTTGGAACAACCCCGCTCTGGCAGCAGTAGGGCGGAAACGTTGCTGAGCGCAACCTTTTGGCGGCGAAATCGACCGCGCTTGTGCGTGCGGCGGGGAGACGTGCGCGGCGTTTCGGCCTTTGCGTATGCTGGTTTGCACTAGCGTGCCGTTTCTGCAATAATGCCTCGGTTTTCATCCGGAAGGGAGATCGCTCATGACCTTTGGCATCCTTGTTCTGCTCGTCCTCTATCTGTTGGCGACCCTGCTGGTGGTCGGTCTCGTCGCCCTCGGCTACGGGGTTGTGACCTACAACCGCTTCGTGCGCCTGCTGACCCATGTCGAGGCTGCTCTGAGCGATGTCGATGTATTGCTGACCAAACGCAACAACCTCATCCCCAACCTCATCGAAGCGGTGGGGGGCTATGCCGGCCACGAGAGCGGCGTCTTCAAGGAGATTACCGCCCTGCGCGCCAAGGCGATGCAGGCGACCTCCGTCGAGGAAAAGGCCCAGCACGAAGAGAACCTGCGCGGCCTCTTCAAGAGTCTCTTCGCCGTCGCCGAGAGCTATCCCGGCTTGAAGGCCGACGCCAACTTCCGCCAGCTGCAGCAGACCCTGCAGGAACTGGAGAACGGCATCGAAGCGGGACGACGCAGCTACAACGTCCGCGTGCGCGAGCACAATATCCTCCTCAAGAGCTTCCCCGCCAATCTTGTCGGCAATTTCCTCGGCCGTACCCCCTGTACCTTCTTTGCCAGCAAGGATGAGCAGGAGCGGCAGCTGCCCAAGGTCGATTTCTGAAGCGACAGCCAGCATCCCGCTGCAGGTAAGTTGACTAAAGTTCCTCTTCCCTCCCCGTACCGACAAGGCCCCTTATGACCGAAGAAATTTTGCCTGCCTTTACCGAGCTGGCTCTCGCTCCGGCCCTGCACCGGGTCATCGCCGAAATCGGCTACGAGACCCCGTCGCCGATCCAGGCCCAGAGCATCCCGCCACTGCTGGCCGGGCGCGACCTCCTCGGCCAGGCTCAGACCGGCACCGGCAAGACCGCCGCCTTTGCCCTGCCGCTTTTGACCCGCCTCGACCTGGCCCTGGTCCGGCCGCAGATCCTCGTTTTGACCCCGACCCGTGAGCTTGCCCTGCAGGTCGCCGAGGCGATGCAGACCTATGCCCGTCACCTCCCCGGTTTCCATGTCCTGCCGGTTTACGGCGGGCAGAATATGGGGCAGCAGCTGCGCCAGCTCGAACGCGGCGTCCATGCCGTCGTCGGCACGCCGGGACGGATTCAGGATCACCTGCGTCGCGGCACCCTCAAGCTCGATCGCCTTACCTGCGTCGTCCTCGACGAGGCCGACGAGATGCTGCGCATGGGTTTTGTCGATGAGGTCGAGGCGATCCTCGAGCAGACGCCGCCGACGCGGCAGACCGCCCTCTTCTCGGCGACCATGCCCAAGGAGGTGCTGAACGTTGCCCGCCGCCATCTCAAGGATCCGGTGGAAATTCGCATCAAGACCAAGACTGCCACCGTCGCCGCCATCACCCAGCGCTACTGGCAGGTCAAGGGGCTGCACAAGCTCGACGCCCTGACCCGCATCCTCGAAGCCGAAGAGATCGAGGCGATGCTCATCTTCGTGCGCACCAAGATCGAGACCGTCGAACTCGCCGAAAAGCTCGAAGCGCGCGGCTTCACCTGTGCCGCCCTCAATGGCGACATGACCCAAGCGTTGCGGGAGAAGGCGATCGAACGCCTCAAGAACGGCAGCCTCGATATCGTCATCGCCACCGACGTCGCCGCCCGCGGTCTCGACGTGCCGCGCATCAGCCATGTCATCAACTACGATATCCCCTACGACACCGAATCGTACGTCCACCGCATCGGCCGCACCGGCCGGGCCGGGCGGCCGGGTCAAGCGATCCTCTTCGTCGCCCCGCGCGAGCGGCGCATGCTCAACGCCATCGAGCAGGCGACCCGCCAGCCGATCACCCCGATGACCCTGCCGAGCCGCAAGGATATCGCCAACCGGCGCATCAGCCTCTTCAAGGAGCAGATCGCCGAGGCGATGGAGGCGCAGGATCTCGAGTTCTTCGAGGAACTCATCGATAGTTATCAGAGTGAGTACGATGTCGGCCTGCGCCGCATCGCCGCCACCCTGGCCTACCTGGTGCAAAAAGAGCGCCCGCTGCAGCCGGCCGAGGCCTTCGCCGAGGAGGTCGTCACCCCTGAGGTCGAGCGCGCCGTTCCCCGGGCCCCGCGCCGGGAGAGCAGCAAGACCCCGGAGATCGGCCTGACCACCTACAGAGTCGAGGTCGGGCGCAGCCACGGGGTCGAGCCGAAGCATCTCGTCGGCGCCATCAGCAACGAGGCCAACATCAGCAGCCGCGGCATCGGCTACATCAAGATCCACGACGACTACTGCCTGGTCGATCTCCCCGACGATCTGCCGCAGCAGACCATCCGCCACCTGCAGTCGGTCTGGGTCTGCGGCCGCCGCCTGCTTCTCAGCGCCGTCGGCAAGGGGGGCGGGGAGAAACCGGGCAAAGGCGGGAGTTTCGTCAAGGATGGCGCCAAGCGCCCGTTCAAGCCGGGAGCGAAGAAACCCTTCCCGGCGCGCGGAGCGAAGAAAGGGTCGTAGGCTTGACACGGAGGCTATATCCCCCTCACCCAGCGGGGGAGGGTTGGGGAGGGGTGCTGCCCTGGCCCCCCTCCTGACCTCCCCCCGCTGGGGGAGGAATATCAAACAAACCCCGCCTCGTCGAGTGCGGGGTTTGGCGTCCTTGGCAAGGGAGGATGTATGACGGAGCCGGTCAGGCCGGGGCGTTATCGCCACTACAAGGGGCGGGAATATGAAGTCCTCGGCCTCGCCCGCCACAGCGAGACGGAAGAACCCCTGATCGTCTATCGCTGTCTCTACGGGGACTACTCCCTCTGGGTGCGGCCCCTGGCGATGTTTGTCGAAGAAGTCGAGGTCGACGGGGCGCGGCGGCCGCGCTTCTCCCGTCTGGCGGCGGATTGACTCAGAGATAGCTGCGGGCGCCGACGAAGGTCCGGGCGAAGAAGGGCTGGGCCAGCGATTCGCTGCGCACGGTCTTGCCGGTGCGGGGGGCATGGATGAAACGATTGTCGCCGATGTAGAGGCCGACGTGGGTGACCCGCGAGCCCCCCTTGGTGGCGAAAAAGACCAGATCTCCCGGCTTGAGAGCACTCTTGGCCACCCTTCGGCCGAAGTCGAACTGGGTCCGGGAGTTGCGCGGCAGGTTGAGGCCGTTGAGGCGATAGCAGACCATGGTCAGGCCGCTGCAGTCGAAGCCGTCGTCGGTGGTGACGCCCCCCCAGCGGTAGGGGATGCCGAGAAACTGGCGGGCGGTCTTGACCAGTTCGCTCCGCAGGTCGCCGCGGCCGCTCTCTCTGATGCGGGCGGCGGCGAATTCTTCCGGGGCGACGACGTAGAAAGAACCGATGAGGTTCTGCTGCTGCAGGCGTGCGGCTTCGTTCCGGGCCGCCGTCGAGGTTTTATGACTGCCGAAACGGACCTTGTACAGCCCTGATTCGTGGCGGAAGTAGTAGGCGTCGATGCCGCGTTTTTCGAGGAGCTGCTCCAGGCGCACGGCGTTGTCGAGGTTGCTGAAGGCGCCGACCTGGATGGTGTAGCCCATGCTCTCCAGCGGGATGCCGACTTCGCTGCCGAGGAGATCGCCGATGGGGTCGCCGCCGTCGCTTTCGGGCAGTTCCGCGCTCTCGCCCTCTGCCGGACGCGGTTCGACCCGCGCCATTGGGTGGGGGGCGGGCGGGGGCGAAGAACAGCCGCCGGCGAGGGCGATCAGCAGGAGGGTGAGAAGTCTCAGGAAATGACGGAATCGGGTCATCACTGTTTCCAAAGTGTTTTTTGCCTGCGGCAGGGTAACACAGGGGGCGGCGAAATTCCATGTTCGGAACAGGGAGCGTTCAAGGACTAAAAAAAACACGCAGGACGGAGGTTGCCATGGCGGAATTCGAACTCGACGGTCACGACTATATCGAACTGCATAAACTGTTGCAGCTGGTCGGCATGGCCCCGAGCGGGGGGGCGGCGAAGATGTTCATCGCCGAGGGGCAGGTGACGGTCGATGGTGTAGTCGAGCTGCGCAAGCGTTGCAAGATTCGCAGCGGCCAGGTGGTGGAGATGGCGGGGGAGTCGGTGCAAGTGGTTTGAAGGTCTAGTACCCCCTCGCTCCATCCGCCCTAAAACCCCCGTTATCAGCAAGGAATCACTCCCCATGCCGCCTCGCGATCTCAGCCGCCTCGCCATTGTCCTCTGTGAGCCGCAGCAGCCCGGCAACATCGGCGCCGTCGCCCGTGCCATGGGCAACTTCGGCGTGACCGACCTGCGCCTGGTCAACCCCTGTCTCTACCTCCATCCCGAGGCGCGCAAGTTCGCCGTCAACGCCAGCCATCTCCTCGGCCGCGCCCAAGTCTTTGCCACCCTGCCCGAGGCCCTCGCCGATCTCCAGCTCACCGTCGCCACGACCCGCCGCGGTGGCCGGTTGCGCGGCGAGCTTCTCGACAGTACCGCGCTTCCCGGTCTCCTTGATCGGCTTCCTCCCCGGGCCCAGGTCGGTCTCGTCTTCGGTCGCGAGGATTGCGGTCTGAGCAGCGACGAGGTCGCCCTCTGTTCCCATGCCGTCACCGTGACGACCACCGACGACCTCGGTTCCCTCAACCTCGCTCAGGCGGTCCTTCTCTTCCTCTACGAACTGGCGCGGGCGCCGCAACCGAACTTACCTCAGGCGGAGGCCGACCTGCCGGCCCAGGAGGAGGTCGAGGCGATGTTCGCGCAGATGGAAGGGGTGTTGGAGCGCATCGCCTTTGCCAATCCCAGCCGCCCCGAGGCCGTGCGCAATCGCCTGCGCCAACTCATCGCCCGCGCCCGTCCCGCTCGCGACGAGGTCGCCCTGTTGCGCGGGTTGTGGAGCCAGCTGGCCTGGAGTATCAACGACTGGCGCGGACGCAAGCGCGGCAACAAATGAAACAAAAGGGGGGAGCCGATGGCTCCCCCCTTTGCTTTGCGGATGAAATTTTCTTGCGCGCTATTTGCCGCGACCGCCACCGGGCTTTGCCCCCGGTTTTCGTCCCGGAAAAGGGGCGCGCTTCTTGGCCGGGTCCGGCCGCTGTTCGCGGGGTCCCGCCGGACGCTTGGCTCGGGGTGCGGCCGGTTTCTCGCCGGGGGCGGTGCGACTGCGCGGCGGTCCCGGGCGCTGCTCCCGGGGGGCGGCAGGAGCCTCCGCCGCAGTGGCCTTGGCCCGGGCGGCGCTGCCACCCTTGCCGGCGGCCGGGCGTTGAGGCAGGGCCGGGACGACGGCGATCATGCGGTTGATGAAGCGGGCGCCGTCGAGGGAGACGAGGGCATCCTTGGCTTCGGCCTCGCTCGACATCTTGACGTAGGCACAGCCGAGAAACTGGCCGGTCTTGGCATCCTTGACCATGTGGACATAGGTAACCTTGCCGCAGACGGCAAAGAGCTTGCGCACGTCTTCCTCGGTCGCTTCGATGGAGATGTGCTTGACGTAGAGATCCTTGCTCATGGCGATCCTTCATGGTGTGGTGGGCTGTGCATGCTGCCGGAACTGGGGGCGATAGTACCATGGCTGCGGCAAAAAAACCGCGATTTTTCATCAGGCGTATAATGTGGTAAACAGCTCTGCAGAGCCGACGGCGATTTCCATCTGCAGACCATCCCTAGGAAGTCGCCGCTCGCAGCAAGGGAGGCATTTATGAAACGGACAGATTTCAGAGGCATGTGTACCTTGGCCAGCGAAGGTCGCTTGACTTGGGTCGAGAACACGACCCTGCACGAAACCGGTCGCGTGACGGCCTGTGGCGCCGACACATTGACGGTTGATGTCGGTGGCAAAAACGAAGATTGGCATATGCGGGATTGTCGCGAACTTACCCACGGGTACAAGGTCAACTATGAGGAAGTTTTGAAACATCCCCATGAGTTCGATACCCACCGGGATTGACCTGTCCCGGCAGCTTTGCACGAAAGCGGGCACTTCCTCGGGAAGTGCCCGCGCTTTTTGTGCCGGCACGAGGCCAATGCGATTCCTCATAGCCGTACCCGCCGCAGGCTGGTGAGATTTGCCGATATCGTCGACGATTGCGCCCTAGCCGCCGCGGATTTTTTTTACCAGCTGCTCCTCGTCGGGGAAGACGCCGGTCGCCCTTTTGGAATAGACCAGAGTGCCATCCACTTTGACCTCAAAAACCCCGCCGCTCGACTCGATGAGCGTGACCTCCGCCGGCAGCGCTGCCGTGATCTTTGCCGCCAGACTGGCGGCATGTTCGCGATAACCTCACTGGTTGCAGAATTCGATGGTGACCAGCATGCAGCACCTCCCGCTTGCAAGATTTGCTTTGTGCAAAAAAGTATAGCACCAGCGAAGACGACCGCACTTGCCGCCGGCGCACACCGCAGTATAGTGATGACTCCGGCATGGCGCATGGCGCGCTGTCTCTCCCCAGGCTGCCGGACCAAAATCACGGATAGGAGGTAAGTGATGGAACGCAAAGGTAATCGCTTCGTTCGTCTACTCGCGGCAAGCACCTTCATTTTGATGCTCTTGGCTTGCGTCGCCCCGGCATTGGCGGGTGAATACACGGCGCTGACGGGGGTCAAGGGGCTCGACTCGGTCTTCGATGTCAGCCTCGGTTCGCCGGCGAAGGCCAGCGTGATCTTTCCGGCGGTCAAGGACGTCTACGAAAACAAGGAGGTCCGCGCGCTCCCGGCCCCCCCGCGCACCGTCATCGTCTTTCATGGTCCCGCGGTCAAACTCATTTCCAGCGCCCGCAAGGGGGTCGATAAGGAAGACCTGATGGCCCTCGACAAGGTCGCCGAAATGATCCGGCAGTTCAAAAAGGACGGGGTCAAGATGGAAGTCTGCATGTACGCCGTGAAGGTGATGGGGGTCGACCCCGCCACGCTCATGCCCGAAATCGACCGCGTGGGCAACGGTTTCATCTCCGTGCTGGCGTACCAGGCCCAGGGGTACGCGGTGGTGACCGTCCCGTAAGAGCAGGGGCACCTCTTCGTCTCCTCGTCCTGCCGCGCAAACAGTAAAGGCCGCCCCCCACCGGGAGCGGCCTTTACTGTTTCAGTCCTCTGCAAAAATCGTCAGCCGAGGTTGGCGTTGGCGAAGTCCCAGTTGATCAGGTGGTCGAGGAAGGCCTGGAGGAAGTCGGGGCGGCGGTTCTGGTAGTCGAGATAGTAGGCGTGCTCCCAGACGTCGGCGACGAGGAGCGGCTTGAGTCCCTGAACGAGAGGGGTCTCGGCGTTGGCGCTCTGGACGATGGCGAGCTTGCCGTCCTTGAGAACCAGCCAGGCCCAGCCGCTGCCGAACTGGGTGACGCCGGCGTTCTTGAAGTCGGCGGCGAACTTGTCGTAGCCGCCGAGCTCGGCCTCGATCTTCGCCGCGATCTTGCCGCTCGGCTTGCCGCCACCGCCGGGTTTGAGGCACTGCCAGAAGAAGCTGTGATTCCAGACTTGGGCAGAGTTGTTGAAGAGCCCCTTTTTGCTCGGGTCGGCGGCAGCCGCCTTGATGATCGCCTCCAGCTCCTTGCCGGCAAGATCGGTCCCCTCGATGAGCTTGTTGGTGTTGTCGACATAGGCCTTGTGATGCTTGCCGTGGTGAAACTCGAAGGTGCGGGCGCTGATGTGCGGCTCGAGGGCGCCTGGGGCAAAGGGGAGAGCGGGCAGGGTAATCGGCATGGTTAATCCTCCATCGGCTGGGGGTGTGCGGGATGACGCCAAAGACGGGGTAAGTCTAGCCGAACGGCGGCGTATTGCAACCGCTCACCAGCCATTGTCGGCGGCCCCAGTCGTCGTTGAATGACTTGCGGATCTCTCAATAGCCGTACCCGCCGGTTTCAGTCTTGACCAGTCGGCCGTTTTCAAAGCGCAGGTTGAGGATCAGTTTTTTGGGGCCGAAGTTGTATGTCCACTCTTCGATGGCGATCGTCCGCTTCAGGCTGGAGTGAGTGTCGATTTTGTCGATGACGCTATCGGCCCTGCTCTCCCGGTTAACTGGCGCGCCGCATTTCAGCTCTACTTCGGCGGCTGTGTCTCCCGCTTTCAATAGCTGTCCGTCACGGCACATATCGACAGACCCATTGACGGCATAGCCGTAACTTCCGCTCCTGATATCGGCAACACGGCCATTCATGAAGGTGACGATCTGCATGAACCGATCGGGACCGAAGTTGTAGACCCAGTCGTTAAAGACAAAAGTGGTTCGCACTTCTTGCGCTTGATCAATCCCTTCGCGCAGCTGTTCCTGGTGTTCGCTCTGGGCGACCGGTTCGCCGCACTTGAGCAGCACGTCCGCTTTGGTGTCGCCGTTCGCGACGAGATAGGTACCGCAGCGCATGGAGCCGGCATGAGCGCTGGTGGCGATCAAAAGAAGGAGAACGAGAAAACGGACGACAAGTAACCTTTTCATATGACCCCCCTGGTTTGATAGAACGCTGGACAGCGTGTCGGCTACGTCAGTTTTTTCGCGCCGGTGCCGGTGCCAGCGTGGTTTCAATCGGCGGCAGCTCCTTGACCAGCTTGGCGTAGGCCAGGGACATCTTCCCCTCTTCGATGTCCGAGACCTTCCACGCCCCCTGTTGCAGGGTAAAGGACCAGATCGTCTCGACCTCCTTGACCTTCTTGTCCCCCTCGACGACCTCGCCGCTCTCCCGCTTTTGCAGATAGTCCTTCATCTTGCCGGTGATGGAGAGGACCACCATCGAATCCTCATGCGCCGCGCCGTTGTTGCGATGGACAAAGAGGAGGGGCTTGATATTAGTGATCTTCTCGACCTGGCAGATGTTGACCAGACCCTCGCGCTGCCAGCGGTTAAGGTGCACTATCTGCTGGTTTTGCCAGTACCAGTCGGTCATCCAGCCGTAAACTCCGGCGAGCTCTTCCTGCTCCCAGCCCGAATGGACCCGGTAATAGCAGTCCTTGGCCCGCTCCATGATCTTCAGCCAGTCGAAGGTCGGGCTGTGCGCCGCCATGAAGCGCAGATCCTTGCGGGCGCGGCGCTCGGAGAGTTTTTCGCGGATGAGGATGGCGATGATCAGGGGGAGAAAGGCGATGGTCAGCAGTCCGAGGATGATCTTCCCCCACAGGGTACTCGCCACCGCCGTGGCGATCTTGCCGCCGGGGCCGGCGAGGGCGGGTTCGGCGGCGCAGAAAAGCAGGAGGATGAGGAGGGGGAACAGGTAGAGGAGGGGCTTTTTCATGGGTGCTCCTTGGAGGGAGGATGATGTGTTGGGCTGAGAGTTGCGACGGACTTCTGGTTGGACCCAGCATTTTGTTAACACTATCTCTACAGTAGCTGATGTACTTAGGGACAGTACTTTCGTCGAAAAGATCCTTTTGCCGTTTCTCTATTTCCTCTCACTGCGACAGAAAAAAACGCCATACTAACCAGTAGAAAAAGATGACGCCAATCGTGAAAATACTGCCAATCAAAAACTCACGGTGTTCCTTTGATGAATCCTGAGTGATCTGCGCTGTTATATCTAGAGAATTATTATCAAGATTTCTCGCAATATCCATTAAGCTTCTAATGTTTTTGATTGGCGAGTTCCTCAACATGTCTTCCGCTAGTGAAGCGATTTCAGATGGCCTGTATAATGCTGGTTGCTTCTGCCTGATTTCTAGGATCTCTTGATTTCGTGGAACAGTTTCAGCATGTATAGATTCGGGAATGTCGTGATACCGAGTCAACCAGCCCCATTCAATACTTAGGTTCTCATTGAATATTTTTACTGACATGCGATCTTTTTGGATCAAAGAGACTTGCGGGGGATTTTTTAGTTTCACTTTTTCAAATAGACTGGCAGATAGTCCTCCTCCACGCCGCCGTAATATATCTGCGCCAAGCTGGACTTCGTAATCATCTATTACGCCACAGACACGTGGTTTATCGGGAGAAAAAAATTTATATCTACCGTTCGGAATTACGTCGGAAAATCTTTTTAATGCACGTCTGATTGAGAGCTCAGCAATGTAAGAATCAAAATATATCATCCAGACTAGAATAACTGTGGCTAGCGCAAGTACAATTGTCAATATCGGTACCATTTGCCCCTCTTTATAAGCCAACACCTAATTGACCAGTTCACGCGCGCGCGTGAACTGGTGATCTACCCTTATGGAGCATTTATTTCGTTTTCCCGGTCGAGGGAAAGCATCTCCATGTCTATGCTTGCATCTAAAGTAAGATGCTTTTCCGAAGCAATGAGCTGCATCCCCCGATTACGACAAAACCGCCGCCCGGCATGATCCGGTTGCGGCGGTTTGTGGTTGGGCTTGGACTGTGACCCCGCCGTGAATGGCGAGTATTATGCGGGGTTTATGAGTGGGCGTCAACGACGAAAGGGGCGGGATAGCTGCCCTGTTCGTACGGCTCATAAAGCCAGGTGTTTTTCAATGAGCGGGATGATGTCAGGCGCACGCTCGGCAACGAGATCATGGGTGCCGTTGTTGATGACGACGAGTTCCGCGCTTCGCAGCAATTCTGCCAGCCGTCGTCCGACCGCGACCGGACTGATCGGGTCGGCATCGCCCCACAGCAACAGCACCGGACATGCAAGCTCTCCCAGCCGGTGGGACAAGTCCTCCCTCGCAGCCAAAAACCAGTCAGGCACGTCGGGATTCTGCTCCCGATATGCCGGCCGCCAATCTCGCGCCCCCAAGGCCGCAACGTCAAGCCCGCCGGAGGTGACGGAGAGAACCAGGTGTTTCACCCGGTTTCTGGAGAGCCGCACGGATCGCGATGATGCCCCCCATGGACTGAGCCAGGATAGCGATCGGTTGTGAGATGGCTGCCGCCACGCGCTGCACCAGATCGTCAATGCTGTTGACGTCAGCGTCCCGCGGCACGCCCCCAAAACCCGGCCAGGCGAAAAACTCCCGCATCCCCGGATGTTTCAAGCCATCGCTCACCGGTTTCCAGAATTGGGGTTTACCCGCTGCCCCGGGGAGAAATATTAATTATTCAGCCTGGGGGGTGTTTAGCAAAGTGCTCACCAATAAGTTTCCTCAGGAGAATGACAGCAACGTCTGAATTAGCCGCGCCGCAAAGCGTGTCTATGGCCGAATGAGGTTAGGCCCGCAGAACGTAGCTCACGCCAAGGGCACACAGATACAGCCCAACTCCGAATATGGTATGCGTCGCAATACTTTTCAGCCTTGCCTGCGCCGGTTTGGGAGTTCTTGAGGAAGCCATGCCGAGGCCTAATGCTGGCTGCATGATGAAGAACGGGAAGACGACGGTTCCGATGCCGTAGAGAAGCGCGGGCAAGAAAGTGGGGCGTGTCAGCCAGTCGCCCGGTGCGAGTGTAACGAACACAAGTGCGAACCCGACTCCGATCGTGTAGTGGGCAATCCATCCAACCGTGCATTCGAAAGGTTTTTGTGGCGCGGCGGTGATATTCGCATGCCTGAGAGTTCCCTCTGGCATGTGGCGAAGCCAGCGTCCGAGCAAACAATAGTTGAGCGATGGGATAGCGAAGAGGCGCTTCAGGAAGAGGTTCCAAATGTCCATGATCAGACTCGCGCCAAGACCAATGGCAATCGCACCCAGGATGTAAGGTGTTTCAATTCCCATAATCCACCTCGAGATGCTGCCTTACCAGACGCTTATCCTCGACACAATGAACTGCTTCACCCCGATCACGACAAAACCGCCGCCCGGCATGATCCGGTTGCGGCGGTTTGTGGTTGGGCATGGACTGACCCCGCCGTGAATGGCGAGTATTATGCGGGGATTATGAGTGGGCGTCAACGACGAAAGGGGCGGGGTGGCGGGCGGAGTGGCCGTGGCGGTGTCAAGACCGCGAGGGACGCGAGGGAGATTAAGGCGCAGGCAACAAAGGGCATAAGCCTGCCGCATTATTTCACTTCGGTCAGATAAGAAGTGAGGCGCTTGATTTGCGCATTGTTCATGACGAAGACATCGCAGAAGACCGCGTTGAGCACCCCGCCATCCCTCCTTTTGGCGCGCACCGTCCCTTCGGCGACAACAACGTCGTTCTCTTCGACCATGCGGGTGACGGTGACGACCGGGCGGCCGACGAAGGCGGGGTTTTCGATTTCGTTGTCGAAGGCGGCCTTACCAACCAGATGAAAGGCGCCGGGCATCTCCCATACGACGTCGTCGGTCAGGCACGAGAGGATTTGCGCGTGGTCGGATTTGTTGAAACCGTCGATATATTTTGCGACGGTTTGTTTGTTCGCGGTCATTTCCTGCCTCCCTTGGCTTTGACCGGGTTGGTCAGCGACCGGGTTCCGATCCTGCGATGTTTTTCTGGCGGGTCATCGAGGCCAGCTTGCCGCCGAAGTGGCCGAGCAGGACGACTACCGGCAAGGTCAGGACGATGCAGCCGCCGTAGAGCCAGGCGATGCCGCCGCCGGCGGCCAGAGGATCGGGCCACGTCAGGCGGATTGCCATCACCGCGGTACAGAGCAGCGCCAGCAGGAGTGAGAGTCTGATCTTGTGATAAAAGATCGGCGCTTTGCCGCGGTGGAACTTCAGGCGCCAGTCGCGAATGCCGGAAAAAAAGGAGAGCGGGATCGCCAGCGCGGCAACGCTGATCAGGTGGATGACGGTGCGCTCGAAGCAGGGGTCGGTGGTGATCAGGGACAA
>MGTO01000050.1 GCA_001799485.1 Desulfuromonadales bacterium GWC2_61_20 | reverse complement strand
GGTGACGATCGCTTCCTGGCCCATGCCTCAGCCCTCCTCTTCTTCCGGTTCGGCCAAGAAACGCCGGAATTCCTCTGTGCGCGGATTGGCAAGAAGCTCCTTGCCCTCCCCCTCTTCGATGATCCGCCCCCCTTCGAGATAGAGGAGGTAGTCGGCGATGCGTCCGGTCAGACGCAGATCGTGGGTGACGAGAAGAATGGTGAGACGTTCCGAGCGGCAGATCTCATGCAGGGTGGCGGCGAGGCGATCGCTGGTGGGACGGTCGAGGGCGCTGGTCGGTTCGTCAAGGAGAAGGAGCTGCGGCCCGCCGACCAGGGCGCGGGCGAGGCTGACCCGCTGCTGTTCGCCGCCGGAGAGGCTGCGCGCCTCCCGGGTGAGATAGTCGGGGGATAGACGGGCCAGGTTGAGGGCGCGCTGGACCGCCTCGCTCGCCGCCGCCGGCGGCGCTTCCTGGCGATAGAGGAAGGGGCGCTGCAGGTTGGACAGGACCGTCCCCTCGAACATGAAGGGCTTCTGCAAGACCATGCCGACGCGGCGGCGCAGCTGCAGCACCGGCAGCGTCGCGATATCCGCGCCGTCGAGAAAGATCTGCCCCGTACTCGGCTCGGCCAGACGATTGAGCAGCCGGATCAGGGTACTCTTCCCCCCGCCCGAGGGGCCGATCAGAACAGTCAACTCCCCCTGCCGGGCGACAAAGGAGATGCCGGAGAGGAGCGGAGTTTCCCGCCCCGTCCGGTCCCGGCGCACCGCCCCGACTTTCTCCAGGCGCAACAAAGGCGGGTTATCGACAGTCGTCATCGTCTGCATAAGGGGACGACCATTATTCGGGCCTTCATATCAACCCCGTGCAAAGTGCTCCCGCGTCCGTACCAGCCAAATGATACCCAAACCGAGACAGAACAACGGAAGGGAATCGCCGATGCGGCCGTAAAGAGTCGGCCGGGCGCCGAGACCGACGCTGGCGCTGCTGCTGGTGGTGGTGAAGATGTCGGTGGCGCCGAGAATGCGGCCGGAGGGAGCGACGAAGGCGCTGATGCCGGTGTTAGCGGCACGGGCCAGCCAGATGCGGTTCTCGACGGCGCGGAAACGGGCCATGGCGAGATGCTGATAGGGGGCCGAGGTATGGCCGTACCAGGCGTCGTTGGTGACATTGACCAGCAGCTCACTCCCCTTTTGCACATAGTCGCGGGCGAGTTCGGGGAAGATCGCCTCATAACAGACCAGGACGCCGAGGCGATGACCGTCAAGGGGCAAGGGGCTGACGGTACCGGGGGAGAAATCGCCGATGCCGGCAACGAGCTTGTTGACGAAGGGGAGGAAAGTGGAGAGGGGGACATATTCGCCAAAGGGGACGAGATGGACCTTGTCGCTGCGGCCGAGGATCTCCCCGGCGGGGGCGAGGAGGAAGGCGCTGTTGAGGTAGCGGTCGCGCAGGTTGCTGCGCTCGTAGGCGGGACTGCCGAAGAGGAGAAAGGCCTGGCGCTGGCGGGCAACGTCACGGACCTCGTCGGCGAGGAGCCCGCCAGACTGATAGTAGAAAGGGGTCGCACTCTCCGGCCAGACGAGGAGTTCGGGCGCCGGCGTCGCGGCAAGGGAGAGATTACGGTAGATTTCGACGGTGGAGCGCTGGAAAGCCGGATCCCACTTGACCGACTGGTCGATGTTCCCCTGCACCACCGTCGTCTGCAAGGTTTTGTCCCGCCTATCAAGATCGGTCCCGAGACGCCAGGAACCATAGGACCAGGCCGCCGCAACCAGGAGGAGGGCGGCAACGGCGCCGCGCCAGGGCCAGGGGCCGTTGCCGCCGCGAAGGCGCTGCACCAGAGCCGCCAGAGCGGCGTTGACCAGGATCAGGAGAAAACTGAGACCATAAACCCCGCAGAGATCGGCGCTCTGCAACAAAGTCAGGGAACTCTGCTGGGAGTAGCCGAGAAGAGCCCAGGGAAAGCCGGTGAAGAGCCAACCGCGCAGGAATTCGAGGCCGACCCAGAGGATCGGCAGGGTCAGCACCACCGCCAGTTTCGCCTTCTCGCGCAGACGACAGGCCCCCCAGGTGGCGGCGGCAAAGAAGAGGGCCAGGTAGGCGACCAGGAGAAGGTAAGCGACCAGGGAGAGGACCAGGGGGAGGCCGCCGAAGGTGACCATGACGACGTTGAGCCAGTAGAGAACCAGGGCGAAAAAAGCCACGCCGGCAACGAAGCCGCTACGAAAGGGGTGGCGGTGCATGACCAGCAGTAGCGGCACCAGGGCAAACCAGGCCAGAGGGGCCAGGTCGGGGCGGGGAAAAGCCAGAGCCAGGAGGAGACCGGCGGCGGCGGCGGCGAGATCGGTAGCGAATGGCAGAAAAGGACGCAGGCGCATCAGGGTTCGGCCACTGTCGTCGGCAGATTCCGCCGGCGGATGCGCACCTTGCCGATACGGCGCTGATCCGACTCGACGATACTCATCTCGAGGCCGTTGTCGCTGACCGTTTCGCCCGGTTTGGGAATATGGCCGAGGAGATCGAAAAGATAGCCGCCGACGGTATCGAACTTTTCCCGCGGAATCTCGATATCGAAATGCTCCTCAAGCTCTTCGATGTTGAGGCGGCCGTCCACCAGGAGGGTGCCGCCCTCTTCTTCGACCAGCCACTCCTCTTCCCGGTCGTACTCGTCCTGGATGTCGCCGACGATCTCCTCGATGAGGTCCTCGATGGTGATGAGACCGGAGGTGCCGCCGTATTCGTCGATGGCAATGGCCATATGCACCCGCCTGGCGCGAAAATCCTGGAGCAGTTCTTCGATATTCTTGGTCTCGGGGACGAAAAACGGTTCGCGCATGACGTCGGTGATGGCGAGATCGGCGCTGGAGCGCCCCCAGTAGCGCAACAGATCCTTGGCGTAGACGACGCCGACGACACTGTCGACGGTCCCCTCATAGATCGGAATGCGCGAGTGACCGGAGCGATGAATGGCGTCGAGGAGTTCGTTGAGGTCAGCATCGGCGGGGCAGCAGACCATGTCGGTGCGTGGCACCATGATCTCGCGGACGATGGTATCGCCGAACTCGAAGATGGAGTGGAGCATGTCCCCTTCGTCTTCGTTGATGATCCCCTTCTCTTCCGACTCCTCGATGATCTCCTGCAGATCCCTTTCGGTCAGGGCGCGACGGCGCCCGGCGACCAGATGACGGATCTTTTCAAACCAGGAGGGTCGGGGATGATGACTGTCGCTTTCCAAAAATAACTCCTTTGACTGGGAAAATTCTGCATTTTCTTGGGGCATTCTGCCCCCGCGTCAGTGCGGACGAAAGAGCAGGTGCAACGCCAGGGTGACCCCGCAGCCGAGGAAAGCCCCGGCCAGAACTTCGCGGACCGTGTGGATATGGAGCAGAAGTCGGCTATGGCTGACCATGATCGCCAGGGCGATGGCCAGCAGGGTAATCAGGGCGCCGGACCCCGACAGGGCGATGGAACTGGCGATAGAACAGGCGACAGCGGCGTGCCCGCTCGGCATGCCGCCGCGCAACGGGGTGCCACTGCCCAAAAGGGCTTTGCACAGGACGACGAGGATCGTCACCAAGAGGACGGCGATGACGGCGATCTCACCGGGAATCTTGCCGAGGAGATTGAGACCGTCGGTCAACGGGGCGAAGAGATGCCGCGACAAAGCGAGATATCCGGTGACGGCGGCGCCGATGCTGGCAATGAGGACCGCCCCGGCCGCAACATCCTTGGCTCGCTTGGCCAAGGGGTGAAAATCGGGGGAGACGAGATCGACAACAGCTTCGAGGGCCGTGTTGACCAGTTCGGCAAAGAGGACCAGGGTAATGGCCGCCGCCAGGAGCATGAATTCGAGGGCGGAGACATGAAAGACGAGGGCGCAAAGGAGAACGACCGAGGCGGCGAGAAAATGGAAGCGCAGATGCTTCTGGGTGCGGACACTCCAGAGAATCCCCTCGATGGCACAGTTGACGCTTTCGATCCAGGCGTGCGGTTTCATCCGGCCGCCGGCCCGCTTTCGATCTCGGGAAAGAGAATAAGTAACTCGGCAAAGATTTCCCGTTCCCGCGCCTCCATGCGCGCGGCCGCGGCGGCGCTGCCGCGCTCATGGTCATAGCCGAGGAGGTGGAGAATGCCATGGAGCAGGAGAAAATAGAGCTCGCCGGCGAAGGAAGTCCCGGCTTCGGCGGCATCGCGGGCCGCGGTTTCGGCGGAGATGACGACATCGCCGAGGAGGAGGGGGGAAATCCCGGCCCCCTCCCCTTCCTGCATGGCGAAGGAGATGACGTTGGTCGGTCTGTCGCGTTGCAGGTAGTCGCGGTTGATGACGCGGATCTGCCGGTCGTTGACGATGACGAGGGACAGTTCGGCGTCAGGACATCCCGAGGCGTTTAAGATCGTCTGAGCCACTCTTCGCAGGCTTCGTTTCGCGATCCTTTGGCTCCTTTGCCGATTCTCGATCTGGATCTTCACCGTTTCTCCTTTTCGCCCCGTCCTTGTCCCGTTCCTTGTAGGCAGGTTCCGGATAATCGATGCGATGATGATAGATCCCCGCCAGAATCTGATTGAAACAGCGGGCGATTTGATGCAGGTCTTTCAGGGTCAGTTCACACTCGTCGAGCTGACCGTCGATAAAGATGTTGTTGATGATCTTCTGCACCATCCCCTGAATGCGTGCCGCCGTCGGATCGACCAGGGTCCGGCTCGCCGCCTCGACGGCATCGGCGAGCATGATCAGCGCCGCCTCGCGCGTCTGGGGCTTGGGGCCGGGATAACGGAACTCGCGCTCGTCCAGATACTTGGTCGGATCCTGCGCCGCCTTGGCCTTTTCGTAAAAAAACTTCATCAGGGCGGTGCCGTGGTGTTGCTGGATGATATCGATGAGAGCATCGCCCAGGCGCTGTTCGCGGGCCATCTCCACTCCGTCCTTGACGTGGGCGGTGAGGATCAGGGCGCTCATGGACGGGGCCAGCTTGTCGTGCTTGTTGTCGTGATCGCGGATATTTTCGATGAAATAGAGGGGTTTTTTGGCCTTGCCGACATCGTGATAGTACGCCGCCACCCGCGCCAGCAAAGGATTGGCGTTGATCGCTTCGGCCGCCGACTCGACCAGATTGCCGACGACGATGGAATGATGGTAGGTGCCCGGCGCCTGGATCATCAACTCGCGCAGCGCCGGGTTGTTCATATTGGCCAATTCAAGCAGCTTGATGTCGGTGGTGTAGCGAAAGAGCGATTCGATGGCCGGGATTGTGCCGGTGACGAGAATGGCGCAGAAGGGACCACTGGCAAAGGCAAAGAGGAGCTTGTAGACAATCTGTATTTCAAAGGGCCGCCCGGCGACAAGATGAATGGCGACCACCAGAAGCATATTGGCCAGGGACAGACGCAGGCCGGCGGCATAGAGGATGGAGCGTTCGCTGCACTGGCGGACGAAATGGGCGCCGACCAGACCTCCGGCCAAGGCATAGAGGGCGATGAGGAGATTATTGCCGAAGAGGATACCGATCAGGGTCGAGACGATCACCGCAAAGACCAGAGCGGTCTCGGAGTTGATGATGATCCGCACCAGCATGGCGCCGGCCGCAAAGGGGAAGAGGTAGTAATAACTCGTCGAATCGATATAGGGGAAAGCGCTTTCCAGGGCTGTGGAGATAAAAATCGAAACCTTCAGCAAGATGAAAAGGAGAAAACAGACGAGCGCCATGAAGGCGAGATCGCGGGTGGCGGGACGATATTTGCGAATGTTGCGTTTGGCGAAACGATGGAGACTGAAAAAAAGGATGACGATGGCGAGGAGGAGACCGGTCGCCGTGCGCATGGAGCTGTAGTCGTGGCCATAGTCGGCGAGGGCCTTGAGCTTCTTGACCTGCTCTTCGTTGACCCGTTCCCCCTCGCGAACAATCATCTCCCCCTTCTTGACCTGGAAGAGGACCGGGGTCACGCTCTCGGCCGCCTGGCGCCGACGGTTCTCGGTTTCACTCTGGTTGAAGGTCAAATCGGGGCGCAGCATTTTTTTGACCACGGCCGTCAGGGCCCGGCGTGACGCCGCGCCGAGGAGGTGCAGTCTGGTCAGTTCCCCATCGAGTTGTTCCAGGGCCTTGTCGTAACCGAGGACCTCGACGGTCTCGGGGAGCGCCAGCTCGTCGCCGGTGACCAGATTGCGCACGGCCACGCCCTGCTGGCGATCGCTGTTGAAGAGATCGAGATTGCCGACAATCATGACCCCGAGGGTAGAACTGATGGCGACCTCGATGCGCCGCAGGGTTGCGGCATCGGCCGGAATGGCGGCAAGCTGGGCACGCTCCTGGGCGGAAAGGGTAAGGCCCAGGAGAGCCTCGGCCTGGGCAGGGAGGCCACGCTGGTCGGCGGCCTCCGCCGCTGGCCGTTGAAGCAGGGCGATGCCGCGCGTCACTCGGGCGGCGATATCGGGTCCGGTCCGCGGATCGAAATCGTAGAGGGGAGCTATCGTCCCCCGGGCTTCGTTGCGCTTCGCCTCGGTCAGCGCCTGATCGGGAATGAGCATGTCGCGCAAGGCTTTGACATCGCGCGAGGCGATGTCCCCGGGCGCATAATAATCGGGGATGAACCCCCCCTTGGGAATGATGATGAAGGTGAGAAAAAGCGCCAGCAGCCCCAGGAGCAGATAGCGACGATTATGCTCGTCGAGAAGGGCGCGGGAGAAGCGCAGGGCGCTCTGCGCCAGGCGCCCCGTCGCCAGCGGCACGGTCTCGCGCTCAGTCGTTTTGGTCATGACGCAAAAGGCTTTCCTTCGCTGCCGAAATGATCGCCGGTGACGCGACCGGTATTACGTTCATAGGCCTGGACGATGAGTTGCACGATGGGGTGGCGCACGACATCGCGATCGCTGAAGAAATTGAAGGAAATCCCCTCCACCCCCTGCAGGACGCGCTGGGCCTCGACCAATCCTGAAAGACGTCCGCCGGGGAGATCGATCTGGGTCACATCGCCGGTAATCACGGCGCGGCTGCCGAAACCGAGGCGGGTGAGAAACATCTTCATCTGTTCGGCGGTGGTATTCTGGGCCTCGTCAAGGATGACGAAGGCGTCGTTGAGGGTTCGTCCCCGCATGAAAGCCAGGGGTGCAACCTCGACCACCCCCTTTTCTATGAGTCCCTGCCCCTTTTCGAAATCGACCATGTCGTACAGGGCGTCGTAAAGCGGCCGCAGGTAGGGGTTGACCTTCTCGGCAATGTCCCCGGGGAGAAAACCGAGTTTCTCGCCGGCCTCCACGGCCGGGCGGACCAGAACGATGCGGCTGACCTCTTTCTTCATGAGAAAAGCAACCGCCATCGCCATCGCCAGGTAGGTCTTGCCGGTTCCGGCCGGACCAATGCCGAAGACGACATCATTGGCGCGAATGGCATCGATGTAGGTTTTCTGAGCATAACTCTTGGGGGCGATGATTTTCTTGCGGGCGGAAATAAAGATGGTGTCGAGAAAGATGTCGCGCAGGTGCGCCGAGGCATCGGCGCTGAGGATACGGATGGCGTAATCGATATCGGCAGGGTAAAGGGGATAGCCCTCGCGCAACAGATCGTCAAGTTGCACCAAGAGAATGCGGGCCAGGGAGGTGGCGACCTCGTCCCCTTCGATCTGCAGGTCGCCGCCCCGGGACGAGATGCGCACGCCGAGGGTGCGCTCGATCTGTTTGAGGTGGCGATTCTCCTGGCCGAAGAGAAGATTGGCCCGATGCTGATCCGGAGCAGTGAAGGCTTGACGGGTACTGCGCTTGTTCAATCGTTCGTCCTCGGTTGAAGGAACTTGAAGTGGCTGTGTAAAATATCACCGGCCGCCGGCAAAAATCAATGAGCAATTCCGCCTGCAGGGTCGATACCAAGAGGAAAAGACGTTTCAATTTCCTGCCAATATGCTATATATCTCATCCTGTTGCCGACGCTGCCGGAGTCGGCCTTTCTCATTATCTGAAGGAGGTCAATATGAGTGAAATTACCGACATCTACGCCCGGGAGATTCTCGATTCGCGGGGCAATCCGACCATCGAGGTCGAAGTCTATCTCGAGAGCGGCGCCATGGGTCGCGCGGCCGTCCCCAGCGGCGCCTCCACCGGCGTGCGCGAAGCCCTCGAACTGCGCGACGGCGACAAGTCCCGTTATCTCGGCAAGGGGGTCATGAAAGCGGTCGACAACGTCAACGAAGTCATCGCCGAAACCCTCATCGGTTGGGAAGCCTCGGATCAGGCCGGCATCGATCGCCGTCTCCTCGAACTCGACGGCACCGAGACCAAGAGCAAACTCGGCGCCAATGCCATCCTCGGCGTCTCTCTGGCCTGCGCCAAAGCCGCCGCCGAAGAGGCCGGCCTCCCTCTTTATCAGTATATCGGCGGTGCCAACGCCCGCGAACTGCCGCTGCCGATGATGAATATCATCAACGGCGGCGCCCATGCCGACAACAACGTCGACATCCAGGAGTTCATGATCATGCCGGCCGGCGCCCCCTCGTTCCGCGAAGCACTGCGCATGGGAGCCGAGATTTTTCATGCCCTCAAGGGTGTGCTCAAGGGCAAGGGCTACAACACTGCCGTCGGTGACGAGGGCGGTTTCGCCCCCAACCTCAAATCCAACGAAGAAGCTCTCGAAGTCATCATGCAGGCCATCGTCAAAGCTGGCTTCAAACCCGGCGAAGAGGTGCTGCTGGCCCTGGACGTCGCCTCCTCCGAGCTGTTCAAGGATGGCAAGTACACCTTGGCCAACGAGGCCCAGCCGGTCAAGACCGCCGACCAGCTCATCGATTATTATGAGGGACTGGTCAACAAGTACCCGATTATTTCCATCGAGGACGGCATGGCCGAGAACGACTGGGACGGCTGGAAGAAACTGACCGACCGTCTCGGCAAGCGCATCCAGATCGTCGGGGACGACCTCTTCGTCACCAATCCGAAAATCTTGCGCGAAGGTATCCAGAAGGGGATCGCCAACTCCATCCTGATCAAACTCAACCAGATCGGCACCCTGACCGAAACCCTTGACGCCATTGAAATGGCCAAACGAGCCGGTTATACCACCGTCATTTCCCACCGCTCCGGCGAAACCGAAGACACGACCCTGGCCGACCTGGCCGTCGCCGTCAACGCCGGCCAGATCAAGACCGGGTCCCTCTGTCGGACCGACCGCGTCTGCAAATATAATCAGCTCCTGCGCATCGAGGACGAACTCGATCAGGTCGCCGTTTTCAACGGCCGCGACGTTTTTTACAACCTGCGCAACAGCTGATCTGCTCCTGACAGCAGGACCTCAAGGGTTGGGCCATCTGGCTCAACCCTTTTTAATTTCGACGTTCCCTCCTCCGGTTGTTATTTTTGCTGGTTATGATTTATACTTAGAAGAACGCCACTAGAGGCGAATTCCCCGGAAAGGAGTAACACTATGTGGACTACCATTTACATGCTCCGTCCCGTAACCCGCTGCAAGGAGGGTTGCCGAAGACGGCCCCCGTTGTCCTGACGGGGGCGCCCTGAAACAAGAAGAGAGACGCCCTGCCTTTATGGCGGGGCGTCTCTCTTTGAGCGCCAGCAATCCCGGCTGAAATTCCTCACTCCTTGGCCAACGGTTTAGCTTCCTCTAGGAACCACTTGTCAAACCAGGTGCGGTGATCCTTTTCAGCGAAAATCCTGAAATCCTGCGGACCGAGCCACACACCGCCACAACCGGGGCATTTATCCAACGGCACGTCGCGAAAGGTCATCGGCTGAATCGGCTCACCACACTTGGGGCAGCGATTATGGCAATGCTCGCGAATGAGCTTTTCGCGAGCAGCACCCCGTAACTTCTCGATCTGCTCCTTTTCCTGGCGATAGATATACTCATTCTCGAGGGCCTTTTCCCGTTCTTTCCAGATGTCGGTCATAGCAGAACTCCCTTGGAATTACTCGCTTTTGTTTAATTATAAGCTGGCTTCCCTCATCTCGCAACCGCACTTTCACAATTTCCTTGAGCCGTCAGACGATATTCACCGGAGCCATATGCGGCCCCTTTGCCGATATGCAGCAGGGCACCAAGACTGAGCACCCACAGGATATCATCGATCTCCGTCCCTGCGAACGTCAGGGAACCCGATATTCCACCGAGTGCTTCCATCCCTGCGCTACGTTGGAGTGACTTCCAGTCTTCCCAGTACAGCCGATTATCAACGACCTTGACAGACGCCGCCGCAGCCATTAATGGTTGCGGGTCCAGCTCAAAATTGATCCCCCCCCAATGGCAGAGCATGGCCCCGACACGACGCAAGATAAAGGGGAAGAGAGCAACAAAGTCTGGTCGGAACAGCGGTTTCCCGTGACTGACGAGTCGCGCGGGGGTCGCCAGATCGATGCGCCAACTTGCTGCACGACTCGTCGTGTCGACGAGCCATGCGAGGGGAAGTAGCTGTGGCGACTCCAGACTGGTTCCGCGAACCGATTGACAAAACTCCGCAACATCGCCGGCTGCCCCCACGGTGGAAGCTGCCACCAAAACAAAACGGCCCTGCCCACGGGCAATGCCGACCTGGCCCAGTTGTTGAATGACACGTATAAAGTCGGCTATATAGGATATGCCCCTGCCGATAAACAAGAACTCCATCTGCCATGCGTCACCGGCATGCACCCATTTTTCCGCCGTGGTCCCCGCCTTGAGGATAAAGGCCGGAGCCGGCCGTTGGAAAAGACGAAGGGCCAACGAATCATCAGGCAGGGACGGTTCGAACAGCTGACGAAAGGCCTCCCGGTTGAGTACCATGCGGCCGGCATGCAACAGTTCGCGTCGCAGCTGCAGGGCAAAACCTGGCGGCAAGAGACAATCCTCGTCAAATTCGAGATGCAGTCGCAAACGCACCAGTTCGACCTGCTCGAGAATTCCGATTGGTTTCAACTTTGATCACTCCTCTGCCGACCCGTCAGGACTGCACTCGACATCCGCACCATGAGACCGCAAAGATTGAAGCCCGGAAGGCATCTGCCCCCGGGCTTCGGTCTTTACAACTGCATGAGGATGAGTGGTTA
The DNA here is from genome assembly GCA_001799485.1 of Desulfuromonadales bacterium GWC2_61_20. GTDB lineage: Bacteria > Desulfobacterota > Desulfuromonadia > Desulfuromonadales > UBA2197 > UBA12091. The sequence continues at coordinate 18,330 of MGTO01000050.1, read as the reverse complement.
AGCGCCGCCGCCGGCCTTGACTTCCCGCGGGGGACAGGGAATGGTCTTCATCAACTCGCGGTTCATGCGGCTGATGAAGGTGGCCTTGATCCCCTTCGGGCAGGTGGCCTCGCACTCGTAGTGGTTGGTGCAGTTACCGAAGCCCTCGGCATCCATCGCCTCGACCATGGCACGAACGCGGCGGGCGGCTTCGACTTCACCCTGGGGGAGAAGACCAAGGTGACTGACCTTGGCCGAGACAAAGAGCATCGCCGAGGCATTGGGGCAGCTGGCGACACAGGCACCGCAGCCGATGCAGGCGGCAGCATCCATGGAGAGGTCGGCGTTTTCCTTGGAGATGAGAATGGCGTTGCCATCGGGTACCCCACCGGTCTTGGCCGAGGTATAGCCGTAGGACTGGATGATGCGATCGAGGGCGCCACGATCGACCATCAGGTCTTTGAGAACCGGGAAGGCCTTGGCCCGCCACGGCTCGATGAAGATGGCGTCACCGTCCTTGAATTTGCGCATGTGCAACTGGCAAGCGGTGATGTCGGTGTCGGGACCGTGGGCGATGCCGTTGATCATCTGCGAGCACATGCCGCAGATCCCTTCGCGACAATCGTGATCGAAAACGATGGGGTCCTTGCCCTTCTTGATCAGGTCTTCGTTGACGACGTCGAGCATTTCGAGAAAGGACATGTCGGGGCTGATCCCCTTGGCCTCGTACTGCTCCAGTCGACCTTTGTCCTTGGCATCCTTCTGACGCCAGACATGCAGGGTCAGATTCATATTGCCGTGCGCTGATCCGCTCATTATTTATAACTCCTTACGGCCAGTTCGATGTTTTCGAATTTAAGGGGCTCCTTGTGCAGCTCGGGCTCCTTGTCCACACCCTTGAATTCCCAGGCAGCGGCGTAGCAGTAATTTTCATCGTCACGCTGGGCTTCGCCCTTGTCCTGGTACTCGACGCGGAAATGACCGCCGCAGCTCTCCTTGCGGTTGAGAGCGTCGCGCGCCAGCAACTCGCCAAACTCGAGGAAATCGGCTACGCGCCAGGCATTCTCGAGCTGCTGGTTGACCTCGCCATTGCCGCCGGTAACATTGACGTTCTGCCAGAACTCCTCGCGCAGCGCCGGGATGAGCTTGAGCGCCTCCTTGAGACTGGCGTCGCTGCGGGCCATGCCGACGTTGTTCCACATGATCTTGCCGAGCTCGCGATGGAATTCGCTGACGGTCTTTTTCCCCTTGATGGCAAGAAGTTTGTCCATCTCGGCCTTGACCGCATCGGCCGACGCCTTGAACTCCGGGTGGGCATCGGTCACCTTGCCCGGGGTGATGCGGGCGAGGTAATCGGCGATGGTGTAGGGGATGACGAAATAACCGTCGGCCAGCCCCTGCATCAGCGCCGAGGCGCCGAGACGGTTGGCGCCATGGACCGAGAAGTTGGCTTCGCCGAGGACAAAAAGACCGGGGAGGTTGCTCATGCAGTTGTAATCGACCCAGAGGCCGCCCATGGAGTAGTGCGGGGCCGGGTAGATGCGCATCGGCTGCTTGTAGCCGTTTTCGTCGGTGATCTTCTCGTACATCTGGAAGAGGTTGCCGTAGCGCTCTTCGATCTTCTCCTGGCCGAGACGCTTGATGGAATCGGCAAAGTCGAGGTAGACGCCGCGCCCGCCGGGGCCGACGCCACGATTGTCGTCGCACTGTTCCTTGGCGGCGCGGGAAGCGATATCGCGCGGGGCGAGGTTACCGAAGGAGGGGTACTTGCGCTCCAGGTAGTAGTCGCGCTCGTCCTCGGGAATCTGCCCCGGAGCACGGTTGTCCCCCTGCTTCTTCGGCGCCCAGCAGCGCCCGTCATTGCGCAGCGATTCGGACATCAAAGTCAGTTTCGACTGATGGTCGCCGGTCTGCGGAATACAGGTCGGGTGAATCTGGGTGTAGCAGGGGTTGGCGAAGAAAGCGCCCTTCTTGGCCGCGCGCCAGCCGGCGGTGACCGAGCAACCCATGGCGTTGGTCGAAAGATAGAAGACATTGACGTAACCGCCGGTGCAGAGAACCACGGCATCGCCCCAGAAGCTTTCGATCTGGCCGGTCACCAGATTGCGGCAGGTAATCCCCTTGGCCTGGCCGTCGACGACGACGAGGTCAAGCATCTCACGACGGGCATGAACCTTGACCGAACCGGCCTTGACCTGGCGGGAAAGGGCCTGATAGGCGCCGATAAGGAGCTGCTGGCCGGTCTGGCCGCGAGCATAAAAGGTACGCGAGACCTGGGCGCCGCCGAAGGAGCGGTTGTCCAGGTAGCCGGCGTAGTCGCGGGCAAAGGGAACGCCCTGGGCGACGCACTGGTCGATGATGTTGTTGGAGACGGTGGCAAGGCGATAGACGTCGGCTTCACGAGCGCGGAAGTCGCCGCCTTTGACGGTGTCGTAAAAGAGGCGGAAGATGGAGTCACTGTCGTTGGGGTAGTTCTTGGCGGCGTTGATGCCCCCCTGCGCCGCGATGGAATGAGCGCGCCGGGCGCTGTCCTGGTAGCAGAAGGCTTCGACATTGTAGCCGAGCTCGCCCAGGGTTGCCGCCGCGGCGCCACCGGCAAGGCCGGTGCCGACGACGAGGATTTTGTACTTGCGTTTGTTCGCCGGGTTGACGAGCTTCATGTCCTGGCGATGCTTGTCCCATTTTTGAGCCAAGGGCCCACTTGGTGCTTTGCCGTCGAGTATCACAGTCGATGCTCCCTTATTTCACGATGCCGAAAAAGATGGTCAGGGGGATCAGCACGAACCCCACCGCCAGAACGAACGCCACGAATTTCCCGCCGAGATTGATGCTGCAGAAGGTATTCTCGTTGGTCAGCCCCAGCGACTGGAAGAAACTCTGGATGCCGTGCAGCAGGTGCAGCAGCAGCACAACCACTGCGCCGATGTAGAAAGCCGCCCAGAGCGGATTGCTCAGGCCGGCAGAAACCATGGTGAATACGTCGAAACGACCCATGGCATCAACCAGATGCGCCCACTCGGCATTGAAGGCATGCAAGGTGAACTGCAGCAGGTGGATAAGGACGAAGATCCCGAGCAGGATACCGGTCCAGACCATCGTCAACGCCGAGAAGGTCGTGCGATCGTTCTTCTTGTTGGCGTAAGGCACCGGTCGCGCCGCGCGATTCTCCAGGTAAAGGAGGACCCCGGTGATGATGTGCACCACAAAGGCGAGCGCCATCAAACCACGAAAGGCCCACAGACCTGGCGGGAAGACTCGCAGGTGTTCGGCATAGGCGTTCAGGCCGTTGGCCCCGCCAAAGGTCGACAGGTTCCCCAGCATGTGCGCCAGCACGAACACCACCATCAACAACCCGGTGATCCCCATGATGAACTTCTTACCCAATGACGTCGTGTACCATCGCATGTCCGGTTCCTTTGCTCTGCTGCAGATGCTTGTGTCAGACTCAACGAAATCAGGCTGCGAAAGCCCCATGCCTCGGCAGCCCTTCGGGGCCAATTACTAAAGACAACAACCTTGCCCTGTATCAAGTGAAAAGATGTTCTACCAACGCAAAACGACAGGCTTGAACTAAATACCACCCTGCCCCCCCCCCTGTCAACCCAAAAGTCGTATACTGTATGCACCTTGCACCGCTCATTAACTTGCCGGATTTCAAGGATTTTTTATCGAAAAACAGGGTCACTTTGCCCAGATTGCGCCTCTTCGCCTTTCGTGTTATGGTGAGCGCCGCTGACGATCACGTCAGGAGAGAAGCCATTTCCGAAAAACTTTAATCCTCGCCCTGTCCGGAGCTATTTAATAACCATGTTCGAGTTCTCTCTTCTTGCCACCGACCCTTCCACGGCAGCGCGTCGTGGCCGTCTGACTACCCCGCATGGCGTCATCGAAACGCCGATCTTCATGCCGGTCGGCACCCATGCGGCAATGAAGGCGATGACCCCGGCACAGGTCACCGCCTGCGGGGCGCAGATCATCCTCGCCAATACCTATCATCTGCATCTGAAACCAGGCGAATCCCTGGTCGAAAAGGCTGGGGGGCTGCATAGCTTCATGGGCTGGGACAAGCCGATCCTCACCGACAGCGGCGGCTTCCAGGTCTTCTCCCTGCCGAAAAAGAAGATCGCCGACAACGGCGTTTATTTCCGGCACGAGGTGACGGGGGACGAAATCTTCCTCGGGCCCAAGGAGGCGACGACGATCCAGAACCAGCTGGGCGCCGATATCATCATGGCCTTCGACGAGTGCATCCCCTACCCGGCGACTCTCGATTATGCCGCCAAGTCGATCAAGAAAACGATTCGTTGGGCCGAGGACTGCAAAAAGGCGCACAGCCGCAGCGATCAGGCCCTTTTTGGCATCGTCCAGGGGAGCGTCTACCCCAATCTGCGCAAGGAGTGTGCCCTGGCCCTGGCCGCCATGGACTTTCCCGGTTATGCCGTCGGCGGCGTCAGTGTCGGCGAGGGACTCGATCTGCTCAAACAGGTGGTCGATTGCACGGCCCCCTTTCTCCCCGAACACAAGCCCCGCTATCTCATGGGGGTCGGGCTCCCTGAGGACATTCTAGAAAGTGTCGAGCGCGGCATGGATATGTTCGACTGCGTCATCCCCACCCGCTATGCCCGCAGCGCCACCCTCTTCACCACCCGCGGCAAGCTGCGCCTGACCCATCGCCGCTACCGCCGCGACTTCTTCCCGGTCGATGCCAGCTGCGATTGCTATTGCTGTCGCAATTTCACCCGGGCCTATCTGCACCACCTGTTCAACGCCAACGAGATCCTCTCGGCCATCCTCTCCGCTATCCACAATGTCCGCTTTTACCTGAAGATGATGGAGGGATGTCGCAGCGCCATCGAACAGGGGGCGTATCGCGATTTCAAACGCGACTTCCTCGGCAGCTACGGATCCTCCGCCGACGGCAACGAAGCCTGATCTGTCGCCCTGACAGCGATGTTTGACCAAATAGAAGAGGGACAACCCGCAATGGGCTGTCCCTCTTCTATTGACGCACCCAAGCAGGTCAACCTTCCTGGTGCATGACGCGGGAGTGCCCCGGCTCTTATCTTTTGGCCGCATGACAGCTATAATGGCGGAAAGTTATGACTGAAGAGGAACCGAGTCGTGGAACCGATCGAGGCAAAACTTTTGCAGCCGGAAATGGTCAAACGTCTGCACCAGGCATTGACGGGGGGGAGCGAGGAGCTTTTCCAGACCATGCTCGATACGACGCCGGAGGTGGTGCGCGCGGGGCTGAAGAATCGCGCCCTGCAATCCGAGCACCTGCTGGTCCTCCTCAAGCGCCGCGACCTCCCCGAGGAACTGTTGCAACACGTCGGTCGTCTTGACCTCGTCGCCGGCAATCATCACCTGCAACGGGCCCTGGCGTCCAACCCGAGTACCCCCGGGCAGATGGTTCTCGCCCTCCTCCCCCACCTTTTCCTTTTCGAACTCCTCGACATCTGCCTCCTGGCCGGCCCCTCCCCCGATCAGAAACTTGCGGCCGAGAGGGTCATCATTCAACGGCTGCCGACAACGGAAGCGGGACAGAAGCTGACCCTGGCGCGGCGGGGAACACCGACGCTTCTGGCCGAACTCCTCAAATACGGGGAAGTTCAGGTCGTCGCAGCCTGCCTCGACAATCCCCACCTGCGCGAATCGGCCATTATGCAGTTTTTGCAGGGGAAAAACGCGACGGCTGAAACCATCTCGATGATCGCCCGCAATCCCCGCTGGAAAACTCGGCCGAACATCCGGCACGCCATGCTCAAGAACCAGAAAACTCCGGGGATTTGGTTTACCCTCTTTCTGCCACAATTGGCATCTAGTGAGATCAAGGGATTGCTGATGTCGAACCGGCTTTCCCCGGCACAAAAGACACTGGTCAGGGAGGAGCTGCGGCGCCGGCGCTGACGATGACTCTCCCTCGACATTTGCCAAGGAGGTAAAGATGCTTAAACGTATGTTATTTCTGCCACTGTTAAGCGGAATTCTAACGGCGATACCGGTCTGGGGGCTGGAGGAAAATCGCGGAGAACTGGGGCAACGGCTCTTCGAATCGACCGCGCTTGGTGCGACGGGGAAAAGTTGTGCCAGTTGTCACCCCGGCGGTAAGGGTCTGCAGGAGACGGGGAGCTATGACGACGGACAACTACGGGAGATGATCAATTTCTGTATCCGCGATGCCCTTAAAGGAAAACCCCTGACAACCGGGTCACAGGAGCTTGAAGCGCTTTACGCCTACGTCAGGAGCCTGGCCGCAGGAAGAAAATAACCTAACAGCCACAACCGCAATTGTGACAGACGACCTTGCTGCTCCCCTCCGGTTCGATCGTTTCCGGGGCAAAAGCGAGACGACTGATGCCACGCTTGATATCTTCCAGCAGGTCGCAACCCCGACTGGCCCCGATGACGTGGCCGAGACAGAGATTGCCGACGCCGTCATCGGCACTGCGGAGCCGGACGATATTCAACAAATCGCCGTAGCCGGCGACCTCAAGGACCGGTTCGTCCTCCCAACGCCAGACAAGACGAATCTCGAACGCCCCGTATTGTGCGGCCAGGTCCCGACACAACCCGTCCACAACGGAGCGGTCGACGTCGTAGCGCCAGTCCTTGCTAAAACGCCAGCCATAGAAGGCGATGACAATCTCTTTGGCGCTCACGGTTTCTTCTCCCCCCGCGGTTCAGTCTCCGGCAGCAGCATCTTCACCTGTGGTGGCCCTGCCGGCTGCGGCAGATTCAAGGGGACTCGTATCAGGGTGAGGGTGCGCGCGCCGAGTTCGCCGGGGCGCAGCAGTTTCAGGGTCACCTTGCTCCCGGGTTGCCCCCAGAGAACTTTGGGCACCATGTCGTTGAAGCTGCTTCCCGCCAGGGCGGTGCCGTCGACTTCGATAATGAAGTCTCCGGCCTTGAGCGCCGCGTCCCCCGCCGGGGAGCCGGGGAGGACCTTGAGCACCGTCAGCTCGCCGCTTGCGACCGGAACGACCTGTAGGCCGATACCGCCAAACTCCCCGGCCGAAATCGTCAACGGGGAGAGAATAAAGTGCGCCAGGACCAGCACAAGCCCCCGCTGCAGATACAGGAGGAGGGCGGGGGCCGAGACGCATAACGCAAAATTCCTTTTTCTCATCGTTTTTCTATCCACGAAGTTTCCCCACTCCCCTGACGCAGCACTTCCAGCCGATCATCGATCAGGCTGATGACCGTCGACGGCTCACCAAGCAAAATCCCGCCATCGATGACCAGGTCGAGCATGTGGCCGAATCGTTCCTCGATGACCTGGGGATCGTGACTCGGCTCTTCGCCGGAGAGATTGGCGCTGGTCGTGACCAGGGGATGGCCCAGTTCCCGGACGATGGCCATGGCAATAGGATTATCCGGGATGCGCACTCCCACGGTCTTCTGTTTGGTGATGAGCAAATCGGGGACGATGCGCGTCGCTTCGAGGACAAAGGTATAGGGGCCGGGGAGCTGCCGTTTCATCGTCTTGAAGGCGAAGTTACTGACCTGGGCGTAGGTCGCGACATCGGAAAGATCGGTACAGATGAACGAGAAGGGTTTGCGCGCGTCCCGCTGCTTCAACTGAAAAATCTGCCGGACCCCCTTGCGGTTGAAGATATCGCAACCGATGCCGTAAGTCGTGTCGGTCGGATAGGCGATGACCCCGCCCTGCTTGAGACATTCCACCACCCGGCTGATCAGCCGGGGCTGGGGGTTGAACGGATTAATGGAGAGGATCATGGCCAGAGACCTCCTCGTACTGAAGCAAGGGGAACAAGACATCGCAAAGGGTGTGAAGAGTCTACAACAGAAACAACAACCCTTCCACCTTCTTCAGCGCCGAGTAGATTCCTGCCACCTGGTCGGCGTTGACCACATGCACCAGCACCGAGACACAGACATAGCCCGACTGGCGGCTCTCACGCAACTTGAGCGCATCGTCAGGCACGACAACGACCTCGCAGACCGCCTGGTGCACCTTCGCGGCAAAGGGTGCCCCCCTCCCGGTTCCGGGGCCAAAGGCCTTGAAGACGTGATCGCAGGGAAAGTCCATCAGTTCCGCGATAGTCGGGCGTTTTTCTTCCATCGCATCCCCCCTATCGCCCGGTGTGCCCGAAGCCACCGGCATTGCGCCCCGTCGCGGTGAGCGAATCGACGACGACAAATTCGGCGCGGGTGACCGCAGCAATGACCAGTTGGGCAATGCGCTCGCCGGGAGCGATGGTGACCGGCTCCTGGCCATGGTTGATCATGATGATCGCGACCTCGCCGCGATAATCGGCGTCGATGGTGCCGGGCGCATTGACCAGGGCCACGCCGTGCTTCAGCGCCAGGCCGGAGCGCGGCCGGACCTGCCCCTCATAGCCCGGCGGGATGGCCAGGGCCAAGCCGGTGGGAATGAGGGCGCGCGCACCGGGCACCAGACAGAGGGGCGCATCGAGAGCGGCATGAAGGTCCATGCCGGCGGCATGCTCGGTCATGTAGCGCGGCAGTTGGGCGTTGTCCCGGAGAATCTGTATTTCAACCGCAGTCGGGGTCATTGTCTCTCCCTTAACTTCTAAACTTTCCGGAGCAATAGATGCTTGGCGACGAATCAACCAATGAAACGGAGCGACGGAAAACCGGGACTCGGAATAACCCCCGAGTCCCGGTTGCAGAACAAACGTCTAAACCATCATGTCGTTCCCGGGCATCAACCCTCGGACGGGGCGGTCTGTCCGAGCGCTTCCTTGCGTGACAGCTTGATCTTGCCCTGTTTGTCGACGCCGATGCATTTCACCAGGACCTGCTCCCCTTCCTTGAGGACGTCGGAAACGTTGCGGACCCTTTCGGTGTCGAGTTCGGAAACATGGACCAGACCGTCGGTGCCGGGGTAGATTTCGACAAAGGCGCCGAATTCCATGATCTTCCTGACGGTACCGAGATAGAGCTTGCCGACCTGGGCTTCCTGGGTCAGGTCGCGGATCATCTTGATCGCCTTCTTGCAGGCATCGCCGTCGGCCGAAGCGATATTGATGCGGCCGTCGTCCTCGATGTCGATGGAGCAGCCGGTCGCCTCGATGATGCCGCGGATATTCTTGCCGCCGGAGCCGATAACCGTGCGCACCTGATCGGTCTTGACGTAGATGGTGGTGATGCGCGGCGCATACTGGGAGAGATCGCCCCGCGGGGCGCTGAGAGCCTTGGCCATCTCGCCGAGGATATGCACCCGGCCGTCACGGGCCTGGGCCAGGGCCAGCTGCATGATCGCCTTGGTCACGCCGGTGATCTTGATATCCATCTGCAGGGCGGTGACGCCTTTAGCGGAGCCGGTGACCTTGAAATCCATGTCGCCGAGGTGATCTTCGTCACCGAGGATGTCGGAGAGGACGGCCACATCGTCGCCTTCCTTGATCAGCCCCATGGCGATACCGGCAACGGCGCCGGTAACCGGCACCCCGGCGTCCATCAGGGCCAGGGACGAACCACAGACGCTGGCCATGGACGAGGAACCATTGGACTCGAGAATATCGGAGACAATGCGGATGGTGTAAGGAAAGTCGTCATGCTTGGGGAGGATCTTGGAGGCCGAGCGCTCCGCCAGGTAGCCATGACCGATTTCGCGCCGGCCGGGGAAGAGACGGTTGCTGGTCTCGCCGACGCAGAACGGGGGGAAGTTGTAGTGGAGGAGAAACTTCTTGAACTCCATCCCCTGGATGTTGTCCATGCGCTGCTCGTCCGAGGAGGTACCGAGGGTCGCCGCCACCAGGGCCTGGGTCTCACCGCGGGTGAAGAGGGCGCTGCCGTGAGCGCGGGGGAGAACCCCGACTTCACAGGTGATGGGGCGCACCGTCGCCATGTCGCGGCCGTCGATACGCACCTTGTCGCGGATGATCATCTGCCGCACGACGCGTTTTTCGACTTTGCCGAGAAGAGCGGAAATCTCCCCTTCACGACCGGCGAACTCAACCGCAAGGGCTTCCTTCACCGCACTCTTGGCCTCGGCAACGGCGGCATAGCGCTCCTGCTTGGTGCGAATCTTGACCGCAGCCAGAATTTTGTCGGCGGCGAGAGCGTTAACGCGCTGTTCGAGAGCCGGATCGACCACCGGCGAAAGGAACTCACGCTTGACGTTGCCGACCAGTTCCCGCAGTTTGCTCTGGGCCTCGATAAGGGGCTGCAGCGCGGCATGACCGAAGAATATCGCCTCGAGCATCGCCTCTTCGGAGAGGTAATCGGACTCCCCCTCGACCATGATCACCGCCTCGCGCGAGCCGGCGACGATGATGTCGAGATCGCTCTCGGCCATCTGCAGCAGGGTCGGGTTGGCGATGAGGGTGCCACCGACCCGGCCGACACGGACGCCGGCAATGGGGCCATTGAAGGGGATGTCGGAGATCTCGACGGCAGCCGAAGCGGCAACGATCGCCAGGGTGTCGGGGTCGTTGACCTTGTCGGCGGAGATGACCGTCGGCATGAGCTGGGTTTCGAACATGTAGCCTTTGGGAAAGAGCGGCCGCATCGGCCGATCGATCAGGCGACAAATCAACGTCTCGCGCTCGGTGGTGCCGCGCTCGCGACGGAAGAAGGAGCCGGGAATCTTGCCGGCGGCGTAGAATTTTTCCTGATAGTTGACGGTCAGGGGGAAGAAGTCCTGCCCTTCCCGCAGCTTGTGGGCCGAGACGGCGGTGCAGAGGACTTTGGTGTCGCCGTAGGTGACGACGACGGCGCCGTCGGCCTGACGCGCCATTTTTCCGGTTTCGATGGTCAACGGCTGCCCGTTGAATTGAATTTCGACCTTTTGATAGGCCATGGTGTTTCTCCTTTGATCGGGACCGCCTGCCGAGCTGTCACGGCAGGTGCGGTCGGTTTCAGCAAAATGACTAAAGGAGGATGGCCTGAGACAGACCCTGCGCTTCAAAAATCGAAAGCGTCAGGCTCTCTCTCCGGACAACCTCCCTCGGCTTACTATCCGCAGGAAAAGTTCGAAGGCAGCAGCTCCCTGCAACAAGGAGCGTGCTGCCTTGAATTATCTGCGAATACCCAGTTCCTTGATGATCGTGCGGTAACGCTCAACGCTCTTGTTCTTGAGATAGTCCAGCAACCGTCTCCGCTGCCCGACGATCTTGAGAAGACCTCTACGCGAATGATGGTCTTTCGCATGAGTCCGGAAATGTTCGGTCAGGTGAGTGATGCGCTGGGACAAAAGGGCGATCTGAACCTCCGGCGAGCCGGTATCTCCCTCGTGAGTCTTGAACTTGGCGATGATTTCCTGTTTGAGTCCTGTGGCCTGCACTGTGCCACCTCCCTTCTGTCTGGTTGGACCAGCCGAGTCTCCCCGACGGGTCTATTCAAAGCACCGGACCTTTTAACACAAAATGACCGAGCTGTAAAGGCCTATTCAAGGCCTGTCCAGCCGATTCATCCTAATGCTCCAGCACCTTGATCAGATCCACCCCTTCAAACTGAACAGGACCGACCTTTCCCGTCACATGAACCGGAACGTCATTGCCCGCAGGAAGAACCGCAATGACATCGCTGCGTTTGAACCGCACGGTTACACGCTTACCCTGGACGATGACGGGCCATGGCTCGATGGGCACAACGCCTTGCAGGCGGATCGACGCTAGGTCGATGTCACTCGTCTGATACCCTGGCGGAAGTTCGATCTCGACCTTGACCCAATTCCCTTGGGAACCTTTATTGAGAGATTGGGGCTCGAATTTGATCTCCACCGGAAGAGAGTCTTGCAGAATATGGGTTGAGAAGGTCGCCATGGTCATCCACGGGCCATAACCACTCCCGTCGAAGGCACGGGCTCGCCAGTTGTAGGCGCTGTTGTCGGCGAGGGCATGCGTCAGGGTGATGGCGGTTGTGCCGGACCCTGCGGGCACCCCGCTGAGCGCAGCAGTCAGGACGCCGTTGTTGTAGACCTCGAAATCGTAGGTCAGTGTGTCGCTGTCGGGATCGACCGCATTGGCGACTTCCAGGGTGGGGGTCAACGTCTCCACCGTCCTGCCCTCGGTCGGAGCGACAAGTTGCGGGGCACCGGGGGCGTCGTTGGCGGTGTTAACCATGAAGGCGGCAATAGACGTCCAGTCGCTGAACAGCGATCCGTCGGAAGCTCGGCTGCGCCAAAAATAGGTCTGATTCTCCGTCAGTGCCAACGGCAGGGTCCAAAAGGTCGATGTCGGTATCTCCGGAATCATGTCGGCCTGGGCGACAAGGGTCGTCATCGCCGCATCCGCGTAGACCTCGAAGGTGTAGGTCAGGGCATCGCCATCGAGATCCGTCGCATTGCGTACGATCAGAGTTGGCAACAGGAGATTGACCCCGGCGCCGTCCGAGGGGTTATCGAGAACCGGCGTGGTCGGCGGATCATTGGCCGTGTTGACAAAGATGCCGACGACCGCTGACCAGAGGCTTTCAGCCAGGCCGTCGCTGGCCTTGACCCGGATAAAGTAGCGGGTGTTATCGAGCAGTCCGCTGGCACTCCACAGCGTGGTCTCCTGACCGGCGACGACGCTGCCCGAGCGGATGAGATTTGGCGAATCGAAGGCGGCAGAGGTGTCCGCCTCGAAGGAATAGGAAAGAACGGACGAATCGGGATCGGTGCTGTTGGCCACGACCACCTCGGTGGCCAGCGCCGCGACGACGGCCGCGTCAAGCGGGGCAACGATGACCGGCGCGGTCGGCGCATCGTTAGCGGTATTGACCAGGAAGTGTGCACTCTCCGACCAGGGGCCGGCATTGAGAACATCGTCGGCCTGCGCCCGCCAGTAATACCAGCCGTTCTCCTGGAGGGTTTCCGATAACGTCCACGAGGTTGTCGCCTGGCCGCTCATGACCCCCCGGCCAGCCGCGACGAGCTGGCTGAAGTCGGGATCGAGGGCGACATCGAAGTTATAGACGAGGACCGTGCTGTCGGGGTCCGAGGCATTGGTGAGGGTCAGAGTCGGCGTGAGTTCGGCAACCGCCGTGCCGTCGGCTGGAGTCGAAATACCCGGTGCCGTCGGCGGATCGTCGACCGCATTGACCCGGAAGGCCGCCAGCTTCGTCCAAGGCCCGTAAAGTCGCCCGTCGTAAGCACGACTCCGCCAGAAATAGGTCTGATTCTCCGTCAGCGGCGCAGGCACCAGCCAGGCGGTGGTGCCGGTCGTCTCGCTCTCCGTTCCGCCGGTGACAAGGGTCGTGAGACCACTCTCTTCGTAGATTTCGAAGGCATAGGAGAGTTTGTCGTCGTTGGGATCGGCGGCGTTGCTCACCACGAGTGTCGGGGTCAAGGTGGCAATATCGGCGGTGTTCGCCGGGGCGGCCAGCGCCGGTGCGCTCGGCGCACCTTCCACCCGGAAATAGGTGCCGGCGAGGGTTTCTTCCACACCAGCGATATTCGCCCGAAGGATGACGAGATAGTCCTTGGCGCCATAGGCCAGGGTGTCGATGACACCGCTGTTCGTTGCGGTCGCACCCATGGCCAGGGTCACTGGCGGCGTGATGATGGTGTTGTAGACCGATTCTTCAACCACATGGACCGTCTGGATCGAGAGGGTAACATCGGCGAGGTCGATGTTGCCGGTATTGGTCACGCTGTAGGAGACCGTCACAGGTTCCCCGGTCAGAACACTCTGCTGGTCGAGATATATCTGCCCTCGCAGGAGGGTGGTCAGCTTGGTGAGACTGTTGATCGTGAGGTTGCAGGAGGCTATGGAAAGAACCGCGCCCGCATCATCTCGCACTTCGAGAGTGACAATGTAGCTCCCATTGCTTTGAGTGGCGGTATCCCAGTTGAAGCCAGTTTGAACGCTCTGGCCCGGAGTCAGCAGTGGAATGGCGCGGCTGGTGGTGTAGACCGTCACGCCTTGCGGGTCAAGGATGTTAACTGTGGAGTTCACACCGGAAAAGATATGGTTGGCGCTTTGGCTGACCAGGGCAGCCGTGAGGGCAACTGCTTCACCAGACCCGTAGCTGACCTTGTCGGCGGTTACGGTGGCGGTAATCGCCTCCTGCGGCAGGATGGTAAAGGGAACCACGACCCGCCCCACCGACCTCCCCCCTTCGGTCACGACAGCCGTCAGGCGGTAGTCGCCAGCGAAAGTGGCCCCGGTGTTCCACTGCACCGCCAGCGTCAACGTCCCTTGCGCCGCCAATGCCAGCGCGGCGTCCATGGCGACGGTCGCCACCGGGTTGCCATTTGCATCCTCCACCGTGATGACGTATCCAAGGCTATGGGCCGCCGCCACCTTCTCTGTCAGAGTCAAGGTGACCAGGACGATCTCGTTCGCCTGATAGGCTGCCTTGTCGGCCAACAGGGCCACATCGACCGCCGCCGTACCGATCAAAATTTCCCGTCCGGCCTGGTTGTTCGCCTCATCCGACTCAGCAATGGCCTGATCCGGATCGAGCACCACCGCAAATGATCGGGTCCCGGTCAACCCCGCCGCAGTGACGGTGAAGGTGGCTAAGGCACTGCCACCCGCCGGAATAATGGGAACAATATTCGCGATTGACAACAAGATGCCGGTAGCGGGATCGCCGTCGTAGAGGGCGACCGTCACGTTGCCAACGGCGGTGCCGCGATTGTGGACTCGCGCCGTCATCGTCAGAGATTCACCTGCCTGCGGCGAGGTTGGCGTAACGCTGATATCATCGCTGATAATCTGTAGGTCCGGCATGACAGCGGGGGCGACTTCCGCCTCGCGCAGAGCCAGGTTGTTCCCCTCGTCAGATTCCATCACCGTCCCCTGCGCATCGACTATGGCGTAGAGATAGCTTCTCCCAGCATAACCAAGGGTGTTCCACATAATCGTGATGGTTGTTTCCGCACCTGCTTCCAGGGAGGGAACGATTTGGCTGCCCACCGGCACACCGCCAAGAGCGGGATTCCCGACAAACAACTGCATCAGGGAGGCACCGGCCGGTACGTTCCCGAAATTGTGCACGGTCATGACAACCGGGACCAAACTTCCCTCCGTCGGGCCGGCCGGGAAAGCGATGTCTGCCGAATAGAGAGCAAGATCGGCCTGCGGCGGCGGTGCCGGCGGACCTTCCTGCAAGACGATATCGATCCGGGCCTGATTGTTCACCCGGTCACACTCACTGATCGTCGCCGCGTAATCGGTGCGAACGAAGAGACTATGACTGCCGTAAGCGGGATTCGCCCAAACCAGGGTAACGTCCTCGTACTGTCCGGGAGCAAGATCGGTAATAGTAGCAGCCGTTCCGATCAGAACGCCCCCCATTGCGGGGTCTCCGTCGAAGAAGGTCACAGGGACGCCTGCGGTCACGAGTTTTGCGCCACCGTTGCCGACCCGAGCCATGAGCGTCACCGCACCGGGAAAACCGGTTAGGTCGGCCCGCACGAAAGATGTGGAAAGATCGGCGGCGAGGTAGGGATTGCCTGTTATGGCCTTGACCGGCACATTGCAATGGTAACTGTTGTTCAGCAGCCAGCTTGGCGCCTCGTTACGCGGAATCGACCCGTTGTCGCCGACATTGGTGACATGGTAACTCGTCTGGTTCCAAACCGGCCGGGTGTCGACCCAGTCATTGTTCTTTGCTTCATAGACCCGGACAAAGTGTTCGGACCACGAATTATAGACATCATCCACGCCCCGGATCACGACCTCCGCCCGACCGTCACCATCCACATCCGCAACGACAACGGTTTGATGCTTGTTGTAATCCATGAACTCTGCACCACCTGTGCTTGCAACTTTCTCTGAGTAGAGACTGCTTCCAGTTTTGCCATCAAAAATTCGAAAATAATTGCGATGTTTCAACAGAATTTCCGGACGGCCATCGCCATTCAGATCAAATACTGTCGCAGTAACACCCTCCCAATCGAAGGAGCCAATGGGAAAGCTAATCTTCACGCGGCCATTCCCGTCAAAGATCCAATATCTCAAAAACCCTTTCACCCCGATCTCTGGTCGCCCATCGCCATCGAAGTCGGCAACGGTCGGCGGACTACCGAAATCGGAATAAGTATCGGCGACTCCCTCACTCCGTAGAGGATAGATTGGCCCCCATTTGATGCTACCGTCATGTTCCAGCATATAAATCTTATACCCGCCGCGACAGGTGACATGGACAATCTCAGGATTAGGATCATCATCGAAATTGCCCACGGCGCTGGTGCCATCCGGGATAGTTGTTTTATTCCATCTGATGGTGCCATCTCGATTGTATGCGGTATTTCCGACGATGACCTCCTGTTTGCCATCCAAATCCAGGTCCACCACGACTGAAGAGGCCGAGGCATTTTGGCCTCCCATGCTTCCATGCCCCGTTGGGACATTATTGTTGTAACCCCAGCGAATAGAGCCGTCGGCATTTATGGCGGTTGCCCCCGACAGGATCAAAGGACTGCCGTTCCCCTCCAAATCGGCGATAGCCATCGTTTTTTGCCCGGAGAGATCGAGCACGACAGGCCATTTTGTATAAAGCCACTGAGTCGCCTGCGCTCGATTATCCCAGAGAGATTGACCATTATTGGCGTAGGCGTACATCCCCACATTGTTGCTTTGCACGATAATTTCTGGTCGGCCGTCGTTATTAATATCGCCTGTTGCCAAAAATTGATAATTCACAAAAGGGTGATTTGGATCGGATATCGAAAGAGACTCCTGGCCTGTCTTCCCATTCAGAGCCTTGATCATTCCAGAATTAGTTGTTGTGCGATTCCCCCAATAAGTGTTGCACCACTCCGGATTGCGGGTAACGAAGAGGATCGAGGGGGTGTCCTTCGAATCGATGGCCCCATCGCCATTCTCGTCGATGAGCCGTGTCACAACCGGCGAAGCGATTGCCATATCGCACGCCAAACGTGGTCCCCGCCATTCCCACTTCCGCACCAGTTGTATTGGCGTGGCCGGCCGCGACTCGCAGGCCGAACCGCGACGGAGGGTATTGTTCGTCTCGTTCTGTTCGAAGACGCTCTGGTTGCTGTCGACCAGCGCATACAGGGGCGCATCGCGGAAAGTGAGGGTGCCGGAGAGACTGACGAGAGCGATACCGACCCCTTTTGGATTGAGGGTAGCGCCATAGTCGAGGGTGCCGAGGGCGAGGTCGTCTCCGCTTACAAAGGCACCATCGCCATTGCGGTCTTCGAAAATCAGGATGCGAAAGGGTGTCGCGACCTTGTCGTCCCCGACATTCTGCAACTTGATCTTCGCCACGCCCGTGATACGTAGACTCTGTGGATCAGTGTTCGCCGCCGAGAGGTCGATCTCCAGCGGTAGAAGATCCGGCCCCATGGCCTCGGCCGAGCTTTTCACCAGCAGCGAGCGGCCAGCACTATTGTTTTCCTCGCTGAGTTCAACTACGTCATTGGCCGGGTCGCAGACGACATAAAAACGGTAGGTGCCGCGTGCCGCAGTGAAGGGGTAAGCGAACTCCTGTATGGCGCCACCGGCCAGATCGGCGACGGCAAAGGATTGCAGCAGGGCGCCGCCGGCAACCGGGTCATTGGCAAAGAGGTTGACGGTAAAGGGGCCGCTGGCGGCGATACCGTCGTTGTTGAGGGCGAATCGCAACATCGCCGCATCATCGGCCATAGGGTATTCGGGGGTGAGGACGATATCGCTTGCCGAAACCTGCAAGTCGACCTGATCGAACATCATCTCCAGTTCGCTTCGGTTGTTGTTTTCATTGCTTTCGCCAATCAGGTTGGTACGGTCGAGATAGGCATAGAGGGTATGGCGACCGTTGCCGCCCGGCCATGTCACCGACACCGTCTCGCTCTGCCCACCGTTCAGCTCCAGGGTCTGCCGGTGTAGAAGCACACCGCCCCCGGCCGGATCGCCGTCGAAGAGTTCGAGTTCGGCGCTGGTGTCCGCCGACCCGAGATTGACCGCCTGGATGGCGACCGTCACCGCTTCGCCGCTGTGGGGGCGTGCCGGGATCAGTGTTATTCCACCGACCAGGACATCGAGATCGACGCTGCCGCCGGCACTGGCGCTGCGCACCGTGACAACGCTGGTGGCGCTGTTGTTGCTCTCGTCCCGTTCGCCGACCGTTTGTTGCCCATCGACCACGACGGTCAGGGGATGCTCACCGACCGTGGCCAGGGTGAAGGTGATCGTCCCTTTTTGCCAGCCGCCGGCGATGAGCCCGGCGACGGTGACGCTGCCGAGCTTGACCCCGCCGGCTTGCGGGTCGCCGTCGTAAAGCTCGGCGTTGACCTGTGGCACCGCCGTTTCGCCGAGGTTGGCGATCCAGACGGTGAGGGTGACACTCTCGCCGGGACGCGGGGCGACGGGGGCAAAGGTTAGATTTTCGGGGAGGACGACGAGGTCGGGACGACCGTTGACCCAGACGCGGTAGGTGGCGCTGTTGTTGGTTTCGTTCAGTTCGGGCAAAACGGCATCGGGG
>MGTO01000049.1 GCA_001799485.1 Desulfuromonadales bacterium GWC2_61_20 | reverse complement strand
GACTCGAACTCGCATGGGCTTGCACCCGCCACCCCCTCAAGATGGTGTGTCTACCAATTCCACCACTTCGGCTTAACGGTTGGTAGTTATACTGATTCGTCCCAGCGCTGTCAACAGCAAAGGGCGGCGCAGTTAATTTTTTTGCGCCGGGGCACTGGTCGGTGCCGGAGTGGCTGCCGCCGGCGTCGAAACGCTTGCAGGCATGATGCTGCTGGAACCGGCCTGGCCGTAAAAATAGGCGAGGGTCAGGCTCGTCAACATGAAGATGATGGCGACACTGGCGGTCAACTTGCTCATGAAGCTCTTGCCGCCGCCGGCGCCGAAAACGGTCTGGCTGGAACCCGCGCCGAAGGCAGCCCCGACCTCGGCGCCTTTACCGGCCTGCAACAGGACAATGATGATCAGCGCGATGCAGACAATAACGTGTAATGCTAACAAGAGAGTGGTCGTCATGAAATGTTCAGGCTCCTTCGGGTATCGATAACTCTTAAAAGAGAGCGGAAAGTAGCACAAATCAACGGTTAAGAAAAGAGGGAAATTTCAGCCCTGTTGAAAGCGCACAATACGAGCGAAGTCCTCAGCCTTGAGGCTGGCGCCGCCAACCAAGGCGCCATCAACATCGGGCATGGCCATGAGTCCATCGACATTATCCGGTTTGACACTGCCGCCGTAAAGGATTCGCGTGGCCGCCGCGACTTCTGTGGCAAAGAGTTCACTTAACACCCCGCGCACAAATGCATGGGCTTCTTGCGCCTGCTCGTTACTGGCGACCTTGCCGGTGCCGATGGCCCAGACCGGCTCATAGGCCACGACGACGCCTCCCATCGCCTCCGCGTCAAGACCGACGAGGCCTTCATTGATCTGACGTTTGAGAACATCGAACATGCGGCCGCTCTCGCGTTCTGTGAGCGTTTCGCCGATGCAGAAGATGGCACGCGCTCCTGCGGCATGGATCGCCTTGATTTTAGCGTTGATAAAGGCATTGCTCTCATTGAAGAGCTGGCGCCGTTCGGAATGGCCAACGATAATCGAGTTGCAGCCGGCGTTTTTTAGCAAGGATGGGGACACTTCGCCGGTAAAGGCGCCGGAGACAGCCGGATAGCAATTCTGGGCGGCCACTTCGATGCTACTTCCGTTCACCGCTTGAGCGACTGCGGTCAGCGCGGTAAAGACCGGCGCCACGATGATTTCGACATTTTTGACGTCAGCCAGAGCGGCCTTGAGCTGATTGGCGAGGTCGACTGATTCGTCTACGGTTTTGTGCAGTTTCCAGTTGCCGGCGATGATCGGTTTGCGCATATATCCATCCTTTTAGGAAACGATTATTTATCGTTGAGGGCGGTTATCCCGGGAAGTTCCTTCCCCTCCAGAAATTCGAGGCTGGCACCACCGCCGGTGGAGATGTGGGTCATCTTGTCGTCGAGCCCGGCCTTGTTGACCGCTGCCACCGAGTCGCCACCGCCGATAATCGAGAGGCAACTGGAGTCAGCCAGGGCTTGGGCTACGGCAAAGGTTCCCTGAGCAAAGGCGTCGAATTCAAAAACTCCCATCGGCCCGTTCCACACCACAGTTCCCGCCTGTTTTGCCACTTCGGCATAACGAGTTGCGGTTTTCGGGCCGATGTCGAGGGCCATCCAGCCGGACGGAAAATCGTCATTGCCGCAGATCCGCGTTGACGCATCCGCCTTGAACTCGGCGGCGACGACGTGATCCTCCGGCAGGAGCAAGGCAACATTACGGGCCTTGGCCTTGGCCAGCAATTCGCGGGACAGTTCAATGCGGTCTACCTCCAGGAGCGATTTGCCGCAGTCGATCCCTTGCGCCTTGAGAAAGGTGTAGGCCATGCCGCCGCCGATGATCAGAGTATCAACCTTGCCGAGAAGATTTTCGATCACAGGGATTTTGTCGCTGACCTTGGCGCCGCCCAGGATCGCGACAAAAGGACGTTTTGGCTGTTCAAGTGCGGCACCGAGATACTCGATTTCCTTGCCCATGAGGAAACCGGCAACGGCGGGCTTGAGCCAATGGGCAACCCCCTCGGTCGAGGCATGGGCACGGTGGGCCGTGCCAAAGGCGTCGTTGACATAGATCTCGGCCAGGGCCGCCAACTGTCTGGCGAAGGCGGGATCGTTCTGCTCCTCCCCCGGATGGAAGCGGACATTCTCCAACAGCACTACATCGCCATTAGCCATGGCCTTGACCAGTTTTTCCACGTCCGGTCCGATACAATCGGTCGCCATGGTCACTGTCTTGCCGAGAAGTTGGGACAGGTAGGGGGCCACGGGGGCGAGGCTGTATTTGACTTCGGGCTTGGCCTTGGGCCGGCCGAGATGGGACGCCAGGATCAAGCGGCCTCCACCCTCGATGATGTGGCGGAGGGTCGGCAGGGCGGCAACGATGCGGGTGTCGTCGGTGATGGCGCCTTGGTCGTCCAGGGGGACGTTGAAGTCGACGCGGCAGAATACCTTCTTCCCCGTGCAGTCGATGTCGGCAATGGTCAGTTTGTTGAACATGGGACACTCCTCCTCGGCCGGGCGAAAAATGAAACAGGGCAGGGACTAAACGCCCCTGCCCTGAAATGCTGTGGCCTGCTGGTTACAGCCCTTTTTTGATCAGGAAGGTGACCAGGTCGACGACGCGATTCGAGTAGCCCCACTCGTTGTCGTACCACGACATGACCTTGACCATGTTGCCGCCGATGACCGTGGTGGTCAGGCCGTCGACAATAGAGGAGGCCGGGTTGCCGTTGAAATCCTTGGAGACAAGCGGCAACTCGCAAAATTCGAGGATACCTTTGAGCGATCCGTTGGCGGCGGCCTTGAGGGCAGCGTTGATGGCGGCGACGCTCGTCTCTTTCTCGCTGGTGATGACCAGATCGACCAGGGAGACGTTGGGCGTCGGAACGCGTACGGCCAGACCGTCGAGTTTCCCCTTCAACTGCGGCAGGACCAATGACACCGCCTTGGCGGCGCCGGTGGTGGTCGGGATCATCGAAACTGCCGCGGCGCGGGCGCGGCGCAGGTCTTTGTGCGGCAGGTCGAGGATCTGCTGGTCGTTGGTGTAGGCATGCACGGTCGTCATCAACCCTTTGGCGATGCCGCAGGTCTCGAGGAGCACCTTGGCCACCGGCGCCAGACAGTTGGTCGTGCAGGAGGCGTTGGAGATGATGTGGTGTTTGGCCGCATCGTAGTTCCCCTCGTTGACCCCCATGACAATGGTGATGTCCTCGTCTTTGGCCGGGGCGCTGATGATGACCTTCTTGGCGCCGGCGACGTGATGCTTCTGGGCCCCGGCGCGATCGGTGAAGTGGCCGGTCGATTCGATGACGATTTCCACACCCAGCTCGCGCCACGGCAAGGCCGCCGGGTCTTTCTCCTTGCAAACCCTGATCGTCTTGCCGTTGACGATAATGGCATCGGCCGTGGCGCTGACCTCACCGGCAAAGATGCCGTGAATCGAGTCATATTTGAGCAGGTGGGCAAGGGTTGCCGGATCGGTCAGATCGTTGATGGCAACGAAATCGAAGGCAGGATTGCCCGCCGCAGCGCGAAAAACGTTGCGACCGATGCGGCCAAAGCCATTGATGGCGAGCTTAGTGGACATCTGAAGACTCCTTTGGGATTTAATATGCTGGTCGGAATGTCTAATGAAAAAGCGGAGTTCTGTACGCGATCGGGTTTAATTACAGAGGTCGAATGTTATCCAAACATGCCGATACCGTCAACCATTAAATCGCCATTTTTTAGGCGGCGACAGGACCACTGCCCGTCCCTTTAATCAAGATGCGCATGTTGCCCTTTGTTTGGTGATGTGCTATGAAGGACAACTTGAAAATTAGACACTTTTCGCGGCAATTTTTCTCCCTCCTTCCTCCTTTAAGTGGATGGCGCATCGCAGATGAAAAGCGCCCTTGAAAAGCGCATTCTCATATTTGCTCTCGTTGTCTTGACCCTGACCATTGCGGTCAATACCGGGTTTAACATCGAAAGCTACCGTCGTGATTATCGCGACGGTATCATCCTTCGTTGCCAATCCCTGGGCAAGGGGCTGGACCGTTCCATTGAGAAAGTTCTCGCTCTCGGTTTGCCCTTAACCGAGATGGAGGGGATTAACGCCCGTTGCCAGGAAATTGTCAAAAGCGACCCGGAAATCACCTACTGTCTGGTCGAGGCCGCTCAGGGTGGATTGCTTTATTCCAACGACCCTTCCTTGCAGATCGGAGTCGGGGCGAAATTCATTCAGGGTGAGAGCAATAGTGCCGTGGTGCTGATGGAGTTCCCCAACCTCGGCAAGGTCTACGACGTCACGGAAAACATCTACGGCCCCGATGGCCGACTGGTCGGGCGGATTCGTCTCGGTTTCCCCCTCGAAGCTCTCGATATGCGCGTGGCCAACATGTTCCGCCGTTCCCTGCTTGTGCTTGGCGCCGCGTTGCTGGTCGTTTTCGGCGTCGTCGTGCTTTTTGTCAAACGTGATATTGTTGCGCCGATCCGCCGGCTATCATCCGTCGCCGGGGAAATTACCTCGGGGAATTTTCGTGTTTCTGTCCCCGCCATGTCTTCCCGTGATTTCGAAGAACTTGGCGGGGCGCTGCGCGAAATGGCTCGTTCCCTTCAGGAACGCGATGAGCGCATTCAGGAAGGTTATGCCGAACTCGAATTGGCCAATCGCGAGTTGCAGCAATCGTACGAATATCAGGAACGGATCAGCGCCGAGCTCGGGCATAGTCGTGAGATGTATCGCTCGCTCCTGGAAGACGCCGGTGATGCGACCCTGGTGACGGACGAAGATGATCGCATCGTCCTCATCAATAAAGCGGCGGAACGTTTTTTCAATATCTCGCGGCCCGAGACGACCGGAACAAACCTTTTCATGGTCCTGGAACGACTCCATTGCGGCAATGTCGAGGAGCAGTTCGATCTATTTCAGCAGATTCGTCGTGGGGTCACCCAGGAGGGTGAAGTTGTTTTCCAACGCACTGGCGAGCACGAGCGCATCGTCGGTTGGTTGCGCGGGTCGCCGGTCGTTGGACCAGACGGCCGTAAAATGGTGCAGACGACCATTCGTGACGTCACCCGAGAAAGGGAGATCAAGGACAATCTCGAACAGGCGACGCGTGACCTGAAAAATCTCAACCAGATGAAAGATTCGTTCCTCGGCATGGCGTCGCACGAACTCAAGACGCCTCTGACCGTTATCATCGGCTACTCTGAATTGATTCTCGGCGATATGGCAGGGAAGGCCGACAAGACCGTGTTGGCCATGGTCAAATATATGGCCGACGCGGCCGAACGCCTTTCGAGCATTGTTCGTGATATGGTCGATGTTTCGATGCTCGACCGTAAAAAGATGCAACTGAACAAACGCGACACCGACATGAACGAACTGATCAAGATGGCGTCGCGCGAGATGGAATTTTTCTTTCAAATTCGCAAGCAGCAGATGCGCTTGGAATTGACCGATAATTTGCCCACGGTCAGGTGCGATCCCGACCGTTTTATTCAGGTTCTGACCAACCTGATCGGTAACGCCATCAAGTTCACTCCGGATGGTGGTACCGTCACCGTCGAGAGCCGCCTCACCAGAAATCTCCGTGAGGTACGGCAGACCGACGAGGCCGAGGTTGTGGCAATTGATTCGCGACCGCATTCCTATCTCGAGGTGGTTGTTCGCGATAACGGCATCGGTATCAATGAAGAAGATCAGGTCCAGATCTTCGACAAGTTTTATGAGGTCGGCAAGATCGAAGAACACTTTACCGGCAAGGTTGCCTTCAAGGGGAAGGGGACCGGTCTCGGTCTGGCTATTGTCAAGGGGATCGTCGACATGCATGCCGGCGCCATCTGGGTCGAAAGCCCCGGACAAGACGCGGAGACCTGCCCGGGAAGTGCTTTCCATGTCCTCTTGCCCCTGACGCCGGCGGAGACTCAGGAATCAGCGCGGTACAGCACCTCTCCCACCTGATTGAATTCACCTTGCAGATGCCGGAAATATCCGGTATAAACCATCGGTTTTGGCGGGGAAAGAGGAAAGGCCGGACAGTTGCGCATTTGTCTCCTCGCCAGCGGTAGCCGCGGCAACTCACTCTATCTCGAGTCCGGTGCGACCCGTCTGCTCATCGATGCCGGCCTGTCATTGCGGGAGATGAAGGCGCGTCTCGCCGCGATTGAGGTCGATCCGGCGAGCATTCACGGCGTCCTGCTGACCCATGAACATATCGATCATAGTCGCAGCGTCTCGACCTGGGCGCAGGCCTATCGGGTTCCTGTCTTCGGCCACCACCAGAGCCTGGGCTTGTTGCCGGGTCGCCGTCCCCTCTATTCGACCCACGAGTTTGAGGCGGGCGCCCCCTTCACCTTCCGTGATGTGCAGGTCGAACCCTTTTCCCTGACCCATGACGCTGCCGCCTGCGTCGGTTTTGTGGTCGACGGAAGTGGCGGTCGCGTCGGCTTTGCCACCGATCTCGGCATCGCCACCCGTCTCGTCTCCCAATGTCT
>MGTO01000048.1:5600-5901 GCA_001799485.1 Desulfuromonadales bacterium GWC2_61_20 | reverse complement strand
CGGCCGATGACCTGCATCGGCACGTCGTTGATGAAGACCGTTTCGCCCAAAGGCGAACTCTCGCCGAAGAGGGCGAGGGCCGGGGCGTCGGCGAGGAGGGTGACCTTGGCGCCGCGGTCGACATCGTCCGTGCTGAAATCGCGCCCTTCGACCAGGGGCCAGTTCCAAGCGTCGGCATAGCCCTCGGTGGA
The DNA here is from genome assembly GCA_001799485.1 of Desulfuromonadales bacterium GWC2_61_20. Classification (GTDB taxonomy): domain Bacteria; phylum Desulfobacterota; class Desulfuromonadia; order Desulfuromonadales; family UBA2197; genus UBA12091. The sequence continues at coordinate 5,710 of MGTO01000048.1, read as the reverse complement.
ACCGACCAGGATCGGCACCTCGACGCTGCGGTCGCGGTAGCGCAGGGTGATGTTGGACTTGGCCCGCATCGGCACGGTCAGGTAGGCGCCGGGGAGTTCGGCGCGGATGC
>MGTO01000048.1:0-5558 GCA_001799485.1 Desulfuromonadales bacterium GWC2_61_20 | reverse complement strand
CGGCGCGGGTGTTGGTCGCGCCGCCGATGACGAAGGCGGCATCGGGACCGAACATCTCCATGATCTCGTCGGCCTTGCGTTCGGCGCCGTCGATGGAGGCGATGATGATGGTCAGGGAGGCGATACCGAGGGCGATGGCGGCGATGACGAAAGCGCTGCGCAGGCGGTAGGCACGCAGGGCATAAAGAGCCATGCGCACGATGCGCACGATGGCGCGCAGGCGCTTAAGCCAGGACGATGCAGCCATCATTGAGGACGATTCTCCGCTGGGCGAAGGCGGCGGTGGCATGATCGTGAGTGACGAGGATAACGGTGTGGCCACGGCGATGGATGCCGGCAAGAAGTTCCATGATTTCGGCGCTGGTGTTCGAATCGAGCTGCCCGGTCGGCTCGTCGGCGAGGAGGACCTGGGGTGAACAGAGGAGGGCGCGGGCGATGGCGACCCGCTGCTGCTGGCCGCCGGAGAGCTGGCTCGGGCGGAAGTCGAGGCGCTCGCTCAGGCCGACCTGAACCAGCAGTTCTTCAGCGCGCTGGCGCAGATGGCGCCCCGACTCCGGTCCGTAGAGACCGGGGAGGACGACATTTTCCAAGGCGCTGAGATAGGGGACGAGATAGAAAGTCTGGAAGATGAAGCCGATGGCGCGGTTGCGCAGTTCGCTGAGACGGTCGTCGTCGTGGCTGGCGACATCTTCGCCGGCGAGGTAGTAGCTGCCGCTGCTGGGGCGATCGAGGAGGCCGAGGATGTGCATGAGGGTCGATTTGCCCGAGCCGGAGGGGCCGAGCAGGGCGACGAACTCGCCGGCGGCGATGTCGAGGTCGATCCCCTTGAGGACCTCGACCGCCAGTTCCCCCTGCTGGTAGCGTTTGTCGACGCCGCGCAGGCGGATGAGCGCTGCGCCGCTCACGACTTCGCCTTTTCCTTGCTCTTGGCCCGGTCCTTCTCCGCCGCCTTGGCTCCCGGCAATGCGACCTGGGTCGCGACTTTCTCGCCGAGCTTGAGTCCGGAGAGGACCTCGCTCTGGCTGACTCCGGCCAGACCGAGGTCGGGAACGACCCGGCGGATGCTGCCGTCATCTCCCTGGACGAAGATGACCTGACGGTCGTCGACCCATTTGAGGGCGTTGTTGGGGATGAGGAGAACGTCGTCCTTGACCTGGACCACAATCTGCGCCTGGGTCGTCATCTCCGGGCGCAGCAGCGCCGCTTCGCTGGCGGCGATATCGGCGATGGCTTGGTAGTAGACGATATTGTCGCGCACCTCGGGCTGGGGCTGAATGGTACGGATGGTGCCGCTGAAGGTTCGCTCGGGATAGGCATCGACCTTGAATTCGACGATTTGGCCGATGCGCACCTGGCCGATGTCGGTTTCATCGACATAGGTCCACATCTCCAGACGCGAGGTGTCGATGACCGTGACCAGGTTGGCGACCTGGAGCCCGGCCACGACCATCTCCCCTTCCTGGGCGGCGATCTGGCTGACGACGCCGTTGATCGGGCTCTTGATGGCGGTGTAGGAGAGGCGCACCTGGAGGGCGTCGAGGGTGGCGCGGCGGGCGGTGACCTGGCGGGCGGCGATCTCGGCGCGCTGGCGGGCATTTTCCACCTCGTCCCGCGAAACGTAGGTCTGCGCATAGAGGGTGGCGAGGCGCTCGGCGCTGCTGTGCAGGTAAGTCGCCTGGGCCTCGGCCTCGGCCAGCTGCGCCTCGGCTTCGGCGATCTGGGCGCGCAACTCGCGACTGTCGATGACCGCCACCTGCTGCCCCTGGCGCACCGGGTCGCCGACGCGGACCAGCATCCGTTCGATGGCGCCGGTGGCACGGGCGCCGACCTTGACGATGGCGCCGACCTGGGCCTTGATGATCCCGGTCTCCTCCAGGACCTTGCGCACGGTGCCCCGCTCGACCGCAACCGCGGTGACAATCTTGACTTCGCCGCTGCTGCGCGTGGAGCGCCACCAAAAAATTGCGATGGCAATTGCGGCGACGAGAAGACAGGTCAGGATGATTCGTTTTTTCATGGAGGGGCTTTCGGCAGAGGCAGGGAACGGACGGTATGGCGGACGATTTCGGCATTATAGCCGGGTTGGAGAGATGGGGGAAGGGGCCTTCCGCCAAAGCTGTCAATTCCCCCCGGTCCCGGACCGATCACGCCCGACAGTCTTGAGAAACTGGACCAGGGGACCGGCCGATTCGGCCGGCATCCCGGTAAACTTGACCCCGAAACCAATGGGGTGGGTCGGCTTGAACATCTTGTCGCGCTGGTTGAGCCAGGCGATGATCCCATGGCAGGAGACCCATGGCCCCTGCTCGGGAAAGTGGGAGAGCTGCAGCTCCATCTCCAGGACCTCACCCGCAGGGAGCGGGACGCTGGTATCGAGGAAAACGCCGCCGCGGCTGATATCAAGCCCCTTGGCGGTGAGGGGTTGCCCCTGGGCCTTGAAGCGCACCCGGATCAGGCAGGAACGGCGGACTTCGCGGATACCGGCGAGAAAACTGCGGGCGACATCGAGAAAACGGTGGCGATCGAGGGGCTTGGTCAGCACCCCGTCGCAACCGGCACTGCGACTTTTCTCGATCTGCTCCTGACGTTTGGCGTCGCAGACCATGACCACGGCGGTGCCGCGCATCTGCGGGTCGGTCTTGATCCGGCGGCAGAGTTCGGCGCCGTCAGTCCCGGGGATATCATAGGAGAGGTAAATCAGTTGTGGCTTCTGCACCTTACAGCTGGCCAATGCCTCCTCGGCCGTCCGCGCCTCCAGCACCGTCACCGGCGTCGAACGGAGAAACTGTTTTTCAATCGTCAGGAAAAAACGGTCGTCCTCAACCAGAAGAATAGTGTCGGGTGTCGCCATCAATACCTCCCTGAAAACATGGACAGAGCCACCTTCATGGCAAGGAAGCTTCATAGCTACACGCAACGGCGGCGGCTGTCAACCACCTTGTCGCAACACTCTCCGTCTCACGGAGATCTTAGCCCTTGACCCCTAGCGTGCATCAGAGTATCAATCACCGGGACAGCTCACCAACCTGCATCGTCCCGCCGCCGAAAGAGAACGAGCCATGGCTCTGACCCCGACCATCTACCGCGCCGTCATCGCCCTCTCCGACGTCGATCGCGAGCGCTACGAGCGCCTGCAGGTGACCGTTGCCCGCCACCCCTCGGAAACGGCGGAACGCCTGGTGGCACGCCTGCTTGCCTACGCCCTCGCCTATGAAGAGGGGCTGGTTTTTACCAAGGGGATTGCCGCCGGCGACGAGCCCGACCTCTGGCGCAAGGGGCCGGACGGTCGCGTCCGCCTCTGGGTCGAGGTCGGTCTCCCCGAACCGGAGCGTCTGCGCAAGTCGGCCCGCCATGCCGAGCAGGTCATTCTCTTCACCTGCGGCAGCAATCGCCAGCGCTGGGAGCGGGAACACCTGCCGCGCCTGAGCCAGACCGGCAACCTGACGATCTACGCTCTCGACGCCATGCTGCTGCAAGGGCTGGTGGAACGACTGGAGCGCGGTATCGACTGGTCTCTGACCATCTCCGGGGGAACCCTCTATCTTACGGTCACCGGCACCACCCTCGAAGCATCCCTCCCGCTCTTGCTGCAACCGGGCGGCTAAAGCCGCGGCGGACCGTCTGTGCAGTTCTCCGCGCCCGCCTCCGCGCCTACAAGATGAGTAATTAGTGGCAACGGTCGCTTCCGGGAAAATGCTATTGACAAGGGAAAAGCCGCTGTGGTACTAAGTCCCGGTTTCACTGTGCAGTTCCTTGGTACGCTGCAGACAAAATCGACATGGCCGAAGACAAGCGCCAACTCATTAAATCGCTCGGTTTTCTTTCCGGCGTCGGGATCTCTCTGGTGGCCGCGACCTTTATCGGTCTGGCCATGGGCTATTACCTCGACAAGTGGCTTGGCACCACCCCGTGGATGACCCTGATCTTTCTCGGCTTCGGTATCGTCTCCGGTTTTCGTAATGTCTATATTCTGACCGAGCGGGAACTGCAGCGCCAGCAGCGCAACGAATCGAAAGACCGTGACGGACAGGGATGAGCAACTGCCGGGGATCATTGCCCGGCGCGGCTGGATCATCCTGGGCGCCTTTTTGCTGCTGAGTCTGCTGTGGCGTTCACGCTCCGTCACTTTCGGGGTTCTGGGCGGCGGCCTGACCGCACTTCTCGCTTATCACTGGCTGCACCTGAATCTCTTGCGGATCCTCGGTCAACCCGACGGGCAGGCGACCAGACGCTTCCAGCTCGGTTACATCGTCCGGCTCGGCACCCTCGCCGGCACCCTCTTTCTGCTGGTGGCGGTGCTGCGGGTCAACCCCTTCGGCCTGGCCGCGGGACTCTCAGTGGTGGTTCTCAGTATCTTCGGGACGACCTTCGAACGCTTGAACTCTGCGAGGAGGCAGTAACTCCATGACACACCCATTTCTTCTTTTGCAATGGCTTGAAGGGCAGCTTGGCCTGCACCTCGGCAACCATGTCACTTACACCTGGTTTGTCATGCTGGTGCTGACCGTCGTCGCTTTTCTGGCGACGCGCAGTATCAAGTTGATCCCCGGCGGGCTGCAGAATGTCATGGAGGTCGTCGTCTCCGGAGTCGAGGGGCTTATCGACGAAACCATGGGGCACAAGGGCAGAGCCTACTTTCCCCTTATCGCCACCTTCGCCCTCTTCATTCTCGTCTGCAACCTGGTCGCCCTGATTCCCGGCTTCTTTCCGCCGACGGCCAACCTTAACACCAACGCCGCCCTGGCCCTGACCGTCTTTACCATGACCCACGTCGTCGGCTTCAAGGAACACGGCATCGGCTACCTCAAGCACTTCATGGGGCCGATCCTCATCCTGGCGCCCCTCATGTTCATCATCGAACTCATCGGCCACATGGCCCGACCCCTGTCGCTGTCGCTGCGTCTCTTCGGCAACATGTACGGCCACGAAATCGTCCTGCTCATCTTCTTCGCCCTGGTGCCCTTTCTGCTGCCGCTGCCGATGATGCTCCTCGGCGTGCTGGTCGCCCTGATCCAGACCTTCGTCTTCACCCTGCTGGCGATGATCTATATTGCCGGCGCCCTGGAAGAAGCCCACTAAGTCGTTCGCTCCGGCGAATTCACCCCAGGTCCTATACTATTTAGGAACAATCAACCGCACGCAAAGGAGTAAGGAAAATGACGTTTTTCGCATGGTGCATGATCGCTGCAGGTTTCGGTATGGCTATCGGTTCTTTCGGGACCGGCCTCGGCCAGGGTCTGGCCGTCAAGAGTGCCGTCGAGGGCGTGGCCCGCAATCCCGGCGCCAGCGGTAAAATCCTGACCACGATGATGATCGGTCTGGCCATGATCGAGTCCCTGGCCATCTACGTCTTCGTTGTCTGCATGATCATCCTCTTCGCCAACCCCTTCACCGAGAAGGTGATGCAGTTGGCCGGTACCGCTGCCGGTACCCACTAAGACATTCGACATTTCGTGAAACGCCAAGAGGCGGTCCCGCAAGGGGCCGCCTCTTGGCGTTTCGGCCTGAATGAATTTGCGTCTTTTAACGTTTTAATGCGCGCCCTTTCACGGCCTCTC
>MGTO01000047.1 GCA_001799485.1 Desulfuromonadales bacterium GWC2_61_20 | reverse complement strand
ACCCATATCCTGACCAACCTCGCCGGCTGGCTCGACCGCACCGTCGGCCGTCAGGACATCATCGTCACTATCATCGGTCTGGCCAGCGCCATCGTCGACAACGTGCCTCTGGTGGCGGCCTCCATGGGGATGTACGACCTCGCCGTCTATCCGACGGACTCTTTTCTCTGGGAGTTCATGGCCTACTGTGCCGGGACCGGCGGCTCCATCCTCATCATCGGTTCGGCCGCCGGCGTCGCCGCCATGGGTCTGGAGAAGATCCACTTCTTCTGGTATGTCAAGCGCATCAGCGGCCTGGCGCTGGTCGGCTACTTCGCCGGCATCGCCGTCTACATTGTGCAGTACAGGATGTTTCACTGATCCGGTATTTGCGCATGACGGACATTGGAAAGCGGGCCGTTAAACGGCCCGCTTTCCAAGTATCGGGGTTCTGAAAATTTTAACGACAGGCCGCTGCTCCCGCACCAGGAAAGCGGGATAGTTACTTCCAAAACGCTAAAGGAGTCGATCTGTGAAAGCTCTTCTGCTTGCACTCTCAGTTCTCTTTGTCGGCAGTACCCAGGCCATGGCCAGCAGTGCCGGGGCGGGCGAATTTGTCAATCTCACCGGTACCATCTATGGCGTCGTCGCCCTGGTTCTTTTTGTCGCCGCCTATGTCTTGGTGATTTTTGAAGAGAAGTTGCACATGCGCAAGAGCAAGCCGGTGATCCTCGCCGCCGGGATCATTTGGGTGCTGGTGGCCCTGGCCTTTGCCGCCATCGGCGACAAGGACACACCTCATGCCGCCATCAAGCACAATCTCATCGAATATGCCGAACTTTTTCTCTTTCTGCTGGCGGCGATGACTTACATCAACGCCCTCGACGAACGCAGTGTCTTCCAGGCCCTGCGCTCCTGGCTGGTCAGCCGCGGCTTCACCCTGCGCGTCGTCTTCTGGCTGACCGGTCTCCTCGCTTTCTTCATCTCGCCGGTGGCCGATAATCTGACGACGGCTCTGCTGATGGGCGCCGTGGTGCTGGCGGTCGGCGGGAGCAATCGCAAATTTGTTGTCGTCGCCTGTATCAACGTCGTGGTTGCTGCCAACGCCGGCGGCGCCTTCTCTCCCTTTGGCGACATTACCACCCTGATGGTCTGGCAGAAGGGCAAAGTCGACTTTGTCGAATTTTTTGCCATTTTCCTCCCCTCGCTGATCAACTGGCTGATCCCCGCGGTGCTGATGAGTTTAGCCGTCAGCAAGGAGCGCCCCCAGGCCTTGCAGGAGTCGGTCCGTATGAAGGTCGGCGCCAGGCGCATCATGTTTCTCTTCCTGCTGACCATCGTCACCGCCGTCTCCTTTCACAACTTTCTCCATCTCCCCCCCGCCGCCGGGATGATGCTCGGTCTCGGCTATCTCGGCTTCTTTTCCTATTGGCTGAAACTACACGAAGGGCGTAAAGGCACCGGCGACCAGCCTTTGGATATGACCGGGCACAACCCGGACGAACACGACAACGATGCCGAACCGGCTCCGCCGGGACACGGCCGCCTGCCCGTTGGTGGTTTCGATCTCTTCCGCAAAATCGCCCGTGCCGAATGGGACACTCTTCTTTTCTTTTACGGTGTCGTCCTCTGTGTCGGCGGCCTCGGTCAGTTCGGTTATCTGGCGGTTACTTCACAGTTCCTGTACCTCGGTCTCGGCCCGACGACGGCCAACGTCCTGGTCGGCATCCTCTCGGCCGTCGTCGACAACATCCCGGTCATGTTCGCGGTCCTGACCATGGATCCACAGATGTCCCACGGCCAATGGCTGCTGGTGACCCTCACCGCCGGCGTCGGCGGCAGCCTCCTCTCCATCGGTTCGGCGGCTGGCGTGGCGCTCATGGGGTCGGCACGGGGCATTTACACCTTCGGCAGCCACCTCAAGTGGACTTGGGCCATTGCTCTTGGTTATGCGGCGAGCATCGTGGCGCATCTTTACCTCAATGCGCAATATTTCCACTGATTCAAAACATCCTTCGTGCAAAAACTTGGGGGACGTGGCTCGCGCAATAGCCATGTCCCTTTTTTTCGGCCTCCAGGCGTTGGAGCTGCGCCTGGTGCGGCAACCGGGTATCCACATGCCAGGATGGATTCGGAAATTATCAGAGCGGGTGTTGCATGTAGAGGAACATCAGGTTGGCAATGAAGAGAAAGACGAGGGCCAAGGCGTCCCAGGAGAGCCAAAGCTGCTTGCGTTCGGCGCGGTAAGTGATGCCGAGGATGGCAATGCTGGTCATGGCAACGGCGGTGATGGCGACAACCAGATGGCCGGGGGCGACCACGGCGAAGATTGGTCCTTCGAGGTAGCAGAAATCTATGATGGGCAGGATGAAGAGATTGAAGAGATTGCTGCCGAAAAGGTTGGCGACGGCCATGTCGATGGCGCCGATACGCATCGCCTCGACCGAAACGACGACCTCGGGCAGGGAGGTGGCGATGGCGACGAAGACGTTGCCGGCGAAGGTCTGGCCGAGGCCGGAGACGTCGGCGATCTCGGCGCCGAGTTCGGGCAGAATCAGGGCCGCGCAGAAGACCAGCACGGCGTAGCCGACATATCCGGTAACCGCGCTGCGCAGCGTCACCTGGCGGTATTTGAGTTCCCTGGCGTGTTCCTCGACGAAGCGGGCGATTTGGCGTTTTTCGTAAAAGTAGACGAGGCGGATCGACACGAGGTAGATGGCGGCGAGGGGTAGGCTGAAAAGGCTGATCCAGCCGAAGGGGGGGAATTGGCCCCCGAAATGAAGGGCGAGGGCGGTTACCGACAACAGCAGGATGCCGAAGCCGGCGGCGAGGTTGTGACCCTGCCGGGCTTTGGTCGATATCGGAGCTTCGCGCTCGATGAGATCGAGCCCGGCGAGGATCAGCAGATTGAAAACGCAACTGCCGAGGATGTTGCCGACGGCGATATCCGGGGCCTGGACGTAGGTAACGGCACTGATGCCGGTAACCAGTTCCGGCAGGGAGGTGACCGAAGCGACCAGCAGCAGGCCGATCCAGGTGCCGCCGAGGCCGCTCTTTTCGGCGAGGATGTCGCCATAGCGGGAAAGACGGGCGCCACAGTAGATGATCACCACCGCGCAGGCGGCAAAGGCGAGCCAGAGGGTCATGGGATTTCCCCGCCCTGCAAGGCCGGCAGAAGCTTGCTCAGCACTTCATTCCAGCCGGCCGGGCCAACCTGGTGGCTGTACTGCAAATGCTTGGCGCCACAGCCGGAGACATAGCTCCCTTCCGGCTGGCGCACCAGGATCGGAATGTCGACCTGTTCCAGCATCGGGAAATCGTTGCGCTGGTCGCCGAGACCGATAGTCAGCACTTCGCCGTCGCGGGCGCGATAGCAGTCGGTCAGCAGGGCGACGGCGCGGCCCTTGTCGCTGGCGCCGAGAAGATGCCAAAGCCGCCCACGGGTGCTGTGCCAGCCGAGAGCACCGATACGCCTCAGCAATTGATCTTCTGCGGCGGCGCCGGCGGCGAAGAGGAACGGCTCGTCGAAATCGCGTTCCTTGGCCAGGGCTGCTTGTTCCAGCGAAAGGCCGGTCAGGGCGGCGACGTCGGCCACTTCGAGATCGCCGAAGCCGGAGATGGCAAAGCCCTCGCCACGCAATTGAACCAGGGCCTGACGCAACTGCCGGTACGGAGCGCCAAGGCGCAGTTGCAGCAGTTCGCCGCATCCTTCGGCCGGGGGATCTGGCGGCAGGGCGCTATCCGGAAAATAGCCGCGCGGGAAGAAGATGCCGCCCCCGTTCTCGCTGACAAAGGGATGACGGTTGTGCAGTCGGTTGCGATAGACCTCGATCTCTGCGCGGGTCTTGCTCGAACAGAAGATCAGGGGGATGTCCTGTGCCGCCAGCAGCTTCAGCGCCGGTTCGGCAGCGGCCGGAGAATAACTCTGGTCGAGGAGGGTGCCGTCGAGATCGGTAAAGACCAGCAGTCGCTTCATATCGGTGCCTCGATAAGGAGAATCTGCAAATCCATGACGTTGGTGCCGGTGGGCCCGGTGCGCAGCAAGCCGCCGGCACGGGCGAAGAAATGGTAGGCGTCGTTATCGGCGAGAAAATCTTCCGCGATAATTCCGTCGCGGCGTGCCGCCGGTACCGCATCGCCGTCGACAAAGGCCCCGGCGGCGTCGGTCGGTCCGTCGGTGCCGTCAGTCCCGGCAGAAAGAAGGGAGAGGCCGGCCTCTCCGGCGATCTCCAGGGCAAAGGCCAGGGCCAGTTCCTGGTTGCGGCCGCCCAATCCGTTGCCGGTGACGGTGACGGTGGTCTCGCCCCCGGCGAGCAGGCACAATTTTTTGCCGCGGCTGGCGACACGGGCCTGCTCTGCCAGCCAGTGTGCCGCTTGACGGGCTTCACCGCGCAGGGCGTCGGTGAGAATTTCAACGTCGTAGCGACAGCGCCGTGCTTCCGCGGCGGCGGCTTCAAGGGCCAGGCGGCTGTTGCCGACGATCCGGTTGTCTGTCCGCGCCAGCACCGGATCGCCCGGCTTGGGGGTTTCGGCCACGTCTCCGGCGATACCATGACGCAAGTGGGCGACGATTTCCTGCGGAACCCGTGCGAGCAGGTCGTATCTCGCCAGCACGGCCAGCGCCTCGGCAAAAGTGCTGGGATCGGCAGCGGTTGGACCGGAGGCGATGACGTCGAGAGGATCGCCGATGACGTCGGAGAGAATCAAGGTGAGTACCGTCGCCGGCCAGGCTCGTCGTGCCAGTTGCCCCCCCTTGACTGCGGAGAGGTGCTTGCGCACCGTGTTGAGTTCATAAATGTCAGCGCCGGCCCGTAACAGCAGATTGGTGGTCAGCTGCTTTTGCTCCAGGGTGATGCCAGGGGCTGGCGCGACCAGCAGTGCCGAGCCGCCGCCGGAGAGCAGCACCACCACCAGGGTCGCGGCGTCGGCGGCATCGACCAATTGGAGGGCGGTTGTCGTCGCCGTTTCGCCGGCGACGTCGGGGAGGGGGTGCCCGGCCTCGAAAACCCGGCATCGGTGGCAGGGATGGCCGGTAGCATGGCCGTACTTGGTAATGACGATGCCATCGTCGATCCGGCCTGGGAGGATCGCTTCCAGGGCGCTCGCCATGACCGCTCCGGCCTTGCCGCAGCCCACCAGCAGGAGGTGCCGGAAGTGGCCGTGGCCCAGGGTCGCGACAATGCGCGGCGCCTCGTTCCGCACCAGCCGGGCGGGGTCGACCGCCTGCAGGGCGGCGCGAAAAATTTTTTCGGCGAGAAGGTGTTTTTTCATTTCTTAGACCGTAACACAGGAATGAACCGGGTCAAATGGGTTGCCTGCGCGGATTCATCGGTTAAGCTAACAAAAAACGATGGCAAATGGAGGTTCCCGCATGTCCGATTTCTACCAGACTGGCGTCGTCGCTACATTTCACCGTCTTGGCCCGACCAACCTCGACAAGATCGAGGAAGAGCTGTCGTGGTACGCAGTCGAGCGGCCGCTGGCGCTGATCCTCCCCTCGTTGCTGAGTGAACTCGATGGTGAGGCGCTCAAGGGGATCGTTCGCCAGCTCAAGGACGTTCGCTATCTGCGGGAGATCGTCGTCACTCTGGGACCGGCCAGCGAGGTCGAATTCCAGCAGGCCCGTCAGTTTTTCTCCGCGCTGCCGCAGCAGACCACTCTGATCTGGAATTCAGGCCCGCGCGTTTCGGCAATCTACGAGGCGATTCGCAAGGAGGGGTTGCATGTCGGCGAGGACGGCAAGGGGCGTTCGGTGTGGATGGCCTATGGCTATATTCTCGCGCGCCAGGAGTTCCACGGCATCGTCCTGCACGACTGCGACATCGTCTCCTACAGCCGTGACCTGTTGGCGCGCCTCTGTTACCCGGTGATCAATCCCAATCTCGACTACAACTTCTGCAAGGGCTTTTACAGTCGCGTCACCGATCGCCTGCATGGCCGCGTCACTCGATTGCTGGTGACCCCGTTGATCCGCTCGCTGCATAAAATCGTCGGCCATCATCCCCTCCTCCTCTTCTTCGACAGTTTCCGTTATCCCCTCGCCGGCGAGTTCGCCATGGACGTCGATCTCGCCCGGATCAACCGCATCCCCGCCGACTGGGGGCTGGAGGTCGGCGTCCTCGCCGAGGTCTATCGCAATACCGCCCTGCGCCGGGTCTGCCAGATCGACATCGCCGAGAATTACGAGCACAAGCACCAGGTCCTCTCCGCCGACGATTCCGGCAAGGGGCTGAACAAGATGTGTATCGACATCTGCAAATCCCTCTTCCGCACCCTTGCCTCCGAGGGGGTGATTTTCTCCGACGGCTTCTTCAAGACCCTGGTGGCGACCTATGTGCGCACCGCCCAGGATATGCTCAAGCGCTTCGAGGACGATGCCGCGGTCAACGGGCTTTTTTTCGATCGTCACGCCGAAAGTCTGGCGGTGGAAACATTTACCCACGGTATTCGTGAGGCGGCGGAGATTATCACCGAGGATCCCCTCGGCGTACCGCTGATCACCAGTTGGGACCGAGTGTCGGCGGCGATCCCCGGCATTCTCGAACAGATTCAACAGGCGGTGGCGGACGATAATGGTTGATTCTGGCGGCGGGCAGTTCCCATGACAGGAGTTGTCGTGAAAGACAGCATCCTTCAGCGTCGCGAGGTTCGCGAATGGCTCGCCCAGGTTGGCGAGGCAGAGATTCTCGTCGGCATTCCAAGCTACAACAATGCCGCCACCATCGGCCATGTGGTGCGGGCGATACAGGCCGGTCTGGCCAAATATTTTCCCGACTGCAAGGCGGTTCTGGTCAACGCCGACGGCGGCTCCCTCGACGGTACCGGCGATGTCGTTCGTCAGGCTGCGGTTGCCGACCTCGCCGCGCTCTTTACCCAACACCGGACTGTTCCGCTGCAACGCCTGGCGACACCGTATTACGGTCTCCCCGGCAAAGGGAGCGCCTTCCGGGCGATCTTCGAACTGGCCGAGGCGCTTGGTGTCAAGGCTTGTGCCGTTGTCGACTCGGATCTGCGCAGCATCACCCCGGAATGGGCCGAATTGCTGCTCAAGCCGGTTCTGGGCGGAGAGTTCGACTATGTCGCGCCCCTCTATCGTCGCCACAAGTACGACGGCACCATCACCAACAGCATCATCTATCCCTTGACGCGGGCACTCTACGGCCGGCGGGTGCGACAACCGATCGGTGGCGATTTCGGTTTTTCCGGCAAACTGGCAAGTTTTTTCCTGAACAAGGATGTCTGGGAAAGCGATGTCGCACGCTTCGGTATCGACATTTGGATGACGACTAGTGCCATCGCCAATGGCTATCGTGTCTGTCAAGCCTATCTCGGGGCCAAGATTCACGATCCCAAAGATCCCGGGGCCGATCTCTCGGCCATGCTTTGCCAAGTGGTCGGTGCAACCTTTGATCTGATGGAAGAGTACAGCGGGGTCTGGACCGGGGTTGTCGCGTCACAGCCTGTCCCGACCTTCGGTTTCGATTATGCCGTGGGGCTTGAACCGGTCGCAGTCAACGTCGAAAGGATGGTTGACCGCTTTGCTCTGGGGGTCAGAGATCTCGGCGACGTCTGGAGTACTGTTCTGCCGCCGACATTGGTGACGAAGCTCTCCCGCCTGGCGCAAGCCGATGCCAAGCATTTCCACTTGCCGGACGAACTGTGGGTGGAGACGGTGGTGCACTTTGCTCTGGCGGCGCATCGAAGCGTGATGAACCGCGAGCACCTGCTCAAGAGCCTGACCCCGCTCTACATCGGGCGCACCGCCTCTTTTGTATTGCAGACCAGGGAGAGCAGCTCCGACGAGGTCGAGGATCTCATCGAAGGATTGTGCCGCCTGTACGAACAGGAAAAAGCGGAGCTTTGTGCCAACTGGATGCAAAAATCTGCAAATTAAACGGAGCACGGTACTGGAGGTGCCATGGATACGACAGAACGTACGCTGGTCAGCCCGCTCCAGTCGACCCTGGAACAGATTCAGAGTTTTCTTCCCCAGTTGCTGGCGGCACTCTTCATCGTGGCATGCGGATTTTTTGTCGGTTGGCTGTTCAAGGTCGTAGTGCGGCGAATGTTGCTCTGGCTCAAATTCGATGCCGGTTGCGGCCGCCTGGGGTTGAGCGAGTTGCTCGGCCGTAACGGCAACGGCGAGATGCCCAGTACCATGGTGGCGCGTCTTTGCGGTGGGCTGGTTGTCTTGGTTTTTGTAGTACTGGCCATCAACAGCCTCAACATCAACGTTCTGCAGCATTTGATCGAGCGTTTTCTGGCCTATCTTCCCAATGTTCTGGTCGCGGGGCTGGTGATGCTGGCGGCGCTGTATCTGGGCAGCTTTGTCGGTCGCGCGGTTCTGATTGCCTGTGTGAATGCGGGCAATCGCCTGGCACGTCTCTGCGCGCGCTCCGCTCATGCCCTGGTGCTGGCATTGGGCGGAGTAATGGCCCTCGAACAGCTCGGCATCGGCAAGGATGCAGTTTTGCTGGCGTTTGCCATCGCCTTTGGCGGGGTAGTTCTGGCCCTGGCTCTGGCCTTCGGTCTCGGCGGCCGAGAGCTGGCCCGCGATTTCCTGGAGAAAAAGTTGCGTCCTGCCGCCGAGGAAGATGAGTTGAAACACCTTTAGAATCTCAGTTTTCGCTGAGGACGAATTAATGTGACGGTATTTGACTTTCTCTGCGCTTTCGGGTAATTTTGTGCGACTCTTGCTAGGTTGGCCGCACCGATGACACTCAGACACTTTCGTGCCATAACCACTTCCTGCTTTCTCATCCTTGCCTTGCTGGCAGGGCAGCTTTATTTCATTCCCAAAGACTCGTTCATCGTCCCGTGTCAGGATTATCTGAAGGATACGCCAACAATTTCTGCCGTGGAATCAACGGTGGAATGTAGTTTTGTTGCCCTCAAACAGAAGAAGTTCGTTGATCTCTGCTTGTTTAAAACCGTCGCAGTCCCCAGCCTTTCCTCCTACGAAACCCGCCTGATCACCTATGCACCCTTCTCGGCTGTGCCCGAGGTCTATCTCGACATCTTCATCCCGCCTGACGGACGTTCCTGATGTTTTGCTGAATGTTGCCGCAGCCCCGTACTTTTCTTTGCAAGTCGGTCGGGGTCTGTCCCTCAATTCGCATGACCAGCATCTCACAGGAGTTATCTCCCTCATGACGCGCAAAATCTGTGTTTCCTTCGTTATCTTTCCACTTTTGATCCTGTCCGGTTGCGCCACCTCCAAAGGTGGAGTCGGTAACTCAGCGGCCGTCGACGCCCCCGCCGCTCAACAGGCCCCGCCATCAACCAGTGTGGCCGCCGAAGGTAGCGCCAGTGGCAGTGCGATCTCGCCCAGCACATTACGGGACGGGATCATTACCAAGCTCGATACCATCTATTTTGCCTTCGATTCGCATCTGCTGTCCGAGGCGGGACGGAAATCCCTGCAGGACATTGCACCGGTCCTTTCCGTCGATCCGCAAATCAAACTGACGATTGCCGGTCATTGTGACGAGCGCGGCTCCAATAGTTACAACTTGTCCCTCGGGGACAAGCGCGCCAGCGCTATCAGGAACTATCTGCTGTCCCTCGGTGTTGCTGCCGAACGACTGGAAACGGTGAGTTTCGGCGAAGAGCGTCCCGCCGATCCAGGTTACGATGAAGCAGCCTGGGCCAAGAACCGGCGCGGCGAATTCCTCCCCGCCAACTAACCTGCCATCTCACAACACATCTGGGGGCAAGGAAGGATATTCTCTTCCTTGCCCCGTTTTTGTCCCGTCCCTCTGTCTATCAGCCTTCACCCCGCTGATCTGATAGTCGGTATGGTACAGCGTCCCCTGCACAATCTCCTTGAATCGCGCCGGCAACTGTGGTATCAAAGCAAGCTTTACAGAGTCTGGACGCTGGCATGGGGCCGGCGGCCGCTCCTTGCTCCGGATCGAACCGGGGCTTACACACCCAGAAGGAGGCAGTTTACATGCGTACCTACGAAACGATTTTCATTGTCCGTCCCGATCTGGTCGGCGATGAGTATGCGGCCGTGCTGGAAAAGTTCAAGGGCGTTTTGACCGCCCAGGGCGCCGTCATTCTCAAGGTTGACGAATGGGGAACCCGCAAACTGGCCTATCAGGTCAAGAAGCAGGGGCGCGGCACTTATGTCCTGGTGGCCTACGAGGCCGAGCCGAAAGTCATCGCCGAGTTCGAGCGGCGCATGCGCATCGACGAGGCGATCATCAAGTTTTTGACGGTCCATCTGGAAAAGGGCCTGCCGGCTCCGGCCCCGGTCAAGACCCTTGACGATGTGACTGCCGAGGCCGAAGAGGCTGGCGAAGTCGAAGAGACTGAAGAGGCATAAATCCCCGTTTCCCATTCTTCAATGGAGGTATAAAGCACCATGGCAATCGATAAGAAACCCGCGTCCCCGCGCCGTCGTTTTTCCCGCCGCAAAGGCTGCCGCTACTGCGCCGAGCCGAGCATGGTCATCGACTATAAAGAGATCCGCTCCCTGCGCTATTTCATCTCCGAGCGCGGCAAGATCGTTCCGCGGCGCATCTCCGGCAACTGCGCCGAACATCAGCGCAAGGTGACCGAGGCGATCAAGCTGGCGCGCAACATCGCCCTGCTTCCCTTCACCTCCGCCCACAGCAACGATTAAGCGTCGCGTAGCCCGGTTTGAGTAGCATGTCCAGGCAATTGTATTACCTTGTTGCAGCCACGTTGCTGACGCTGCTCATGGTCGGAGGCGTCCAGTTGCTCGGACCCGCCGGGATCTTTCTTAATCTGTTCGCGGCAACTCCGGTGGTCTTCGTCGCCGTCCGCGCCGGTTTCAAGGCGGGACTGGCCACGGTGCTCCTGGTGACCGGAGTTCTCCAGCTGGTCAACGGCAGTGCCTCGGCTCTGCCGTATCTGGTTCAGTACGGCGGTGGCGCCCTGCTCCTGGCGGCGCTGCTGCTGCGCAACCGGGGCTGGGACCGCGCCGTCGCCTTCGCCCTCGGCGGGACGCTGCTCCTCTCGCTCCTGCTCCTTTCGGCCTATGCGCTTTACCAGGGGTCCGACATCTTCACCCTGGCCAACGGCATCGTCCAGGGGGAGATCGACCGCAGTCTGGCGACCTTGCCGACGACGGATTTGACGCCGGAACAGATGGCGGAGATGAAGCAGCTCATGGAGCAGGTCGGCACTTTCCTGCGCCAGGCCTGGCCAGCCCTGACCGTCGTTTTCGGCGGTTTGACCCTGCTTTTGGCGGTGGCGCTTCTCGCCAACCTCCGACCCGGGGGGTATGTTTTGCCGGGGGTCGATTTCGCCGCCTGGAAATCGCCGGAAGTTTTGATCTGGCCTTTTATTGCCGCCGGCTTCATCTACTTCTTTACCAACGGCTGGCCGGCCGTCATCTCGTTGAACCTGCTGGTGCTCCTCCTCCCCCTCTATTTTTTGCAGGGGTTGGCCATCATCAGTCACTTTTTCCGCCTCAAGGCGGTGGCTCCCTGGTTGCGCAACCTCGGCTACGTCATGGCCGTACTGCTCAACCCGCTCCCCATAATCGTCACTTTTGTCGGCCTCTTCGATCTGTGGGTCGACTTTCGCAAACCGCGAACTACCAACACCTAGTTTCCTGTTCAGGAGGAACGCCATGAATATCATTCTTAACGAAAATGTCGATGGTCTGGGCAAAATCGGCGACGTGCTCAAAGTCAAGCCCGGCTATGCCCGCAACTTTCTGCTGCCGCGCGGGCTGGCTGTCGAAGCCAATGTCCGCAACGTCAACGAACTGGAGCACAACAAGCGCCAGCTCGAGCGCAAGCTGCAGCGCCAGACCCAGGCGACCGAGCTGCTCAAAGGGCAGATCGAAAAGGTGGCCTGCAATTTCACCCTGCGCTCCAGCGAAGAGGGAAAACTCTTCGGTTCGGTGACGACCCAGGATATCGCCGAGAAGCTGGCGGCGGCCGGAGTCGAAGTCGACCGCAAGAAGATCGTCCTCGACGAGGCGATCAAGACCCTCGGTGAGCACCAGGTGGTGATCAAGCTGCAACATGGCATCGTCGCGACGGTCAAGGTCGCGGTCACCGCCGCCGCTTAAGGGCCGACCATAAAGGCCGAAAGGGGAGAGCTCCCCTTTCGGCCCTGTTTTTTTGGAGCATGTCATGGAAGAACTTTCCACCCATCGCCTCCCCCCCCAGAGTCTGGAAGGGGAGATGTCTGTTTTGGGCGGGGTCATGCTCGAAAACGAGGCCCTCAACCGGGCTTTGGAAATCCTCCGCCCGGACGATTTCTACCGCGAAAGCCACCGCAAGATCTTCAACGCCCTCATCGAACTTTCCGAGCGTGGCGAACCGGCCGATCTCGTCACCGTCACGGCCCAGTTGCAGTCGGCGGGAGATCTCGATGCCGTCGGTGGCTCCTCCTATCTCGCCACCCTGGTCGATTACGTCCCTACCGCCGCCAATATCGCCCACTACAGCCGTCTGGTCAAAGAGAAGGCGGTTACCCGCCGGCTGATCTCCGTCGCCACCGAAATCGCCACCCGGGGCTACGACGGCGGCGAAGTCGAGAAGACCCTCGACTGGGCGGAAAAATCGATCTTCGAAATCACCGGCATGAAGACGCGCCCTTCCTATTTCTCCACCAAGGAGATCATGAAGGACACCTTCAAGACCATCGAGCGGCTCTTCGATCGCAAGGAGCTGGTAACCGGGGTGCCGACGGGGTTCCACGATCTCGACCAGATGACGGCCGGATTCCAGCCGGGGGACCTGGTCATCATCGCCGCCCGGCCGTCCATGGGGAAGACCGCCTTTGTTCTCAATCTGGTCGAGAATGCCGCCGTGCACAACGCCCAGCCGGTACCGACCATCATCTTTTCTCTGGAGATGAGTAAGGAGCAGCTGGTCCAGCGCATGCTCTGCTCCATCTCCCGGGTCGACGCCAGCCGTTTGCGCACCGGCCACCTCGGGGAATCGGACTGGCCCAAGCTGACCAACGGCGCCGGTCTTCTCGCCGAGGCCCCGATCTATATCGACGATACTCCCTCCATCTCGGTCCTCGAACTGCGGGCCAAGGCCCGGCGCCTCAAGGCCGAGCAGAATCTCGGTCTCGTCGTCGTCGACTACCTCCAGCTCATGCAGGGGCACAACGCCGAGAACCGCCAGCAGGAGATTTCCGAAATCTCCCGTTCCCTCAAGGCCCTGGCCAAGGAGCTCAAGCTCCCCGTCATTGCCCTCTCCCAGCTCAACCGCTCCCTCGAAAACCGCACCGACAAGCGCCCGATCATGGCCGACCTGCGCGAATCGGGCGCCATCGAGCAGGATGCCGACGTCATCGCTTTTATTTATCGCGAGGCGGTCTATTGCGAGGCGTGCAAGAGCCGGGAGAAGGTCTGCGACAAACAGCATGAGAAGGATGCCGAGATCGTTATCGGCAAACAGCGTAACGGCCCTATCGGCACGGTGCATCTGACCTTCCGCGGTGAATACACCCGCTTCGAGAACCAGGCGCGGCGCGACGACGGTTGATGCAGAGGAGGAGAGATGCACGAGAGTGAGTGGACATCGGGACGGCTCCTCGAAATGTCCGGCGGCTATTGGGGCGCCTGCGCTCTCCATGCCGGGGTCAAGCTCGAACTTTTCTCCCGTCTGGGGGCGGGGACGGCAACGGCGGAAAGCCTGGTCGCCACCACCGGTTTTGACCGGCGCGGGCTGAGCGAGCTTCTGCGGGCACTCTGTGCCCTCGGTCTCCTCGAACTCCGCGCCGGCGCCTTCGCCAATACCCCCTTCGCCCGCGCCCACCTCGACCAGCAAGCCCCCGCCTATCTCGGCCATATCCTCCTGCACCACCACCACCTCATGTCCGGCTGGTCCCGCCTGCACGAAGCGGTGCAAAACGGCAAGCCGGTGCGCCCGGCCGCTGCGACAACCGACGATGCAAAACAGCGCGAAAGCTTTCTCCTCGGCATGTTCAATCTCGCCATGAACCTGGCGCCGCAGCTCGTTCCCCGTATCGACCTGAGCGGCCGCCGTCGCCTTCTCGACCTCGGCGGCGGCCCCGGCACCTACGCCGCCCACTTCTGCCTCGCCAATCCCGACTTGCAGGGGGTCGTCTACGATCTGCCGACGACCCGTCCCTTTGCCGAAAAGACCCTGGCCCGCTTCGCCCTCGCCGGGCGCGTGACCTTTGTCGAGGGGGACTACCTCATCGACGAGATCCCCGGGACCTACGACGTCGTCTGGCTCTCTCATATCCTCCATGGCGAGGGACTGGAGGGGTGCCGGACGATCATCGCCAAGGCGGTGCGGGCACTACAGCCGGGGGGGATGATCATCGTCCAGGATTTCATCCTCGACGACGACGGCTGCGGCCCTCTCTTCCCGGCCCTCTTTTCCCTCAACATGGTGGTCAATACCGAGGCCGGGCGTTCGTACCGCGAGGGGGAGCTCAAGGGGCTGCTGGCGGCGGCCGGCGTCGGCTCGTTGCGGCGCATTCACCACGACCTCCCCGGACATACCGGACTCATCGCCGGGACTGTTCCGTAACCTCGGAATATGATCATCGACAAAGAAAGGCCCCGCGGCAATTGCCGCGGGGCCTTTCTTTGTCCGGGGGCATAGACCCGTTGACTATTCCTTCTTCGGGTCGATGCCGAGTTGCTGGATCTTCTTGCGCAGGGTATTGCGGTTGATGCCGAGAATCTCGGCGGTGCGGACCTGGTTGCCCCGGGTCTTTTCCATGATGATGCTGATCAAGGGGCGCTCCATCTGGTAGAGGACCATGTCGTAGAGATTGTTCATTTCGTTGAGATCGATCTGCGACAGGGAGGTGCGCAGCTTGTTGGCGATGAGGGCTTCGAGGGAATCGCCGCGGTCGCAGCCGTTGCCGCCTTTCGCCGAGAGGGCAGGGAAGTCGGCCGGCGTCAGGAACGGGTCGGGGGAAAGGAGGGCGGCGCGCTGGATGGTGTTCTCCAGTTCGCGGACATTGCCGGGCCAGTTGTAACCCTTGAGCAGGGCGAGGGCCTCTTCGGTGCAGCCCTTGGCGGCGACCCCGAGCTGGTCGTGGGCGCGGCGGATGAAGAAGTCGACCAGCAGCGGGATGTCGGTGCGGCGCTCGCGCAGGGGGGGGAGGGTCACGGGGACGACATTGAGGCGGTAGAAGAGATCCTCGCGGAACTCCCTGGTGCGCACCTTTTCCGTGAGCTCCTGATTGGTGGCGGCGACAATGCGCACGTCGACGGCGATGGCAGTGTTGCCGCCGGTGCGGGTGATCTCTTTTTCCTGCAGGACCCGCAGGAGCTTGGCCTGCAGGTCGAGGGGCATGTCGCCGATCTCGTCGAGGAAGAGGGTGCCGCCGGCGGCTTGCTCGAACTTGCCGATCTTGCGCTCGACAGCGCCGGTGAAGGCCCCTTTTTCGAAGCCGAAGAGTTCGCTCTCGAGGAGTTCGCGGGGGATGGCGGCGCAGTTGAGGGCGAGAAAGGGCTTGCCGAGGCGGGGGCTGTTGAGATGGAGGGCGCGGGCGACCAGCTCCTTGCCGGTCCCCGATTCGCCGTTGATGAGGACGGTGAGGTCGGCGGGGGCGATCTTGCCGAGGAGCTTGTAGACTTCCTGCATCGGTTTGCTGGTACCGATGATGGTGCGGTCGAGCTGGTAGTGCTCCTTGATCTCCCCCCTGAGCTGCTGCACCTCTTCGCTGACGGCCGCGGCCTTCTGCGCCTTGAGAACGATGGCGTCGAGGACATCGAGGTCGAAGGGTTTGGTGATGTAGTCGTAGGCGCCGCGCTTCATGGCCTCGACGGCATTCTTCATCGACGTCTCGGCGGTCATGATGACGACGAGGATCTCGGGCTTCTCCTCGTGGATGCGGCTCAGCAGTTCGAGGCCGCTTAAGCCCGGCATCTTGATGTCGAGGACGGCGAGGTCGTAGCGGTGCTGGCGCACCAGGGCCAGGGCCTCATTGCCGTTGGCGGCGAGATCGACGGTAAAGCCTTTTTTGCTGAGAGCCTTGGAGAGGACCCAGCGCATGCTCTCTTCGTCGTCGGCGACCAGGACTCTGCGAATCGACATGGGGTAAACCTCGCTGCTGCCGGCCGCTAGTCGTGGCCGGTTGGATAGGGTGGAAAGTTCAGCGTAAAAAAGGCAGGCTGACGGTGAAGACCGAACCGACGCCGACGCTACTTTCGACCTTGATCAGGCCGTGATGCTGGTTGACGATCTTCTGGCAGGTCGCCAGGCCGAGACCGCTGCCGCGATCCTTGGTGGTGAAAAAGGGGGTAAAGATGTTTTCCAGCTCTTCCGCCGCGATCCCCTTGCCGCTGTCGCGGATCTCGACGCGGATCATCGGCACCGGCCGTTCCCCCGGTTTGTGGATGTGAAACTCAGAGGCGACCTTGCTGATGATCTCGACCCGACCGCGCTTGTCGATGGCTTCGGCGGCGTTCTTGATCAGGTTGAGAAAGAGTCGGGCGAGGAGGTCGGCATCGCCGAGGAGAGGCGGAATACTCGGATCGAGCTGCAAGCTGAACTCGATGGCTCCACTGTTATGGGCTTCCTTCTGGAAGAGGACGATGTCCCCGAGAATCCGGCCGAGATTGACTTCGCTCATCTGCATCGGCCGTGAGCGGGTCAGATCCATCAACTCTTCGATGATGGTGTTGACCCGTTCGACTTCGCGGATCATGACGTCGGTATATTCGGTCAGCTGTTTCTGTGGCCCCAGCTCGTGGGCCAAGAGCTGCGCCGCTCCCCGGATGCCGCCGAGGGGGTTCTTGATTTCGTGGGCCAGTCCGGCCGCCATCGCTCCGAGCATCGACAGACGATCGGCCCGGCGCACCGCTTCTTCCAGTTCGCGGATGCGCGAGAGGTCGCGAATGAGGATGACGGCTCCGTCGGTCTCCCCCTGCTCGTTGAGGAGGGGGGAAACCGAGACGCTGACCGACAAGGCCGGGCCGATAGGGCGGCGCAGCAGGATATTTTCGTGATCGGAGATGGAGCGTCCTTCGCGCAAACCCGAGCGCACCAGATAGAGCAGGCCTTCCTGCCCGGCAAAGAGATCCTCGAAGCGCTGATCAAGGGCCTGGCGTTCGGAAAAACCGGTGCAGTTCTGCGCCGCCGGGTTGAACAGGCTGATGCGACCGTCGCGGTCGAGGGCGATGACCGGCCGATCGACGTTATCGAGGACGCGGACGTAGAGTTGCGGATCAGGTGGCGTGCGGCGTGGTTTCATCGCGGCTTTCGTCGGTTTCGGCGGTATGGAGAAAGAAGTGGGTCAGCAGCTCGCGCAATCCCTGCAAGGTCTCGCTGCGATTGACCGTGGAGCGGAAGGTGGCGGCGCCGGTCAAACCCCGGGCGTACCAGCAGAGATGCTTGCGCATCTCCAGCACGGCGTGCCGTTCCCCCGAGGCGGCGGTGACAAGAGTAAGGTGGCGCAGCGCCGTTTCCAGTCGCTCTGTCGGCGTCGGCAGCGCCTGCTCCCGACCGTTTTGCAGCCGGATGATATTGCGGATCAGCCAGGGATTGCCGTAGCCGCCGCGTCCGATCATGACCCCGTCGCAGCCGGTCTGGCGCTGCATGGCCAAGGCATCCTCGGCGGTGAAGATGTCGCCGCTGCCGATGACCGGCACCGTCACCGCCGCGCGCAGCCGGCGGATATGCTCCCAGGCGGCCTGACCGCTGAACCCCTGGGCGCGGGTGCGCGGGTGCAGGGTGATGGCATCGGCCCCGGCGGCGACGGCGGTTTGCGCAATGGCGACATAGTTGAGGCTGGCGTCGTCCCAGCCCGAGCGGATCTTGACCGTCAGCGGCCCCGTCCAGACACGACGCACCGCCGCGACAATCCGTCCGACCCGCAGCGGGTCGCGCAACAGCGCGCTGCCGGCGCCGGAACGGACAACCTTGGGGACGGGGCAGCCAAGGTTGAGGTCAAGGAGTTCCCCCTTGCCCTCCAGCATCGCCGCCGCTTCGGCGAGAATCGCCGGGTCGTCGCCGAAGAGCTGGAGGCCCAGGGGGCGTTCGGCCGGGTCGGAAGCGAGGAGAACCAGGGTTCGCCGACCATCGCGGATCAGGCCGTTGGCGCTGACCATCTCGGTAAAGACGAGGCCGGCGCCGAAGGATTTCATGATCAGGCGGTAGGGGAGATCGGAAATGCCGGCCATGGGCGCCAAAACAACATTGTTGGCGAGGGCCAGATCGGCTATTTTCAAGGTTGATTTGCTCATTTTTTAAGCATTTTAGCATGGGGGTCGCCGTCAAAGTCAAGGGCAAAAGGGATGGGAGGAAGCGGTTGCGTGAATACTGTATACAAAAATGCGCTTGACAAGGACGGGCCGAATTGCTAGAACCTAGAACAATATTTGAATACTGTAACCTTATGTGATGTCTGCTGAACCATACCTTGTGTGTCGATGTTGTGGCGGTGTCTGGCCGCGGCTTATCGGTCGCGACGTCCGCCTGACATGCAGGGTTTTTTTATTGCCATCTGGTATTTTGGCCGGTGGGCCTTATCGCCCACCCGTTTTACATTCACCAAAGGAGAGAGAGCATGGCGACACTGAAAGAGACCCTCAAGCAGAAGATTGAAGAGTTTCGCCCCCGCACCACGAAGTTGACCAAGGAATTTGGCAAGGTCATCATCGACCAGGTCACCATCGACCAGGCCATTGGTGGCGCCCGCGACATCCGCAGCCTGGTGACGGACATCTCTTACCTCGATCCTCAGGAAGGCATCCGCTTCCGCGGCAAGACCATCCCCGAGACCTTCGAAGCTCTCCCCAAGGCTCCCAAGTCCAAATACCCGACGGTCGAGTCCTTCTGGTACTTCCTCCTCACCGGCGAAGTCCCGACCCAGGCCCAGGTTGATGGCGTCGTCGCCGAGTGGAAGACCCGCCAGGTCGTTCCTTCCTACGTCTGGGACGCCCTCCGCGCCCTCCCCCGCGACAGCCATCCGATGGTCATGCTCTCCGTCGCCATGCTCGCCCTGCAGAAGGACTCCAAGTTCGCCGCCTTCTACAACTCGGGCAAGTTCAACAAGATGACGGCCTGGGAATCGGTCTATGAGGATGCCAGCGACATCGTTGCCCGCATCCCCATCATCGCCGCCTTCATCTACAACCTCAAGTACAAGGGCGACAAGCAGATCGCCATCGACCCGAAACTCGACATGGGCGCCAACTTCGCCCACATGATCGGCCAGAGCGAAGAGTACAAGGATGTCGCCCGTATGTACTTCATCCTCCACTCCGACCACGAGTCCGGCAACGTTTCGGCCCACACCACCCACCTGGTCCACTCGGCCCTCTCCGACCCGTACTATGCCTACTCCGCCGGCCTCAACGGCCTGGCCGGCCCGCTCCACGGCCTCGCCAACCAGGAAGTTCTCGACTGGACCATCAAGTTCCAGGAGAAATACTGCAAAAACGTCGAGCCGACCAAGGAACTCATCACCAAGGCGCTGTGGGATACCCTCAATGCCGGCCAGGTCGTTCCCGGTTACGGTCACGCCGTCCTGCGCAAGACCGACCCGCGCTACATGTCGCAGCGCGAGTTCTGCCTCAATACCCCGGGCCTGAAAGACGACAAGCTCTTCAAACTCGTCTCCATGATCTTTGAAGTCGCCCCGGTCGTTCTCACCGAGCACGGCAAGACCAAGAACCCCTGGCCGAACGTCGATGCGCAGTCCGGCGTCATCCAGTGGTACTATGGCCTCAAGGAGTGGGACTTCTACACCGTCCTCTTCGGCGTCGGCCGTGCCCTCGGCTGCATGGCCAACATCACTTGGGACCGCGGCCTCGGCTACGCCATCGAGCGTCCGAAGTCCGTCACCACCGCGATGCTCGAGAAGTGGGCCGCCGAAGGCGGGCGCAAGCTCAGCTAAGTATCGCGCATAAAGCAGAAACGAAGAGGGGAGATACCATCGGGTATCTCCCCTCTTCGTTTTCAAAAGTGCACAGAATTACTTGACGTCGCGGCGGGTGGCGTAGACCAGGAGTTTGCGGTCGGTGTAGCTCTCGACCTCGCCGGCGAAGGTTTCGATCTGGAAGTAGTCGGCAATATCCGGGGTGGCCTCGATGAAGAAACGGTTGAGACGCTGCACCCCTTCGCGGTTGAGACCGGTACGCCGCGCCCATTCCTGGAATTCGTGGGTTTTGGGGAAGGTTTTCGTCTGCTGGACGTCGAATCCGGCATCCTCGATCATCGTCGTCCATTGGGCTTTGGTGTAGGCCCGAACATGGGTCGGGTCGCGCATCTGCTCGGCTTCTTGATAAAACTGGGCGATCTTCTCCTCATCCGGCAGGAGGGTATCGATGATGACCATGCGCCCCTCCTTGCGCCGCAAGACCCGGTGAAACTCGCGCAGGGCGCGGGGGACGTCGGGGAAATGATGCGGAGCGATGCGGCAGGTGAGCATGGTGAAGGAGCCGGAAGGGAAGGGGAGGTCTTCGGCGTCGGCCTCGCGGAAAGTGACGTTCTCCACCCCGCCTTCTTCACTGATGAACTCCTGGGCCTTTTTCAGCATCTGCATGGTCAGATCGGAGGCGACAACGCTGCGCACCAAAGGCGAGAAGTAGAGGGCGGTGTGCCCGCCGCCGCAGGCGACATCGAGCAAGACATCTTCCGGAGAGGGTTTGAGCAGGCGCGCCGCTTCGACGAGATCATCCCCTTGAGCGAAACCGCGATTGCGGACATAGCCGTCCGCGGTTCGTCCGAACTGTTCCCTGACCTTGTCCTTGAAATTGCGGGCCATGGGCGTCTCCTTCATCCCGGCTTGACTGCACTTCTCGTCAGTAGCTGCGTAAACTGCGGCAGAAGTTTAAGGCGGGAAGGATAGCACGAATTTGCAGGGTTGGGAAGCGTGCCGACGGCAGATATTCCGGCGCCGGCAGGGCGATAATGGAACAGCTCTTGCTAATTTCCGGTAAGGCGCATAAGGCAAAACGGGCAGGTCCCGCGTTATCCGCTGATTCCGGCTGTGCCGGGAGGGGCGACGCGGCAGAATTTTGTCCGCGACCGTGCCGCCGCGACGAATTGCTGACCTAAAGAAGAGGGATGAATAGTGATGGAAAACATTGGCACAATCGTCTTTGACCTGGGCGCCGACCTGTGGAAGGAACTCCTCTATATCCTGCCCTATCTCGCTTTCGGGGTTTTCCTCGAAGCGACCATCCGCACCTTCAAGTGGCATGTCAAGATTCGCAAGCAGCTGGTGCGCTTCGGTCTCTGGGCGATTCCGGCGGCGGCCCTGCTCGGCCTCGCCAGCCCCTTGTGCGCCTGCGCCACCCTGCCGCTGGTGATTTCCCTCCTCATCGCCGGACTCCCCCTCGCCCCGGCCATGGCCCTGCTGGTGACGGCGCCGATCATGAGCCCTTCGGCCTATTCGATGATCGCCGGCATGCTCGGCGTCGACTGGGCCAATATCATCCTCGTCAGTGCCCTCTTTATGGGGCTCTTCGCCGGCTATGTCACCCTCTACATGCGGCGCTACGGCTTTACCGAGGAGACGGTCTTCAGGGAGGCGCTGCCGGCCGGCGACTTTCACGATCCCGACTATCCGGTGGAGAGCCTGCGCTGCGAGTGCGGTCAGCAGCTGTCGCACCGGGTCGATCGTTGCACCCACAACCGCTTTCTCGTCTTTCTGGCGCGATTCTGGGAAGGGACGCAGAAGATCGGCAAGTTCGCCCTCATCGGGCTGCTGGTCGAAGTGGTGGTGATGGCCCTGGTGCCCAACGCCTGGATCACCAACCTGCTGGAAGGGGGGGAATTCTGGCAGACCCTCAGCCTGCTGGCGGCGACGGTGCCGATGCATCTGCCGCAGGTGACGGCGGCATCGATGCTGTACGGTTATTACCTCCCCGAACCCGGACAACTCATCACCCTGGCCAAGGGGCCGGGGGTCGCCCTCCTCATCGGCGGCCCGGTGACGGCTCTGCCGGTCATGGCGGTCTTATACAAGATGTTCCACAAGCGGGTCCTGGCCCTGTACCTGGGGATCTGTGTCAGCGGGACGCTGATCCTGGCTCTCTTCTGGAAGTGGGCGACTCTTTAGACGGCTGAGGGGAAATACCCTCCGCCGGATCTGCCGATAACTCTGCAAGCCGGGCGATGAGTTGGTCGAGATTGCCGTGGATGCTGGCGTCAAGGTCGTCCAATCCCGTCAGCACCGTGCGCAGCCGGCGAGCCGCGGCCAGGGCGTTGCGATAGCCGAGGAGGCGATCCTCGCTACGTCGCTCGGCGGTGACTTCGCGGTACTGGCGCAGCACCGCCTGGTGGCCTTTATCCTCCTCCATAACCGCAGCCCGGAGTTTGCCATAGGCGCCGCCAGGGAGTTCCTCGTTCTGGGCCTGGCGCAGCAGGGCGATGGAGCGATAATCGGGGAGGGGTTTGATTTCCGTCGGCCGGGCCAGAAGTTCGGGCTCCTCCCGTTCGAGAAAGCGATAGGCCTGGGTCAGCTTCTCCGCCGTCGGCTTGCGGATGCGCACCTCACGGCTGCAATACTCCTCGAAAGTGCTGTAACCCCAGTCCCGAAACCCGCCACTCGTCTGCAAGCGCAGCAGCTTCTCCCCCAGCTCGACCCATGACGATTTGAAACGCTTGGCCGTGGCCAGGATGCGATAGCGTTCCGATTCGGGATCGAGCTCGGCCATGAGCTGCTCGATAACCGTTTCCCCTTTGGACTTGTTCATCGCGACCCCTTATCTGTTTGAGGCGATCCGTCTGCCGGCGAATGTAGCACACGGATCTTCGCCGGGGAAGACGGGAGCGCCGAGGGCCGATTTTCTCGCTGCGTTCTGGGAGCAGCTGTGCTAAAAAGAGGCGCTAAACACTGAGAAATTCTGTCGCACGGGAGATCGGAACGGATGAGTGGCAAGGACCGGGGGAAAGAGGCGTTGCGGCAGCTGGTGGTCGGGCCGGAGACGGTGCGGATGCTCGATCTCGGTCATCCCTGGGTCATCGCCGATCGCTTCACCAGGCAGTGGCCGCCAGGCCAGGTCGGCGAGCTGGCCTGGTTGTGCGACGACAAGGGGCGCCGGCTGGCGACGGCGCTGATCGATCCGCAGGAGCGTATCGTCGCCCGGGTCTTGCGTCGCGACAGCGGTCCCTGCGACCGTGACTGGCTGCAGCGGCGCCTCGCCGGGGCCCTCGCCCTGCGTCAAGAGCACGCCGAACTCAGTGACAGCAACGCCTATCGTCTGGTCAACGGCGAAGGGGACGGGCTCCCCGGCCTGACCGTCGATCGCTACGGCGAGCATCTGCTGGTGCAACTCTTTACCGAAGCCTGGCGCCCCCGGCTGCCGCTGCTGACCGAGCTCCTCGGTGGGCTGCTGCAGCCGGCCGGCATCTATGAAAAGTTCCGCCCGCAGCAGACCCGGGAACTTGCCGGCAAGAGCAAGAAGCTGAGTCGCCTCCTCGCCGGCCGTCCGGCGCCCGGGCGCATCGCCGTCACCGAAAACGGCTTGTCGCTGCTGGTCGAGCTGGAAGAGGGGCTCAATACCGGCCTTTTCCTCGATCAGCGGCGCAATCGTCGCGACCTCATGCAGCGCAGTTCGGGGAAGCGTCTCCTCAATCTCTTCTGTTATACCGGGGCCTTCTCCGTGGCGGCGGCGGTCGCCGGCGCCCTTGAGGTCACCAGTGTCGACGCCTCGCCATCCTATCTCGACTGGGCCCGGGCCAACTTCGGCGCCAACGGTCTCGACGGCGGTCGCCATCCCTTTATCGCCGGGGACTGTTTCGCGGTCCTCGGCCGTCTCGGGCGGGAGAAGCAGCGCTATGATCTGATCCTCATGGATCCGCCGAGCTTCTCCACCACCGCCAGCAGTCGTTTCACCACCCGCCAGGGGACCGCCGAGCTGGTGGCGGCCGCCCTCCCGCTCCTCGTCTCCGGGGGGGTGCTGATTTCCTGCTCGAACCACCAGAAGGTCGATCTCCCCGATTACCTCAAGGAATTGCGGCGCGGCGCTCTCCAGGCCGGCAGCGGCCTGCGTGTCATTCAGACCTTGGGGCAGCCGGAGGACTTTCCCTACCCGGTGACCTTTCCCGAAGGGCGCTATCTCAAATACCTCATCAGCGTCAAGGATTGACCTGGCCAGAATAAAAAACGGGATCGCTGCGAGGCGATCCCGTTGAGCTGCGGTGCTGTCAGGGGGAATTATTCGACGACGGTCACCTTGTTGATGGTTACCGTCTCCTTGGGGACATCCTGATGCCCGGCAATGGTGGCGGTGGCGACTTGCTCGATGGCATAGACGACATCCATGCCGTCGGCAACCTTGCCGAAGACGGCATAACCGTAGTTGGCCGGATTGAGGCCGGCATTGTCGAGGAATTTGTTGTCGACGGTGTTGATGAAGAACTGCGAGGTAGCGCTGTCGACGATCTGGGTGCGGGCCATGGCGACGGTGCCGGCCTTGTTCTTGAGACCGTTGGTCGCTTCGTTCTTGATCGGCGGCCGGGTCGGTTTCTGCGCCATATCCGGGGTAAAGCCACCTCCCTGGAGCATGAAGCCCTTGATGACCCGGTGGAAAATGGTGCCGTCGTAGTGGCCGGCGCGGGCGTAGCCGAGAAAGTTCTCCACCGAGACCGGGGCTTTGGCGGCATCGAGTTCGAGGACGATCTCGCCCTTGGAGGTCTCGATCTGGACGAGGATGGTCGGTGCGCTCATAAAGGACTCCTTCTTTTGGTGCAGAATGGGGCCAGGGCGAAACTGGCAGGCGGATTATAGAGAAACCGGTCGGGGCGGGTCAAGGGGATACCGCCCGCAAGTCGTCTTTCAGGAGCTTATCGCCGATGACGGTCACCATCAGCAGTCTGCAGAATCCTCGGGTCAAGGCGGCGGTGCGCCTGCGCGAACGACGCCACCGCGAAGCGAGCGGCGAGATGCTGGTCGAGGGCTATCACGAGCTGGCCCTCGCCTGCGCCGCCGGGGTGCGTCCCCGTGAACTCTTTCTCGCCCCGGAGCTGTTGCAGGCGGGCGAGTCCGGGCTTCTCGCCGAGTTGCGCCAGCGCGGGGTGCCGGTGGCTGAGGTGACGCCGGCGGTCATGGCCAAACTCGCCTACCGCGAACATCCCGACGCCTGGCTGGCGGTGGCGGCGATTCCCCAGCGGACCCTGGCCGATCTGACTCTCGGACCGCAGCCATTGCTGGTTATCGCCGAGGCGGTGGAGAAGCCGGGAAACCTTGGTGCCATCCTGCGTTCGGCCGACGCCGCCGGAGCCGATGCCGTCATCGTCTGCGACAGCGCCACCGACCTCTACAACCCCAACGTCGTCCGGGCGAGCAAGGGAACCCTCTTCCAGCTCCCCGTCGTGGCTGCTTCTAGCGCTGAAACCTTCGCCTGGCTCAGCGAAAAGGGGATCCGCATCGTTGCCGCGACACCCGCGGCGACACAGAGCTACTGGCACAGTGATCTGCGCGGGGGGGTAGCGATTGCCGTCGGGACGGAAAAGGAGGGGTTGAGTCAGGCGTGGCTGGAGCGGGCCGAGGTCACGGTCGCCATCCCCATGTATGGGCGCGCCAATTCCCTCAATGTCGCCCAGGCGGCGACGCTCCTCATGTATGAGGCGCTGCGTCAACGCGTCGCTCTGAGCGGTGGCCAAGGCTAGCGGAGGAGAAGAAACTCTTTGGCGATGTCGCTGGAGGGGAGGAGCTGCTCGGGGATTGCGCCACCGGTTTCCTGATGGTACATGCGCCGCTGGCAGTTTTTGAAAACCGGGCCGTGGCAATAGATGGCGAGGATCGATTTCCAATATGGCGAAGTGCGCTTGCCGAATTCGGCGAAAAAGGAACACGACTCTCTGATATCGCAGGCCATGATCAACTCCCTTCGCCCAGCGTCCAACAGTTCAGGCAGCCTCATTGAATGGCCGCAGCATAGCAGAGCTTTCTGAAAAAAATCTCACAGAGGGAAGTGGCCTGGTGGAATCTCCGCGCGAATAACAAAGCAAAGGCTCCCGATTTTTCGGAAGCCTTTGCTTTGTTTAAATGGTGCCGATGGCCGGAATCGAACCGGCATGTCCGAGGGACAACGGTTTTTGAGACCGTCGTGTATACCTATTCCACCACATCGGCATTTAAACTACGAAAAAAGGGTTGACCTTGGAGGGTCAACCCTTGGTCGTTTTTGGTGGAGCTAGACGGGATCGAACCGTCGACCTCTTGAATGCCATTCAAGCGCTCTCCCAGCTGAGCTATAGCCCCGTGCAACGAGGCCACTTTATAACAAAGGGGGAAAACGAAGTCAACAGGTTTTTTCTCTCGCGGGGGACGGTGCAACGGTGTGGTCGGAGCCGAAAAGTCTGGACATAAAATCAAGGAATCACTATCATCCGTGGTACTTTTAATCTGGAGGTCGGCGCACATGCAAAGGGCCATTTTGCTAATCATGACGGCGCTTCTCGGTTTATTCCTCGCCGGATGTGGCAAGAGCGATTCGGACGGGGCGATGTTCCGCGGCGACCTGCAGCGGCGGGGTGCCGGTTCGGGGTCAGGTCCGGCTAAATTAAGTGGATCGGCCTGGATCTTCCCGAGTGGCTACAGCATTACCGGCTCCGCTGTGGTCAGCCGCGAACTGGTGCTTTTCGGCAGTATGGACCGGTTTTTCTACGGGGTCTCCTTGCAGGAGGGCAAAGAGGTGTGGCGCTTTGATTCGAGCGCCAGTATCTCCGGCTCGCCGGCTGTGGCCGGTGAGACCATCTTTTTCGGCAACCGGGCGGGGCTTCTTTTTGCCCTTGATCTCAAAGGTAAGGAACGCTGGCGTTTCACCGCTGGAGGGGAGATCCGCAGTTCACCCCTCGTTGCCGACGGCCTCGTCTGCTTCAGCGCCATGGACGGCAAACTTTACGCCCTCGACAGCAAGACCGGCACGCTGCGCTGGAGTGTTGATGCCGGATCGCCGATGGAGTCGTCGCCGAGTCTCGAACAGGGGACACTCTTTGTCGGTACCAGTAAGGGGAAACTTCTCGCCTTCGCCCTCAAGAATGGTCAGGCCCGCTGGTCTTTCAGCGTCGGGCGCGATATCTCGGCGACCCCCGCCGTGGCCGATGGTGTGGTTTACGTCGGCAGCCGCGATCGCTCTTTCTATGCGGTAGATGCGCAAAGCGGGCAACTCAAGTGGTCTTTTCGCGCCGGCAACGAGATTGTCTCGTCGGCGGCGGTGGCCGGGGGGAGGGTTTTTTTCGGTTGCGATGACAGTAAATTTTATGCCCTTGACGCCGTCGCCGGCAAACTGCTCTGGCTGGTGCCGACTTCGGGGATGATCGACAGTTCGCCGACCGTTGCCGGTGGCACCGTCTACTTCGGCAGCCGTGACGGGTTCGTATATGGTATTGATGCCACCAAGGGTGAGAAGTTGTGGAAATTCAGGGCTGATAGCTGGGTCAGGGCCTCGCCCGTGGTGGTCGGCAATCTCCTTCTGGTTGGCAGCGACAGCGGCAAGATGATCGCTCTCAAATAACGGGTTTCTCTAGCCGGTATCGACTAAAAGAGCGTCCTGCGCAGGACGCTCTTTTAGTCGATACCGGCGGCGATGGCGTCTCGCCCGCTAGATGGCGGATTCTCGCTTTTTTAACTCGTCGTTGTAGCGTTCGATGTCGCGGGCGATGATGGACGTCCCGGCCAGGTTGATCGCCTGGTAAAGGGCCGCGAAGGCCTCAGGCAGGGAGTTGAGGCGGCCAAAGCAGAGAGCGGCATGGTAGGCAACCCGGGCGCCGACAGACTGTTCGAGGGGATGCTGGCTGAGCTCGTTGAAAAGGATGAGGGCGCGTCGAGGGTCGCCGCTGACCAGCATCCGCACCCCTTCGCCATCGCCGCGCCGGGGACTTTTGGCGGGGAGGCGATCGAGAAATGTTCCGGCCTCGCCGGGACGGTCGAGTTTCAGTAACAGCAGGAGCGCGGCCCGGTAGGAGGCTTCATCACGAAGAGATGCAGCAGTGCCGATGTCCATGGAAATGACGGCATAAACCGCCAGAGCTTTGTCCGGCCGGTCGGTAAATTCGTAAAGCTCCCCCAGACGCAGCGACAATGGCAGGTTGGCCGGATCGGCAGCGACGGCCGCGGCCATGGTGGTCGCGGCTCCGGAATAGTC
Organism: Desulfuromonadales bacterium GWC2_61_20; assembly: GCA_001799485.1. GTDB lineage: Bacteria > Desulfobacterota > Desulfuromonadia > Desulfuromonadales > UBA2197 > UBA12091. Next base: position 8,042 of record MGTO01000047.1, on the reverse strand, counting down.
CTGGATGCGGAAAAGGTCTTCGGCCTGTTGGGTCAGGGTCAGGGCGAGTTGCGGGTCGACGGGCGAGGTCTTGAGACAGGAGGAAAAGAGCACGACCAAGAACAAAGACGCTACGCCGCGAAGGGCGTAGCGCCTGGTGTCATGTGGCAAGGATGTCGTCAGCCAGCGTTTCACCGACACGATGCCGGTTACAGGGTGATGCCGGTCAAGCGGGTCAATGCTTCCCTGTATTTTTCCCCGGTCTTCTGCACGATCTCCCTGGGCAGGGGGGGCGCCGGCGCCTTCTTCCCCCAGTCGAGAGTTTCCAGGTAGTCGCGGAGAAACTGCTTGTCGAAACTCGGCTGCGGTCCCCCCGGACGATACTGCGCCTGGGGCCAGAAACGGGAAGAGTCGGGGGTGAGGGCCTCATCGATCCAGAGGAGTTGCCCCTGGTAAAGCCCGAATTCAAACTTGGTGTCGGCGATGATGATGCCGCGGGCGGCGGCGATTTCACGGGCCCGGTTGTAGATGGCGATGGTCGCCGAACGGGCCTGCTCGGCGAGATCGGCGCCACAGAGGGTCTTGGCCTCGGCAAAGGAGATGTTTTCGTCGTGCGCGCCGAGATCGGCCTTGGTCGACGGGGTAAAGATCGGCTCGGGGAGCTGCTGGCTCTCGACCATCCCCTTGGGCAGGGGGATGCCGCAGATGCCGCCGGTGGCCTTATAGTCCTTCCAGCCCGATCCGGAGAGATAGCCGCGGACGATGCACTCGACCGGTAACGGCTCGGCCTTCTTCACCAACATGCTGCGCCCTTCGAGTTCGTCGCGATACTTGTGGGTCACCGCCGGGAAGTCGGCGACGTCGACGGCGACGATATGATTGGGGATGATATCGTGCATCTGCTCGAACCAGAAACACGAGATGCGGGTGAGCACCTCGCCCTTGCGTGGAATCCCCTCGTTCATGATGACGTCGAAGGCGGAGATGCGGTCGCTGGTGACGATGAGAAGATGCTCGCCGAGGTCGTAGATATCACGGACCTTGCCGCGATTTTGCAGCTTGAGATCGGGAAAGCTGGTCTGCATTACGATCTTGCTCATGGCATCTATCCTTCCAGGAGAGCTTTAAAGGCGTCAGAGTAGACGATCTTGGCCTTGGCTTTCAGACCTTCCAGTTCCTTGTCGAGAGCTTCATCCTGTTTGCGGCTGAGGACCGCGGTACGCAGCTCCCCGAGTTTGGCCGGGTCCATGCCGGTGGCCTCGGCGGACTGGCGGCCGGCGAGAAGGGCGATGAGGTAGCTCCCTTCGATCTCATAGACCTCCGGGGCGGCCGGCGCCGCCGGGGTCAGGGTGAAGGCGGCCGTCATCAGCCCTTCGGAAACGCCGGCCTGGGGGACGAAATTGTTGCGGGCGCGGGCGAAGAGCCCGGTGCGGGACTTGCTCAGACCGGCCCCGACCGCGGTGGAACTCAGATCACCCCCCTTGCGGATCAGGGCGAGAAGTGCGTCGGCCTGGTTGCTGGCCAGCTTTTTCCCCTCTTCCTGGCGGTAGGCCTGTTCGACTGCAACCCTGACTTCCTTGAGCTCGGGAACACGACTTTCCAGCTTCTGCTCCAGGGCAAAGAGGACAACCCCCTGGGCCGTTCGCACCGGGCGCCCGAGCTCGCCGACGGAAGTCAGAGCAAAGGCACTGTTGTTGATCTCGGCATTGACGCCGAAAGGCCCGATCGGCGTGTCGCGGGCGAAGGTCCCGGTGCTGCTAATTTCGATGCCGGCAGCCTTGGCGGCGGCTTCGAGGGAGCCCCCCTTGCGATTGATATTGAAGGCGTCGAGGGCTTTTTCCAGGGCCAGTTGCGCGGATTTTTCGCTTTGCAAACCGTCCTTGATCTCAGCCAGGACTTCACTTTGCGCCTTGATGCGGGGGGTGGTGTGCTCGCTGACCTTGATGATATGGAAGCCGAAGGTGGTTTCGACGATGTCGCTGACTTCCCCGACCTTAAGGGCAAAGGCCGCCTCTTCGAAGGGGCCGACCATCGTCCCCCGGGTGAAGCTGCCGAGATCGCCGCCAGTGCCGGCGCTCCCCGGATCTTCCGAGAGGCTGCGGGCGGCGGCGGCAAAGTCCTTGCCGGCCTTGATCGCAGCAAGGATCTTGGCGGCCTCGGCCCGTTTTTGCTCTTTGAGTTTCGCATCGGCCCCTTGCGGCGTGCGAATGAGAATATGCGCGGCCTTGACCTGCTCAGGGATTTCAAAGCGGTCGAGGTTGCGGTCATAGTAGCGCTTGATTTCGTCCTCGGCCAGAACGACCTCGCCGCGGTAGCGGGCCGGGTCGAAGGTAATGTAGCGGAGGGAGGCCATCTGCGGCAGGCGGAACTTCTCGACATTGGCGGCAAAGTAGCTCTGCAAGGGGGCCGGCTCGATCCTGACCCGACTCTCGAAAGCGGCCGGGTCGACACGCACGAGGAGGAGGTCGACCTTCTCGTTGCGGTCGCGATACTCCTGCTGAATCTCACTCTCGTCGACCGTAATGTTCTGGCGGATGTGGTTGCGCACCTTCTCGATGAGGAGGTCGCGCTCCTGCAGGGATTCGAAGGACTCCGGGGTCAGGCGTTGACCGCGGAGAACCTGGATGTAGGTCTCCTTGTTGAAGAGACCGTCCTTCTGGAAGGCGGGGATTTTGGCGATGGCGTCGACCAGTTCCTGTTTGCCGACCCGCAGTTGCAGGCGATCGGCTTGCTGCAGCAGCAATTCCTGTTCGATGAGAGCGTCGAGGGCCTGCTGGCGCAGGTTGAGTTGCTTCTCCAGGGCCGGGGTGAGCTGGTCGCGGTAGACGTTCTGGTAAAGGCGGTAGATGTTGGCATAGGCCGACTGGTAATCTTCCAGGGCGATGCTGTCGCCATTTACCTCGACGGCAAAGGCTGCGGTTGGCTGGCCGGCGTCGTCGCCCTTCCCCCAAACGAGAAAAATGGTGCCGACGAAGGTGGCGATGATCGACCAGAAAACTATCTTGATGATTACCGATTTCTTTTTCTTACGGATCAGGTCCAGCATCGGATTCAAACTCTCCTTTTTGCCTCGGGGCAGGGTCTTGCGAACAGGGCCGCATGTTAGTCAATCAAGGGGTGAAATGCAATATATTTTTCCTTTTAGACCTTGAAAATCCATAAAGATTTTGCTAGTGTGAGGGGCATTTTTCAGGAGGGGTCCGTTTCCTCCCGACCCCCGTTCACAGGAGAGTCGCCCGTCATGTTCAACCTCTTTGATTCTGTCTGGGGTCTATTTTCCAACGACCTTGCCATCGACCTCGGAACGGCCAATACCCTCGTCTACCTCAAGGGGAAGGGGATTGTCGTCAACGAACCTTCGGTGGTCGCGGTGCAGCGCGACGGCACCTCGCACCGCAAGGTTCTGGCGGTTGGTACCGAGGCCAAGCGCATGCTCGGCCGGACGCCGGGGAGCATTGTCGCCATCCGGCCGATGAAGGACGGGGTTATCGCCGACTTCGACATCACCGAGGAGATGCTGCGTTACTTCATTCAGAAGGTGCACAACCGCAAAACCCTGGTGCGGCCGCGCATCGTCATCTGCGTCCCTTCGGGGATTACCCAGGTGGAGAAGCGGGCGGTGCGCGAATCGGCCGAGTCGGCCGGCGCGCGCGAGGTCTATCTGATCGAGGAACCGATGGCTGCGGCCATCGGCGCCGGTCTGCCGATCACCGAGGCCTCGGGGAACATGATCGTCGATATCGGGGGCGGGACCACCGAGGTGGCCGTCATCTCCCTGGCCGGCATTGTCTACGCCAAGAGCGTCCGGGTCGGCGGCGACAAACTCGACGAGGCGATCGTCCAGTATCTCAAGCGCAAATACAATCTCCTCATCGGGGAACGGACCGCCGAGCAGGTCAAGATCGAGATCGGCAACGCCTTTCCCGACGGCGAACCGCGCCACATGGAAGTCAAGGGGCGCGATCTGGTTACCGGTATCCCCAAGACCCTCGATATCGATTCGACGGAGATTCGCGAAGCCCTTTCCGAACCGGTCAATGCCATTGTCGAAGCCGTGCGCATCGCCCTCGAACGGACCCCTCCGGAACTGGCGGCGGATATCGTCGACAAGGGAATCGTCCTCGCCGGCGGCGGTGCGCTGCTGAAAAATCTCGACATGCTCCTGCGGGAAGAGACCGGTCTCCCCGTGGTCATCGCCGAAGATCCTCTCTCCTGTGTCGTTCTCGGTTCCGGCAAGGTTCTGGACGAACTCGACCTGCTGCGCCGCGTCGCGGTTTTTTCCTGACAGTCGGATTGCCCCCCCCACCGACCCGCTTCGGAGGGGGGCATGCGCTCGGCGGATTTGCCACCGGTTTAGACCATGTTTGAGTTGTTGCGTAAATATCGTACCCTTTTCCTTCTCGCCCTCCTCTTCTTTGTCGCCCTCTCTTTTTATTCTTTCCAGTTGCGTCGCCGCGATACCACCAATGCCGGGGAACGACAGGTTCTCGGGCTTCTTTTCCCCATGCAGCAGGGGGTGAGCCGGGGCTCGTCCTTCCTTGGTTCCCTCTTCGGCGGTAGCGCCGACGCGGAAGAGTTTCTCGCTGCCGAGAATCGGCGTCTGCGGGCCGAACTCATCGGCCAGGAAGAACTTCGCCGCGAAAACGAGCGGCTTAAAGGCCTCCTCGCCTTTCGCGACCAGGCCGCGGTGCCGACCGTCGCCGCCCGCGTCATCGGCGTCGATGCCACCAACTGGTTCCAGACCGTGACCATCGACAAAGGGAGCAGCGACGGTGTCAGCGAGGGGGCGGTGGTGGTCAACGATCAGGGCGCGGTGGGTCGCGTCGTCCGCAACGCCTCCCGCTCGTCCCGCGTCCTCCTCATCACCGATGCCTCCTCGGCCGTTGCCACCCTGGTCGAGCGCACCCGCTCCCGCGGCATCTGCCAAGGGACCGGCGCCGGTCTGATTCTCGACTATGTCGCCCTCCCCGAGGATGTGGTCGTCGGCGACGTCATCGTCACCTCCGGCCTCGGCGGAATCTTCCCCAAGGGGTTGCCGGTCGGGGTTGTCGTCAGCGTGGTGCGCGGCGGCTTCAGCATGTTTCAGACCATCCAGGTCGCTCCCGCCGTCGATTTCGCCCGTCTCGAAGAAGTTCTGGTCCTGAGCGGGGCGGGGAGTCCGCCATGACCCGCTGCCTCTCTCTTTTGGCTCTTGCGCTGCTTTGCTTGTTGCTGCAAACGGCCGTGTTGCCGGCTTTTCTCCCCGCCGCGCTGAAGCCGGAGCTGCTCCTGCTCCTCACCGTCTATCTCATGCTGATCGAGGATTTCGTGCGCGGCGGCATGCTCGCCTGGAGCTTTGGTTGGCTCCTCGATGTTACCTCCGGGGCGTTCCTCGGCCTCCACGCCGTGGTCTATCTCACCATCTTTCTCTTGGGGCGGTGGGCGATTCTGTCCCTCAATGGCGAGAGCCGCTTCCTCTTGCTGGTCATGGTCGCTGCGGTCTCCTTCGTGCAGCCCCTTCTTCTGCTCTTTTTCGGTTTCTTTGCCGATCTCGGCGGGATGTGGCTCGTCGTCCTGCAACACCTGGTCTTCCAGGCCGGAACCAATGTCCTCTGTGCCGCTTTGCTGCTGCTGCTGGTGACGCACCTGCATCGCCGCTATCCCGGCCGTTTGCGCCTCCCCGGTATCATCCATCTGAAAAGCGCCCATGGGTCTTAACTCCCCCGCGGCCGCCGCCGTCCTCCTCCGCCGTCGTTTTCTCTTTCTGACCATCCTCGCCGTCGCGGTTTTCCTCGTCCTCCTCGGGCGTCTCTGGTACCTGCAGGTCATTCGGGCCGAGGATTATCAGGCCCTCTCCGAGCGCAATCGCGTCCGCTACGTTCCCATCGAGCCCCCGCGCGGGCCGGTCTTCGATCGTCATGGCGAGCTGCTGGTGGAAAATCGCCCGGCCTTCGGCGTCTCCGTTCTGCGTAACGAAGTCTCCTTCCCCGAGCCGCTGCTGCAGCGCCTCTCCACCCTCCTCGGCATCTCCCTGGAAGAACTCAAGCGGCGCTGGGAAGCCGGGCGGCGTCTCCCCCGTTATCAGCCGCTGCCGCTGGCGACGGATATCGGTCGCGACGCCATGGAACAGATCCAGGAGAACAGTCTGGCCCTCCCCGGGGTCCTCATCGAAGTCCAGCCGGTCCGCTCCTACACCCACGGCGCGATGGCGGCGCACACCTTTGGTTATGTCGGGGAGATCTCGGAAAAAGATCTCGCCGGCGGCAAGTTCGAGGGCTACCGCAGCGGCGATACCGTCGGCAAGATCGGCCTGGAAAAGCACCTCGAACCGTATCTGCGGGGCACCTCGGGGGAGCGCCGGGTCGAAGTCGACGCGCGGGGTCGCGAATTGCGCCAGCTCAAGGCGCTGGAGCCGGTGCCGGGGAAGAAGATCTACCTCACCCTCGACACGGCGCTGCAGGAAGTGGCCGAAGGCGCCTTCGGCGACAAGGCCGGGGCGGCCGTGGTCCTCGATGTCAACAGCGGCGAGGTCCTCGCCCTGGTCAGCCGGCCCGGCTTCGATCCGGCCCTCTTTTCCGGGGGGATTTCGGTGCAGCGCTGGAGCGAGCTGGTCAAGAACCCCTTGCGCCCCCTGCAGAATCGCGCCATCCAGGGGCAGTATCCGCCCGGTTCGACCTTCAAGATCGTCACGGCGCTTGCCGCCTTGCAGGCCGGTGCCGCCAGTTCCGGCACCACCGTCGACTGCAGCGGGTCCTTTGCCTACGGCGACCGCGAATTTCGCTGCTGGAAGAAGGAAGGTCACGGTAAGACCGACCTGCGCAAGGCCTTGCGCGAAAGCTGCGACGTCTGGTTTTACGAGGTAGCCCTCGACCTCGGTATCGACCGCTTGGCGCAAATGGCTTTCGATCTGGGGCTGGGCCAGACCAACGAACTCCCCCTCGATGGCGAGCGCAAGGGGCTGATTCCGACCCGCGAGTGGAAGCGGCGGAACTATGGCACCTCCTGGTACAATGGCGAAACGGTCATCGCCGCCATCGGCCAGGGCTACGTCCTGACGACGCCGTTGCAACTGGCGGTGATGACGGCGGCGGTGGCCAACGGCGGGACGGTCCTGCGCCCCCAACTCCTCCTCCGGGTCGAAGATCTCGATGGCGCCACCCTTTACGAGGGGAAGCCCGAGGTCAAGCGCATCCTCGATTTCGCGCCGGGCGTGCTGCCGCCGGTGCGGCGGGGGCTCGAAGCCGTCGTCAACGACTACGGCGGCACCGGCGCCGCCGCCCGGATCGACGGCATTCGCGTCGCCGGCAAGACCGGAACCGCCCAGGTGATCAAGCGCAAGGAGGACAATGCCGTCGTCATCGATGACCCCTATCGTTTTCGCGATCACGCCCTCTTTGTCGCCTATGCCCCGGCCGAGCGTCCGCAGATCGCTGTCGCCGTTGTCGTCGATCATGGCGGCCACGGCGGCAGCTCGGCCGCCCCCATTGCCCGGGCGATCATGAACCAGTATTTCGGCCTCGCACCTCCCCTGACGCAGCCGGTGGCCGAAGCCCCGGCCGCAGGAGACTGATCAAGCATGTTCGATCGCCGTCTGGTGACACATTTTGACTGGGTCTTGCTCCTGCTCGTGCTGCTGGTGGCGGGCCTCGGGATTCTCAATCTCTACAGCACGACCTCCGGCTGGGCACCGGCCGGTCTCCCGATCTATCTCAAACAGCTGGTCTGGTGCGGTTTCGGCCTGGTCATCGCCATGACCTTCTGTACCTTTGATTACCGCCATCTCGAATATCTCGGCTTCTTCCTCTACGGCATCACCCTGGCGTTGCTGCTTCTGGTCATGCTCGTCGGTAAAACGACCATGGGAGCGACGCGCTGGATCGATTTCGGCTTCTTCAACCTGCAACCGAGCGAAGTTTTCAAGATCGTCGTCATCATCACCCTGGCCCGCTACTTCAGCGAAAAAGGGGATCTGCGCGGCAATGACCTCTTCCTGTTGCTCCTCCCGTTCGGTCTGCTGATCGTGCCGGTCCTCCTCATCGCCCGGCAGCCCGACCTCGGTACGGCTCTCCTCGTCATGTTCATTG
>MGTO01000046.1 GCA_001799485.1 Desulfuromonadales bacterium GWC2_61_20 | reverse complement strand
AACGGCAGGTTGGCCAGGACCCCGTGCAGCTGCCGTTCGATGGTGGCGAAACCGCTCTCCATGGCATAGGCGACCAGCGGCAAATCGGCCTCCTGCCAGCCTTCGTCCTGCCAGCGCTTGAGGACCGCCGACAGCAGATAGAGCTCGGCCAGGATATCGCCCAGGCGGGCGGAGATCATCTCCCGGCGCTTGAGGCCGCTCCCCAGAACAAGCAGGGCGCTATCGGCCAGCAGCGCAAAGGCGGCGGCGTAACGGCCAAGCTGGCGATAGTAGTTGTTCACCGGCCCCTGCTCGGGGGCAGGTCCGAGCCGCCCGCCGCTCCAGCTGCGCAGCCAGGCCCGGCCCAAGGTCCGCAAGCCGTGCCCGGCATGCCCCCAGAAGCTGGCATCGAAGGCCGCCAGCGCTTGCTGGGGATCCTCTTCCTCAAGGGCGAGCATCTCCTGCAGCAGCCAGGGGTGGCAGCGGATCGCCCCCTGACCGAAGATGATCAGGCTGCGGGTCAGAATGTTGGCCCCCTCGACCGTGATCCCCACCGGAACGGCGCGGTAAATGTCCAAAAGATAATTGCGCGGACCGTCGATGACGGTCTTGCCGCCGTGTACATCCATGGCGTGATCGATGGAAGTGCGCATCTTATAGGTGGCGTGCACCTTCATGATGGCGGAGATCACCGCCGGTTTGCGCCCCGCGTTCAACCCCGCACAGGTCAGCCGCCGGGCGGCGTCGACCAGGTAGGCATCGGCGGCCAGGGGGGCCAGCCGTTCCTGAATCCCTTCAAACTGACCGATGGAAATGCCGAACTGCCGACGGATGCTGGCGTAGGCCCCGGTGGTGCGGGCGCACAAGGCGGTCGCCGCCGCCGACATGGAGGGGAGCGAGACACCCCGGCCGACGGCGAGGGCGCTCATCAGCATGGACCAGCCTTTGCCGATCTGCGGCTGACCGCCGATAACGTAATCGAGGGGAATGAAGACATCCTCCCCCCGATTCGGGCCGTTCTGGAACATCTGGCAGGAGGGGAGATGGCGGCGGCCGATCGCGATCCCCGGCAAGCCGGTCGGAACCAGGGCGAGGGTGATCCCCAAGGACTCTTCATCCCCCAGCAGGTGCTCGGGATCGTAGAGCTTGAAGGCGAGCCCCAAAACCGTGGCGATCGGCCCCAGGGTGATGTAGCGCTTGCTCCAGTTGAGACGGATGCCGAGCACTTCCCGCCCAGCGAAAATCCCCCGGCAGACCACGCCCTTATCGACCATCGCGGCGGCATCGGAGCCGGCCTCCACGCTGGTCAGGGCGAAACAGGGGAGTTCCCGGCCATCGGCCAGACGGGGAAGCCAGAAGGCGCGCTGTTCTTCGGTACCGAACTGCATCAGCAATTCGCCCGGACCGAGGGAGTTGGGGACCATGACGGTGACGGCGGCGACCAGCGAGCGCGAGGCGATTTTGCGCACCACCTCCGAATGGGCATAGGGCGAAAACTCCAGACCGCCGTAGGCCCGGGGGATGATCATGGCGAAAAACTTCTCGCGCTTCAGATAGTCCCAGACCTCTTTCGGCAGATCGCCCCGCAAGCGGTTGATCTCCCATTCATTCAGCATCTTGCAGAGCTCATGCACCGGCCCGGCGAGAAAGGCCTCTTCCTTTTCCGTCAAAGTCGCCGCCGGCGTCGCCAGCAGCTTCTGCCAGTCGGGATTGCCGCTAAAGAGCTCGCCGTCCCACCAGACATCGCCGGCGGTAAGCGCCTCCCGTTCGGTCGCCGAGAGCGTGGGAAGAGCGCGGCGGGCGAGTTTGAAAATGGGCCGGGTGATCAACGTGCGACGAACTGCCTTGAGCGACATGGCAACCTCCCTGCGTACCCCCAGGAAAACAGCGACGCTGGGGGCGAAAATGGCGGCGTCGGCATCCCTGCCTGGTTCGCCTCCATTATACAACAGCGGCGGGGCCGGCCGCCCTCCCCGTCGATGCCTCGCCGCAACAGTGGCTCGCTCCCCTGCTCGCCACGCTCCCCTCCCTCGCCGCCCAGCTCTTCGCCCCGGAGCAGCCGACCAACTGGCCGTTCTGGCTGCTCCTCCTCGGCCTCGGGCGTGGATGACTGGTGGCGGATAAAAGCGAAAAAGCCCGGCAGAACGCCGGGCCTTTTCGCTTTTCTTCTGGAATAGTAAAAGGGGGCTATTCTTGGGCGGCCCCCTCCTGGCCTCCCCCCGCTGGGGGGAGGAATTCAGAATCTGTAGACGACTTCGAGGCTGGCGATGTCGACGGAGGTCGCGAAGGTTCCCTGAACGGCGCCCCGGCCGGTATCCTCATCGCTGGGGCCGGTAATAGTCTTGTTCATCCGCGACTCTTTGACGAAAAGATGGGCATAGCCGACATTCAGCATCAGCGCCTCGGAGAGGGCATAACCGGCCCCGGCTGCCAGCCAGGTGCGGGAGTTGTCGGGGACGCGCGGGGTACGATTCCTGTCGTCGCTGATGGGGGTCTGATCATAGGCGGCACCGGCGCGCAGGGTCAAAGCTGCGTTCGCCTGGAACGTCGTCCCCAGGGCATAGCGCCAGTTGTCCCGCCAACTCTCCGTAGTCACGCTCTGTTTGGTCGCCCCGCCGGCGCCGAGACCCTGATCGAAGTTGATTACCAGAGACTCGAAGGTGCTCCACTCAGTCCAGGTGATATCGGCCACAAGCGCCCACTGCGGGTTGAGCTCCTGGTAGAGAGACAAGGAGGCGGTCGCCGGCAAGGTGATCTTGCCGCTGATATCCTGATCGGGGAAGGAGGCGTTGGCCGCAGTCAGCAGAGCCGGGTTGACCCCAGTGAGAAAGGCCGGGTTCTGCACGGTAAAGTCGACATCCCCCTTGACCTTGTGGGTAATCCGCGAACGGTAGGCAAGGCCGACCCGGCCCCCGTCGCTGTAACGGTAAAGGGCCCCGAGATTGTAGCCGTAGCCCCAGCTGTCGGCCTTGAGGTCGGCATAGATGTCGGCGTTCGGGTTGGACGCAATCGCCCCGACCCCGCTGGCCAGACCGAAATCGACCATATTGGTGAGATTGACCTTGAACATCTGGGCGCTGACCCCGGCCCCGAGACTCAAGCGCTCGTCGACCTTGAAAGCGACCGATGGGTTGAGGTTGAGCGTCTGCACGTCGGAATTGACCGCATGGTAGCGCCCGACCCAGGTTTTGTCGTATTCCGTCGTCAGGCCGAAGGGGACGTTGATGCCGAGGCCGACCGCCAACTTGTCCAGGTTTTTGACATAGTAAAAATTGGGGATGGCTCGGGATACCCCGCCATCCCCCCCGTTGCCGCCGGGGATCGGGGCGCCGAGGGCGTTGCTGGCCGAGGTCTTGGTGAACTCGGCCGAGGGCATGATGTAATGCACCCCGCCGATCACCTCTTGCCCCTGAAGCAAGACCATGCCGGCCGGGTTGAAGTAGAGGGTCGAAGCGTCCTCGGCGGCCGCGGCCCCACCGGAATAGGCGGTCCCCAGACCACTGACACTCTGTTCGATCAGGGAGAAACCGGCACCCAGGGCGATTGATGATGTACAGAGGCAGAGGCCGAGTACCGCGACAATGATCTGCTTTTGCATCGAATCCTCCCGTAGACGGAAGACGCTAGACGGTGTCGGGGACGTTCATTTGTCTATAACCCCGATCGGCACTGTGCTGACCGACCTAAAACATCCAAAGACAACTTCCCCCCAAGAGCCTCGACAAAACACTTAAGAGAAGAGGCGATGAAGCACCCTGCGCTGCGCCGTCGAACGCTTGGCGAAAACGGCGATCTTCTCGCGGGAAGCAACTTCGAGGGTAGCAACTGCGGGATTCTCCCTAAAACAACGGCATATTCTGCCCGTTCACCACCAGCTCGCCCTGGCGGAAACTCGCGGTGGTCTTGAGCTTGTCGCCGTCACGAACCACCAGATTCTGCGCCAGCAAAGCCTCGACCTGGGCGCTGGCCTGCTGCCTGGCCATCCCGGCAAGCTCGGCGTCACTGAGCTGAGGCAAATTTCCCGTCTCGCGGGCGCGCTTCAGTTGGCCTTCCGCGCTATTGATTGCGATCAACTGAACCAGCCGCTCGTGAATCGCCAGCTCGGTACTCGCCTCGACCCGCTGCATCAGCGCCGCAGGATCGTCCTGACTCACCTCTTTGCCGCCGTTGAAACTCACCAGCAACTGACCGTCGATCTCTCCCTGCGGGGCCACGAAATGGAGACGGCGGATGTTCAACTGCGGATTGCCCTCGGCCATTTTGGCGAGGAGCTGGCTGTAAACCGGTAAAAACTGCAGCGCCAGCTGGTCCAGAGAGGTGGTGTCGCTTTTCCCGAAAACCTCCAGAATCTGTTGCTGATAGGTCGAGAGACCTTCGCCATCGAGATTGCGCAATTCGATCTCGAGAACGCCGGGACCGTAGGTCTGTCCATCCATGGTCAAACCGGCAAAGGTCATCGCCTGCTCCATCTGCACCAGTTTCCCGTCGCAACTGCTGGAGGAGCGAACATCCAGACCCTTGAGCTCGAAATTGTTCTGCTCGCCGGTCTCCGGATTCGACATCGACACCCTGCAGGCACTGAGTTTGAACGCGTTCTTTCCGACATAGACCAGCGGCAACGCCTCGGCCAGATCGAAGTGTCCGTTCGCACCATCCCAGGCCAACGCCGCTTCCGGGGTGCGCGCCGTGAACGCGCGCAGCTCAAAGGCTCCGGCCAGGGTCTTGTTGCGGGGGGAAAACACCGACTCGGCCGTAAAGCCGCCCCATTTGAGCTGCGCGGTATCGATTTGCGTTTCGATCGCCTGAACGTCCATGCGGCTCTCCAGCGCACCGGAGTAGGTGACCCTGGAGACCAGAAACGGCTCCTTCAGCTGCGGAAAACGCTGCAACGCCTGCTCGAACTGAGCCTGCCCGGGAGAGACGCTCACAATCCGGGTTTCGATGCGGGCGAGAGCGAGTCCGCTGCCGAAGGAGAGTGGCCCGTGGCTTAAGAAATGCTCAAAAACGATTTGCACTTTGTCCGGCAGCTCTGCCGGTTCGCCTGCCGGGGAATTTGGCACCCCGCCGGGAAACTTCAATTCCACGACGGTCCGAGTTTTTGCGGTGAGCAACCCGCGTTGGTAATCCTCCAGTTTGACGGAAAGAATGCCTAAATTTCCGTACTTCTCCACCAGACCGGAAAAATTCTTCTCCAGCCTGATGCCGTTAACGTAGGTTGCACCGGCCCAACCGACGAGACAGAACAGCACGAAGGCCAAGGCAATTACCAGGTTTCTCTTCATTGTTCCTCCCGCTCGATGAAATGAATTACTTGCAATTGACCGACCCCAAATCAGCGAATCCACACCGTCTGGATATTGACGAATTCCTTGATCCCATGATGGCTAAGTTCGCGCCCGAAGCCGGAAATCTTGGCGCCGCCAAAGGGGAGACGCGGATCGCTCTTGACCATGCCGTTGACGAAGACGGCGCCGGCCTCGATCTGCGCGGCGAACAGTTCGCCCCGCTTGCTGTCGCGGGTCCAGACCGAACCGCCGAGTCCGAAGGGGGTGTCGTTGGCGATGAAGAGGGCATCGGCGGCATCCCTGGCGCGGATCACCGAGGCGACGGGGCCGAAGAGTTCTTCGTCGTAGGCCGGCATGCCGGGGACGACGTCGACGAGGATGGTCGGCGGGTAGAAGCTCCCCTTCCCCGGCAGCGGCGCGCCGCCGAGGACGATCCTGGCTCCCTTCTTGACCGAGGCTTCGACCTGGGCGTGCAGCTCGGCCATGAGATCGGACCGGGCCTGGGCGCCGACTTGGGTCGTCTCATCGAGCGGGTCGCCGACTTTGAGCGCCGCCACCGCGGCGGTGAACTTCCTGAGAAAAGCGTCATAAACCGGGGTCTCGACGATGAAGCGCTTGGCGGCGATGCAGCTCTGGCCCGAGTTGATGCAGCGCGCCTTGGCCGCGACCAGAGCCGCTTCGTCGAGATCGGCGTCGGCCAGCACCACAAAGGGATCGCTGCCGCCGAGTTCCATCACCGCTTTTTTGAGCATCGCGCCGGCCTTGGCCGCGACCTTGCGCCCGGCGATGTCGCTGCCGGTCAAGGTCACCGCCTTGACCGCCGGGTGCTCAATGACGGCATCGACCTTGGCGGAACCGATCATCAGGGTGCGGAAGATGTCCTTGGGGAAACCGGCGAGGGTGAAGACTTCCTCGATCTGCAGGGCACAGCGGGGGACGTTGGAGGAGTGCTTGAGAAGCCCGGCATTGCCGGCCATGAGGGCGGGAGCGGCGAAGCGGAAGACCTGCCAGAAGGGGAAGTTCCACGGCATGACGGCGAGGACGATCCCCAAGGGGCGATGGGCGACGTAGGACTTGCCGGCATCGCTGGCGATGACCTCGTCGGCGAGATAACCTTCGGCGTGATCGGCGTAAAAATCGCAGCAGGCGGCGCATTTGTTGACTTCGGCCCGGCCCTCAACCACCGGCTTGCCCATCTCCAACGCCATGGTCCGGGCATAGCGGTCGGCATTGGCACGCAGCACTTTCGCCGCCTGTTTCATCAGGGCGGCGCGGGCGGCAAAGGTCGTGCCGCGCCAGGCGAGCCAGGCCTTGTGCGTCTGCGTCACGACGGCGGCGGTCTGCTCGGCGCTCCACTCGACGAAACGTTCGAGTTCTTCCCCCGTTGCCGGATTGATCGATTCCAGAGCCATCTCGTGTCCTCCCTGTCTAGGTTGAGCGAAACCAATGTCGGGTCAGTGTGCCGAATTCTTTGAATCCTTTCAAGTGCCAACTGAGATTTAACAACCAAAAGCAAACTTATCCGCAGATGTCGCCGATGAACGCAGATGAAGGCCTGTATCCCTGAATAAAGATGTTTCTTGACCTGATTTTATCTGCGAAAATCGGCGGCATCTGCGGATAGGATTTCGGACTTGCTCACCTTGACCCCAAGCCAGCACTGCCGTATGCTGCCGTGACTGAAATTCCACCTCAAGGACTTCCGCCCATGCCCGCCCTCGCCCTCCTCGAAAAATACTACCCGAGCGGCTCTCCCGCCCACGCGATCCTCCTCGACCACAGCCGGGCGGTGGCCAAAAAGGCGGTGGCGACGGCGCGCAAGGTCGCGGAGTCGACCGTCGACATCGCCTTCGTCGCCGAGGCGGCGCTGTTGCACGACATCGGCATCCGTTTCACCGCCGCCCCGAATCTCGGCTGTCACGGCGAGCTCCCCTATCTCGCCCACGGCTACAAGGGGCGCGAACTGCTGGAAGCCGAGGGTTGGCCGCGCCACGCCCTGGTCTGCGACCGCCACATCGGCGTCGGCATCAGCGCCAAAGAGATCCGCG
>MGTO01000045.1 GCA_001799485.1 Desulfuromonadales bacterium GWC2_61_20 | reverse complement strand
ACTAGTCCCTATCGCCGACAACTCCTGCAGCAATTGCATCTTCCTTTTATTACGGCATCTCCCCTTTGTTTCGAAGAAATTGACCAGAGTCTTTCCCCTGAACTTGTCGTCCGTCACCTTTCATTGCAAAAGGCGATGAGTCTTGTCAGGCACTTCCCCGACGCTTTGATCATTGGCTCAGATCAAGTTTTTGTTGACACCCGCAAAAGAATTCTCGGGAAACCGTCTTCCCCTGACGCGGCATTCTCGCAATTACGGTCGATGTGCGGGCGATGCCACAGTTTTTTTACCGGTCTAGCCGTGGTCGACAGTCAAAGTGGCGAATCGGTCTTCGATCATGATGTGTTTTCGGTCACGATGAAAAATCTTTCGGATTCACAAATTCACAGTTACTTGGATCGAGAAAGACCATTTGATTGTGCGGGATCTTTCAAGATTGAGGGGCTTGGTATCGCTCTTATGGAGAAAATGGAAGGTAATGATTATACCAGTCTAATCGGTTTGCCCTTGATCAAATTAACAGAAATGCTGAAGCGGTTCGATGTTGATGTTCTGAGTGCAAAGGGTGGTTGATTGGCTTGACCTCCGGCCATTTAGGATGGTAAGTTAGCCCAACATTTCCTGCCGGTTATCGCAGCGTGACAACGTTTGCGGAGATCGGTTTTTTTGTTTGTATGCCCGGATTGACGGGGGCGGGGTATTTTGCCATAATGCCCAGGTTTTTTGACCCGGCTGAATTATTTAAACGTCAGTAAATTTTTTTTTGATTCTTCGCTTGCTGCCGACACCTCATTGGATTGCCATGGAACACGCGCGATTTGTCCACCTCCACCTGCATAGCCAGTACAGTCTCCTCGATGGTGCCATCAAGCTGGGGGATGTCGTACAGCGTGCGCGCGACCTGCGCATGCCAGCCCTGGCGGTGACCGATCATGGGAATATGTTCGGGGCCCTCGAGTTCTACACCAAGGCCAGCGAAGCCGGGGTCAAGCCGATTATTGGCTGTGAAGTTTACGTTGCCCCCTCCTCACGCTTTGACAGAACGACTTCCCGGGGCGCCTCCGAAGCAGCCAACCATCTCATTTTGTTGTGCCAGAACCTAGCCGGGTATCGCAATCTCTGCCATCTGATTTCGGCGGCTTACAAGGAGGGCTTTTATTATAAGCCAAGGATCGATTGGCACCTTCTGGCGGAGCGGAATGAAGGGTTAATTGCCCTGACAGCCTGCCTGGGTGGGGAACTGCCGTCCCTGATTACGGCTAACAGGCTGGACGAGGCGAAGACCCGGGCGGCAGCCATGGCCCGTGTTTTCGATCGGGACCGTTTATTTCTTGAGCTCCAGGAGAACCAAATTGCCGAACAAACGCCCGTCAATACCGGGCTCCTCGAAATTGGCCGGGAACTTGGTCTGCCGCTGGTAGCGACGAACGACTGTCATTATCTCACGCGTGAAGATGCTCATGCGCACGAGGTTCTGCTCTGCATCCAGACGGGCAAGACCATGGATGATCCGTCCCGGATGCGTTTTGAAAATAATGAGTTTTATGTGAAAACGCCGGAGGAAATGGCGGCGCTCTTTAACCATGTTCCCGAGGCTTTGGCGAATACCATTGCCATTGCCGAACGCTGCAACCTCGAACTTGATTTTAAAACCTATCATTTCCCCCAGTACGAAAAACCAGCCGATTGTTCCCTCGATGAGGTCCTCGGTAATGCCGCACGCAGCGGACTTGATGAACGACTGGTCAGCATTCGTTTGATTCGTCCCGGATTTGCTGACAAGGACGAGCAGCAATATCGTGAACGGCTCGAGCGGGAATTGCTATGCATCAAGCAGATGGGATTTCCCGGCTATCTGCTTATCGTTGCTGATTTCATCAATTGGGCCAAGAACCAGGGAATTCCCGTCGGTCCCGGGCGTGGTTCGGCCGCAGGGTCACTGGTCGCCTATGCCATTCGTATCACCGACATCGATCCCATGCCCTATAATCTTCTCTTCGAACGCTTCCTCAACCCGGAACGTATTTCGATGCCTGATATCGACGTCGATTTCTGTATTTATGGGCGTGAGAAGGTCATCGACTATGTCCGTCAGAAGTATGGCGATGCCAATGTCGCCCAGATCATCACCTTCGGGACCATGGCGGCCAAGGGCGTGATTCGCGATGTCGGGCGTGCCCTCAACATGCCCTATGGGGAGGTCGACCGGATTGCCAAGCTGGTTCCCACAGAACTCAATATCACTTTGCAAAAGGCGATGCAGCAAGAACCTAAATTAAAGGAGTTGGCGGAGAAGGACCCGAAGGGAAAGGAATTGATGCGGGTGTCTCTGGCTCTTGAGGGGCTGACACGGCACGCCTCAACGCACGCCGCCGGCGTTGTCGTCACACCCCGGCCGCTGACGGAATATCTCCCCCTGTATGTCGACCCCAAGTCCGGGGGGCAGGTGACGCAATATGCCATGAAGTTCGTCGAGAAGATCGGCTTGGTCAAGTTCGACTTTCTCGGCCTGAAAAACCTGACGGTCATCGATAATGCCGTCAAGCTGATTCGCGCCGGCAAGGATCCGGACCTCGATATTACCCGCCTACGCGATGATGACAATGACTCCTATCAACTGCTCCAAGCGGGGAATACTACGGGGGTCTTCCAGCTTGAATCCAGCGGGATGAAAGAGTTGCTGGTCAAGCTCAAGCCCTCCTGTTTTGAAGATATTATTGCCGTTTGTGCCCTCTACCGTCCCGGACCACTCGGTAGCGGCATGGTTGATGATTTCATTCAGCGCAAGCACGGGAAAAAGGCTATCCGTTACGACTTCCCCGAGCTTGAACCGATTCTTAAAGATACCTATGGGGTCATCGTTTATCAGGAACAGGTCATGCAGATTGCCCAGACCCTGGCCGGATATTCTCTGGGCGGCGCTGATCTGCTGCGGCGGGCCATGGGGAAAAAGGACCCTGCGGTTATGGCCAAGGAAAAGGTACCTTTTCTCGACGGAGCCAAAAAGCTGGGATTTGATCAGAAGAAGGCCGAGGGGGTCTTTGACCTGATGGCCAAGTTTGCCGAATATGGCTTCAATAAGTCGCACTCCGCCGCTTATGCTCTGATCGCCTATCAGACCGCCTATTTGAAGACGCATTATCCCGTCGAATTCATGGCGGCGTTGCTTACCGAGGATATGGACAAGACCGACAAGGTGATCAAGAATATCGCCGAAGTCCGTTCCATGGGGATCGAGGTTCTCCCTCCCGATATCAACGAATCCGCCCACTCTTTCACCGTCCATGACCGCTCGATCCGTTTCGGCCTTGGTGCGGTCAAGGGGGTCGGTGCTGCGGCTCTTGATGCGATCACGGAGAGCCGCATGCAGGATGGTCCATTCCTCTCCCTGCAAAATTTCTGTGAGCGAGTCGATCTTCGCCGCGTCAACAAGAAGGTTGCCGAGGCGTTGATCAAATGCGGCGCATTTGACTCTTCCGGCGGTCGCCGGGCCCAGTACATGGCTGCCCTCGAAGAGGCGATGGACGGGGGGCAAAAGGTCCAGCGCGAGCGATCCAACGGGCAGGAATCGCTTTTCGGGAGCGCCGAAATTCGTACGCAGAGCGGAAGTAGCTTGGGTGAACTCCCTACTGTCGAGGAGTGGCCGGAAAATATCCTCCTCTCCTTCGAAAAGGAGGCCTTGGGCTTCTATATTACCGGACACCCCCTGGCCCGACACAGCACCGCGATCAAACGATTTGCCACTTGTGAGACGGCGGCTCTCCCGGAACGCACGGATAAGGAAGAGGTCAAGGTCTGTGGTATCGTTGCCGCCTGTCGTGAGTTGACGACGAAAAAAGGGGAGCGCATGGCCTTTGTGACCCTGGAGGACCTGACCGGTTTCGTCGAGGTTATCCTCTTCCCGGAGGTTTTTCAGGCCTGCTCCGAACTGATCAAGGGGGATGAGCCACTTCTTGTCTCGGGGGTGATTAATCTGGAGGATGAAAGCTGCAAGCTCATGGCATCGGAGGTCTTGACCCTCAAGGAGGTGCAGGAGAAATTGACCCGCAGGGTTCACCTTCGTTTGACCTCACCCGGACTTGATCAGGACCAGTTGCAGGGGCTTAAGGACATTCTGCAGCGCCATCGGGGCGGTTGTGAGGTGCGGATTCATCTGGTTGTTCCTAATCGCAGCGAAACGGTCATGAGCCTTCCCGCAGGGTTTCAAGTTGCAGCAAGTGACCAGTTAATGAGCGACACGGACAAACTTTTTGGTTATCATGTGATTTCTTTCGAGTAGCGTCGACCCACTGCTCGGCAGCTGCGGTGAGGCTGTTCCCCTCGCATGTGGTTTTGAATACGAACGGCAGTTCGCCTGTCCAGTAATGCAATTTAAAGGAGCCAAATCATGCAGTTTTATCTTGATTTTGAAAAACCGTTAGTCGATCTCGATCAGAAAATTCATGAGCTCAGAGGATATTCGACGGAAAAAGTCAGTTTTTCTTCGGATATAGTCAAGCTGGAGAAAAAAGCCGAAAAATTACGGGAAGAGATTTTCGCCAATTTGAATCGCTGGCAGCGCACCCAATTGGCCCGCCACGTCAACCGCCCGTTTACCCTCGATTTTGTTAACCATATTTTTACAGAATGGTTTGAAGTGCATGGGGATCGCAACTTCCGTGATGATCCCGCCATTGTCTGCGGATTTGCCCGCTTTGACGGGCAGCCGTGTTGTGTCATCGGCCATCAAAAAGGACGGGACACCAAAGAAAAAGTCTATCGCAATTTCGGCATGCCCAATCCCGAAGGCTATCGCAAGGCCCTGCGAGTGATGCAGATGGCCGAGCAGTTTGGGCTGCCGATCTTTACTTTTGTCGACACCCCGGGTGCCTTTCCCGGCATCGGCGCCGAGGAACGGGGTCAGGCCGAAGCCATCGCCCGCAACCTGCGCGAAATGGCGGCCTTGACGGTTCCCGTTATCGTTACGGTTACGGGTGAAGGGGGTTCTGGTGGAGCGCTTGCCATTGCCGTCGGCAATCGCGTTCTGATGATGGAATATTCAGTTTATGCTGTCATCTCTCCGGAAGGGTGCGCCGCGATTCTCTGGAGTGACGGGACCAAGGGTCCTGTCGCCGCCGAAGCCCTGAAATTGACGGCTACGGATATTGCCGATCTGGGTTGCGTCATTGACGACGTCATCCCGGAACCGGTAGGGGGCGCACATACCGACCATGCCAAGGCCATGATCCTGGTTAAATCCGTGCTAAAAAAGCACCTTGGTGAATTGAAAAAACTCTCGCCCCAGGAACTGGTCGAACAGCGCTATCAGAAGTTTCGCGCCATGACCCGGGTAGAAAAAGAATAGAGCCCGGTCGGTTCAGATGGCCTCATGGGATTTTATCTGGCGCGTTGGGGTTGTCCTCCTGTTGGCTCTAGCCACCGCTTGCGGTGGCCCGGCTTATCGGAGTCGGGTACTCGAATCGCCGGAGAATTCACACCTCAAGGGGCATCAGAAAGCCTATGAGGTCAATGGGGAACGTTATCGTCCCCTCCTCGACCACAGTGGCTTCAGCGAAGAGGGGATGGCCAGTTGGTATGGCAGTGACTTTCATGGCAAACGCACGAGTAACGGCGAAATCTATGACATGCATGCCAGGACCGCGGCACACAAAACACTCCCCCTCGGTGTTTCGGTCAAGGTGATGAATAAAGCCAATAATCGTTCGTTGGTTGTGCGGGTGAATGACCGGGGACCTTTTGTCCGGGGACGGATCATCGATCTCTCGTATGCTGCGGCCAAGGAACTGGATATTGTGGGCCCGGGCACGGCTCTGGTCCGCATCGAGGCCCTTGGTTACCATGAAGCCAATTCTTCTGCCAATAAGGTTTATTACCGCCAGCCTGTGAGCTACGATAAAGGCAATTATGCCGTGCAGATCGGCGCCTTTGTCGTGGAAAGCAATGCCCGGAGCCTGGCAGAAGAGTCAATCCGTCGTTACGGCAAGGCTGACGTCAGGAAGGGGCTGGTCGAGGGGAAGGTTTTCTATCGGGTCCAAGTGGGGAAATACAACTCGTTGGACGCGGCCCGTAAGGCCGAAAGCGACTTCGCTGCCGCAGGCTATCCCGGAGCGTTTGTCGTTGCCGTTGATCTTTGACGGGAAAGTTTGCATGAAACAGGCATCTCCCCGGAAACAAAAAGCCCCGACCGTTAAGGCCGGGGCTGCTTGTTTTCGTG
>MGTO01000044.1 GCA_001799485.1 Desulfuromonadales bacterium GWC2_61_20 | reverse complement strand
CCGAGGCACGAAATGAAGGTGATTCCACACCGGAACAGATATTATGCTGGGATGGCTTAAACTAGCGCCATTCGGGACAGGCACCAAATTGGGGGAGGGGGAATGCCCAGAATCGCGAGGACACTCGCCGATGAGTGTTGCTACCACCTGATCAACCGGGGCAACGGTCGGCAGCAGGTCTTTCATAAGGACGGGGATTATCAGGCCTTTATCGATCTGCTCCTGCAGTGGCGCGGCGACTACGGGATGAAGATTCTGGCATGGTGCCTGATGCCGAATCATTTTCATCTGCTGGTGCAGCCTGCAGCAGCGGCGCAGCTCCATCGCTGGATGCGGCGGCTCATGACGACCCACGTTCGGCGCTATCACAAGCATTACGGCACCAGCGGACATCTCTGGCAGGGGCGCTACAAAGGCTTTCTCGTGCAGAACGACGACCACCTGCTGACGGTGGCGCGGTACGTCGAAGGCAACCCGGTCCGGGCACGACTTGTCGCCACGGCAGCGGAATGGCCGTGGTCGTCGCATCGGGCGAGAAAGGCTGAGACGGAAGATGTGCGTCCCGACGCGTTTCCTTGCCCCTTGCCGGTCGACTGGGGAGCGTTTGTCGACACCCCGCTCGCCGCCGGCGAAATCGAGAAGCTGAGAAACAGTGTCAATCGACAAGCGCCGTTTGGCAACGATGCCTGGCAGGACAAGCTGTGTGTTGCACTAGGGCTGGAGTCGACGGTCAGGCAGCGGGGATGGCAAAAGGGGAGGAAGAGGGAAATAGGTGCCTGACCCCTTATCCCCTTCTGGGACCAATGCAGCTTAGAATCTTATGGTATCTAATGATCTGAATGGAGGTTCAACGTGAAAATTGTTGGCAAACTTTTTTTGGTCGCTTTATTCGTCCTTGTATTGTCAGGAATAAACGAATCATCATACGCAGAAAATGAACTTTCCATTGATGCAACGGCAGACTTAAGCGTTATATTCGTGGATGAAAGGACCATAGATTATAATACGCAACAAAAGTATTCAATTAGTGCTGGTTACGGCGGCACGGTATTGACGCGTGATATTGGATCTAGCGATTGGATAATTAGTAAAACCAAAAAGAACGATATGAGATTCAAGAGAAAGAAATGGAACAATAATTTTTTTGAAATAAATGATAATTTCACTAAGATGTATAATAGTGAAGGTAAAATTGACGACGACAATGTGCAAAATAAAACCCTTGTAGATAATTGCAACATAAACTCACATGTAAATCGTGATAGATTTAGAGTTGCTGTGCAGCAATCTAGATTGACTTACAACAAAAACGACCATAAGCTAAGATTGTTCGTTGGCAGTATGGAAATAACTTCGATTGATGGCTACACTATTGAAAGAATTAGCGACCATGTGGTTAAATTATACAACAATAATAACCCAAGTAAGTATTTTGAAGTAAACAATAAAGATAAAACAGTATGGGAAGTTGAGGCCGGAGCTCAGCGAAAATTGTCATCAAGCATTATTATGTTTGTCGAAATTTCAAGCCCTAAACTTGATAGCAATATTCCCCTCGCCAATAATCCCAGTGACGCCGTGCGCACCACTCCTGCTCTTGTCTCTTCCTCCGCCAGCACAAACCCCGCGGTGAAAAACCGAACAAAATGGCCCATAGATTTCGGGTTAGATCCCAAAGATTTTGCTGGGGTGGGGGCATCTGCGTGGCAGGTCGAACAAAAAAAGCTCTTCCAGGCAGTTCTCGGCGAAAGCCATTTCGACACTTTGCTTGTCCCGGTGCAGGTTAATGGCCATGCGATTGATCATACCGGAAGATCGTTGATGTCATATGCAATTCATAACCGCCTGACGGAATGCGGTGTCTCACTCGCCAATCCGTCCTTGATCGCGAGAGCGCTTGGCGAAAATAACCGGATTTTCGATCGGCAGGAAATTTATGCTCTTGCTCAGCAAATGAAGGCTCGCAGCATTATCATGCCATTGGCCGGGCACTATGGCGCAGGAGTCGTCTCGATCAGTTTTATTCGTTTGATGGCAGACAGCGGGGGGAAATTCAGCGACGAAAGCACATTTTCGCAGACGAAAACCTTCCACGGCCCTCTTTCCGATGAGAAGCCCGAATACGAGGTTTTGCTGATACACCTCGATAGCGCACTGAAAGAGCTCGGCTACAGCATAACGCGCAAGAAGACGGCAGCAAAGAACGATGTCTTAACTCCACCCGTGATACCCGCCTCGCCGCTCGACCTTTTTTCTAAAAGTAATATGTCCATCATGGAAAACGCATACTATCTTCAGCTCCTCGGAGTCTTGCACCCCGGGCAGAATCTGAGGATGGAGGAGTTATTCGAACGTTCGTTAATCGAATCATGGCAATTGGATGCAAAAAATCCGAACCGCTCGCTGTTGATAGCACGGGCATTATTGTACCTGAATAGACGTCCACTGGCGCTGAATGTCCTTACAAAACCAGAGACGCCTGAGGAAAAGGCTTTATACGCTTACATGGATGGGGATTTGTTGACACTGAAAGAGGTGCTTCCTCAGATAAAATCACCAATTAATAAATTGGTCAGTAGCATCGAATATCAGGATCTCCTCTGGAAATATACCAGGCAGCCCTTGAAAAAATCCGACATCGAGCAAATCACGAACGCCAATCCGGAATGGTCCGCGCTGATCATGAGGCGCCTTTTGACCCACTGGGAATGGCAGATACAGCCGAATCTTTACGTCAAATACAATATGGATCAGGTCTTTCCTATCGAAGGTTACACGGCAAAAGGCTTGGCTGAAGGCCAAAATACACTCGTGGCACCTTTGTTGATCCCGGTGAATGTAGAGCTTTCAGCTTACGAGCACTATCGGCGGACACTCACAAGCAAAAAGGAATCACTCTTTTCTGCCCAGGAAGCGACAAAATTAAAAAAAATCGACCTTCTTGAACTGTTGTATGAAACGAGTGAGGCAAATCTGATAAAGGGCGTAACTCTGTCGCTGTTCAATCGTGGGATCGCGGATGAGGCGCTTGAAAAAATAAGAAGTTATGAGCCTGCCTACAAGGATCATCCGTTCCTGACATTCATGAAAGGACGGGCACTTTTGCAGAAAGCCAGAGAAAGTCAAGGAGAGCAGCGAAAGCAGCTGGAAGAGGAGGGGAAGAAATTAGTGTCCAGCAGTTTTTTCTGGCCACAAGGACAAGTTCTTTACCTTGAATTTCAGGATTACGCCAGTGACATGCCAAGGGTAAAATCGTACGAAAAAGATTTTCCTAAGCGATATTACTTTTTGCCAATTTTTCTTCCTCAAAGGCAGAACCTTGAGAATTCTCTGCTGTATACCCATGATAATTTCGCCGTCGTTGTGCGGTTATATAACGACCATAGGCAGCCAATTGGTAACCCAAAGGCCAAAGAATTTTTAAGCCAGCTCAAAAATCGTTTTCACGGTTCACCAAGCCTCTATGAACTGTTGGCAACCGCGAGTGAGAACGATGGAGATCTGAAGGGAGCCGAACAGAATTGCAGAAAAGCCATCGAATCTCTGCCAGAAGACTGGACAGCCTATAAAAACTTAGGGGCGATACAAATAAAACAGGGGGAATTTGAGAAATCGTTGACTACATTTATGAGCTATCCGCCATTTAAAGAAGTTAATTCAACAAATTCAGTCTTTCTCGCGAATAGCGCGTATGAAGCAGCAACATATTTTTATAATCTTGGTTTAACAGAAAAGGCAAAACCATTATTCGACCTTTCGGTAAGTTTTGATTCAGGTTCGGGCACTCAATATTATTCTCAGGCGTATAAAAGTCTAGTGGATAATAGATATGAGGAATCCGCTAAGGCATTTAAGCTTGGATTGAAGCGTTATGAATTAAGTGAGTTTTACGCTGGATATATCAAGACTCTTCATGCCATTGGGCGAAGAGAGGAGGCTTGGGCCGTCTTTGATAGTTTGCCCTCAAACAAAAGACAGCTTGTGGTTTGGGAGGCTGCTATTTCAGGGCTGTATTTGGAGGGAAAAAGCGATGAACAAATTGATGCATGGTTTGCAAAGCAGATAAACAATGAAGACATTGATTTTTATCTTCAACGTCTTGTCGCCAGAAGCAACTACAACTTTAAGATCAGTGAAAAAGAGCCGAAAGAAAAACGAGATTATTTGGATTTATACGTTCGAGTGAGAGATGGTAAAGACATCAAATCGAAACCTATCGATTATTTTTCAATGGGAGGCGTGCTGTCTCCGTTTCTGCCCAACATGGCATTTTATTACAACAGTATTGGAGAAAACGAACTATACGAAAAGAAACTTGCCACGTACTCGAGCATCCCGAGATTTAATGATATGTTGGCGGTTGGTATAATATCTGCATTAAATAATAAACATGAATATGCACTGGATCAATTAGATAAGGCATGGCGCTATATTCCATTCTCATATGCAGGGGAAATTTACCTTCCTCCGATGTATTTATTGGCAGATAGCTGCGAATTGCTTTATGAAAAAACAGGTAATAAAAAATATCTAGATGCGAGCTTGAGTTATGCAAAACTGCATAATGCAAAGGACCCTACGGCATTTTGGCCCTACGGATTTATTGCAAAATATTCTAAAGACGAGAATGAAAGGCTAAGTGCATTAGGTAATCTCATTTATTTTGATAGAAATTACGTTATTGGTAAAAAGTTTTCGGCAAAGGACGTGAAATCTGCAAAGAAGATTTTCAATGAAAGTAATTCATTTAAAGCATTCCTAGATTGATATCCTTCGCCCTTTGGGTACAGAGATAGTTATTACCTGACACTGCCGCCCCTAGCTGATGGGTTCGCTCGTGATTGTAGTGATGCAGGTATGTATCCAGATCCTTCTGCATCTCGTCGACGGCCTCATACCAAACCTTCCGCCCCTGGATACGGAAGTGCTCGTCCAACAGGGTTCGGTGCAGGCGCTCGACAAAACCGTTGCTCTGTGGTCTGCGGACCTTGGTGGTGCGATGCTCGATCCCTTCGAGTTGCAGGAAGAGCTCGTAGGGATGCTTGTCGGGGCGTCCACAAAACTCGCGACCGTTGTCCGACAGAATCGTTGTAATGCAGGCCCCATGCTGGTCAAAGAAGGGGAGCACGTCTTCGTTCAGCACATGCACGGCGGTCAGTGGTAGCTTGCTGGAGTAGAGCCGGCCCCAGGCGTAGCGGGAAAAACAATCGATGACTGATTGCAGGTAGACGCGCCCTACACCCTTGAGATTGCCGACGAAGAAGGTATCGACCGCCACCAGATCGCCGGTATGTTCAGATTCGATGTGGCGCTCGCGCTGAAACGTTCCAGCAGCCTGATCTGGCTGTCGGAGAGCTCCAGACTCTGCTCGCGTACATGACGTCCCAGCCGCAACAAACGTTCGTGACGGGTCATCAGGCCGTGACGGCTCCAGACAGCGCGAACACCCCCGGAGCTGACCTGGATACCCTGCAGGGCTAACTGCTGGGCAACGCGCAACGGGCCATGCGTCGGGAATTGCAGGCTATGATCGAAGCCGCCGCCGGCGCGGAGTTGACTACTCCATCTCAACCCGGTGCGGTCGGGACTGGCGGTGGTGTATTGAGATCGGGCTTGCCCTCCTTCCCGAAGCTTTCCTATTGACAGCAGCGGGCGTCGAGTATTAAATATGGGCACTTTTTAAGCTCACAATTTTCCCCACTATGAGAGGCACAAAAATGACAAAGAAACTGATGGTACTTGCAGCCCTGGCCGGCTTGGTCCTGATTGTCGCCAGCGGCTGCACCCCGGCCGGTGACAAGAAGATCGAACTCAAGGACCTGCGCGACAAAGTCAGTTACAGCATCGGCATGAACATCGGCGCCGACTTCAAGCGCCAGGGGATCGATCTCGATCCCGACCTCATCGCCCAGGCGATCAAGGACGTGATCAAGGGGGCGCCGCTCCTGCTGACCGAAGCGCAGGTCAAGGAAGCGATCACCGCCTACCAGAAAGAACTGGAAGTGAAGATGGAGGCCAAGGCCAAGGCCGACCTCGAAAAGAACGCGAAGGAAGGTGCCGCTTTTCTGGCTGAAAACGGCAAGAAGGAAGGGGTTAAAACCCTGGCGAGCGGCCTGCAGTACAAGGTGCTGACCCCCGGCACAGGGAAGAAACCGTCCGCCGCCGACACCGTTTCCGTGCACTACCGCGGCACCCTCATCGACGGGACCGAGTTCGACAGCTCCTTCAAACGCAACGAGCCGGCGACCTTCCCCGTCTCCGGCGTCATCCCGGGGTGGACCGAGGCGTTGCAGCTGATGGAGGAAGGGGCCAAGTGGCAGCTCGTCATTCCCGCCGCCCTCGCCTACGGCGAGCGTGGCGCCGGCCAGCAGATCGGCCCCAACTCCACCCTGATCTTCGAGGTTGAACTCCTCAAGGTGCAGTAGCCGCAACGCTGCGTTTTCGCTTGATCCCCAGGCCGTCGGTCCCAGTCCCCACTGAGACCGGCGGCCTGATTTTTCTCGTGTCGCGGGGGTACCCGCAATGAAAGGATGTTTACCGATGCGACAGGTCAAAACCGGCGACAGCGTCAAGGTTCATTACAACGGACGCTTGAGCGACGGTTCCGAGTTCGATTCGAGCGCCGGCAACGAACCGCTGGCCTTTACCCTCGGCGACGGCGAGGTCATTGCCGGCTTCGACGAGGCGGTGCTGGGAATGGCGGTTGGCGAGAGCAAGACGGTGACGATTCCGGCCGAGCAGGCCTACGGCCCCCTCCTCCCCGACATGGTGGCGCGGGTAGCGCGGGCCGACCTGCCGGAAGATCTGGAGCTGACCCTCGGCGCCCAGATGGAAGTCTCCCAGGAGGACGGCAGCACCTTCCTCGTCATGATCACCGAGCTCGGCGACGACTTCGTCACCCTCGACGCCAATCATCCCCTGGCAGGCAAGGATCTCGTCTTCGATCTCCATCTCGTCGAGATCGTCGAGCCGACCACCCATTAACCCCCTTGACAGGATGGAGGATGATCATGTCTCAGGCTATTCCCGCGCAATTTTCTTCGGTGACGGTGCCGTGCAAGGCGAACGTCTACTTTGACGGCAAGGTCGTCAGCCACACCCTTCTCTTCGCCGATGGCGGCAAGAAGACCCTCGGCCTCATCTACCCCGGCAGCTACCGTTTCGACACCGCCGCTCCCGAGCGCATGGATATCGTCGCCGGCCGCTGCCGCGCCCGCCTGGCGGGAAAGAGCGAATGGCACGAGTACGCGGCCGGCAGCGGCTTCGCCATCCCCGGCAATTCGTCTTTCGACATCGCCGTCGAGGACGGGGTCGCCGAATATCTCTGCTCCTTCGGCTAAAGAGAGAATTGCCGCAAAGAGAATAAAAAAAGGCCCCGTTTTCCGGGGCCTTTTGCATTACTGTGGGAGCTTGACCGCTTACTTCTTGTGGCAATCGCCGCATTTGGTCGGGCCGGCGCCTTTGGCGTGGCAGTCCTTGCACAGGGCATGGGCTTTGTCTTTGTCGAGTTCGAGCTTGCCGCCCTTGGCGTCGGCATGGCAGACGGTGCAGGCGTTTTTCTCGCCATGGACCTTGTGGTTGAAGGTGACATCGCCGTTTTTGGCTTTGAGGATGACGGTGTCGGCGGCGATGGCGATGGTGGCGGCGAAAGCGACCAGCATCAGGGCAACGAGCAGTTTTTTCATCTTCTTTTCCTCCTGGTTTGGGTTGATAAGGCGAGGCACACTATAACTTTGTCATTAGACGCTGTCAATATGGATTTTTTCTCTGTAATGGCGCCTACATGGCATCGGACCGGGGGGGCGGAGGGGTGACTGGCGCCGTGCATGAGGGGGCGCCGGCGCAGCAGAGTCGCTTTACGGGCGCGGCAGGTTGTGCAGGCGGCGGAGGATGTCGTCCATGCGGCCGGCCGACTCGGGGGTGACCTTGTGGGCGGTGAGGTTGGAAACGACGATGACGATGAGCAGGGTGAGGGGGCAGACGATGAGGGAGGACGACGTCGCCGGGAGGAGGCCGCCGTCGCTGAAGAAAGGGACCTTGAGCAGCCAGCCGCCCATGGCCAGCAGGGTCATGTCGAGGCCGAAGATCAAACCGGCGATGGCGCCGTACTTGTTGGCCCGGCTGTACCAGATGCCGGCGACGCAGACCGGGAAGATGGTGTTGCCGGCGAGGGCGAAGGCCATGGCGACGGTCTGGGCGATGAGGGCGGGGGGATTGAGGGCGGCGAGGACGATGCCGCCGCAGAGGATGGCGGTGAAGACGCGGCCGACATGCAGGCGCTCCTGCTCGCTGCTTGCGGGACGGACGACGGTGGCGTACCAGTCGTGGGCGACGGCCGAAGCGCCGGTGATGAGGAGGCCGGCCAGAGTTGAAATGCCGGCGGCCAGCGCTCCGGCGGCGAGGTAGCCGAGGAAGGCGGGGCCGAGGCCGGCCCGCTCGGGGGCCGAGAGGATGATGACGTCGGCGACGGCCTGTCCGCCCAGGGGGTTCCAGTAGCGCCCCATGATGGCGTAGACCGGCGACGACCAGTAGAGGAGGCCGATGAAGAAGAGGGCCCAGAGGACCGACTTGCGCGCGGTATCCTCGCTGGTGACGGTGTAGAAACGCATGAGGATGTGGGGGAGGCCGGCGGTGCCGACCATGAGGGTGAAGACGAGGGCGATGAACTGGTAGATGTCGCCGCCGGTCCCCCAGGGGAGAAAGACGGTGGCGGCGCGGGCGAGGTCGTCGCCGGTGAGCTGGCCGCCGGCGCTCTCCGCCACTTTGCCCTCCATGATCCCGGAGAGGATCGCGCCGTATTCCAGCTGCGGCAGGATGCCGGCGCCGCCGGCCTTCTGGATGAGGATCCACAGGGGGATGAGGAAGGAGGAGATGAGGATGACGTATTGCAGTTGCTGGTTGCGGGTGACCCCGGTCATCCCCGAAATGAGGAGATAGCTCAAGGTGATGCCGGCGGCGAAGACGATGCTGGCGGCGTAGCCGAGGCCGAAGATCCAGCCGCAGATGAGGCCGATCCCCTTGAACTGGGCGATGGCGTAGGTGACGGCGATGATGACGGTGACGCCGGCGGTGATGAGGCGCACGGCGTGGCAGTCGAAGCGATCGCCGACGAATTCGGCCACGGTGAATTTGCCGAAACGGCGCAGCTGCGCGGCGAGGAGGACGAGGAGGAGGACGTAGCCGCCAGTCCAGCCGAGGATGTAGCCGAGGCCGAACCACCCCTTGAGGTAGAGGAGGCCGGCGACCCCCATGAAGGAGGCGGCGCTCATCCAGTCGGCGGCGATGGCGGCGCCGTTGCCGATCTTGCCGATCCCCTGGCCGGCGACCCAATAGCCGCTGGTGGTCGAGACCCGGGAGTAGATGCCGATAAGGAGGTAGAGGGCGAGGGTGGCGAGCATGATCATCGCCGGCAGCGGCTTGAAGCCCGGTTCGATCTCGAAAATCTCTTCCCCCCCGGCACTGGCGCCAGTGGCGGCGATCAGGAGGAAGAGGAGCAGCGCACCGAGGGTGAGCAGGCGGGAAGAGCGCATTACCACGGCCTCGCCAGGCGCCGGGTCCAGAGCCGGCAATAGAGTTTGCACAGCAGCACGTAGCCGATGGTGCAGCCCTGGGCGATGAGCCAGTAGTGCAGGGGGAAGCCGCAAAAGCGGGTCGCGGTCAGAAAGGAGCGCCCCAGCCCCGTCGAATCGCCGAGTCCGGCCAGCCAGATCAAGAGCGGCAGACCGAAACTGAGCAAGGCCCAGAGCGAAAGGACGATGACGGCGATGCGCACCTCGCGCCGTTGCCGCTCCCCCCGGGGGCGAAAAAAATTGATTTCCACACGCTTCGGTTCAGTCATGGCGGTGAAGATAACGTAACTTGCGGCGATTATCTAGAGCTTTCATGCGCCGGTGGCTGGGACAGGCGGACCAGGAGGGGGAGGTCGGCGGCGAGAAAGGGAAAACCGGCCAGGGCTTCCGGGGGCACCCAGCGGTGTTCGGCGACCTGAAGATTGCGGATGGTGGCGGAGAGGGGGGTACAGCGGTAGGCGAGGAGAAGGACCGCACCCCACTCGTAGCGATGATGGACGACGTCGAAGAGGGTGTCGACACGGATAGCCAGGTCGAGTTCCTCGCGGATTTCGCGGCAGAGGCAGGCGGCGGGGGACTCCCCCCCTTCGAGTTTGCCGCCGGGGAATTCCCACAGCCCCCCCTGACGTTTCCCTTCCGGGCGGCGGGTGATGAGGATCTCGCCGGCGCGACCGATGATGGCGGCGGTAACGATGAGGGGTTGCATGGATCTTCCTTTCGGGGTGCGACCGGGGAGAGCGGCGGGATTTTTTGCTGACAGCGGCTTCGCCGCTGTGGTAAAGAAAGGCGGCGTTGCGCCTTGCTTTCAGGGAGAATAACTATGTTCAGGCTGTCCGACAAGGGCCGCGGCATTCGTGACATGTTCGATGCCATCGCTCCCCGCTACGACCTTCTCAATCGGCTCCTCTCCTTCGGCATCGACCGCCGCTGGCGGCGTTTCGCCGTCGCCCAGTTGCAGATCCCCGCCGGCGGCATGGTCCTCGATGTCGCCACCGGCACCGGCGATGTCGCCCTGACCATCGCCGCCGCCACGCCGTCTTCGGTCCGCATCGTCGGCGAGGATTTCACCCCCGGCATGCTCCGCCACGGCCGCGACAAGATCGCCCGCTCCCCCCACGCCGACCGCATCTTCCTCGTCAATGCCCCGTGCGAGGCGATGCCCCATCCCGCCGCCCTCTTCGACGGGGTCACCATCGCCTTCGGTATCCGCAATGTCGTCGATCGCGCCGCCGGCCTGGCCGAGATGGCGCGGGTCCTCAAACCGGGCGGGCGCGCCGTCATCCTCGAATTCTCCACTCCGCAGAGCCGCTTTTTCAAAGGTCTCTACCACGGCTATTTCCGCCGTGTTCTCCCCGCCATCGGCGGTCTCCTCTCCAAACGCAGCGCCTACCAGTATCTCCCCGATTCGGTCCTCGAATTCCCCGATCGCCAGAGCTTCATGGCGATGATGGCGACGGCCGACTTTGTCGACATCGTCTACCACGATCTGACCTTCGGCATCGCCACAGTCTATGTAGGAACCCGCCCCTAAAAAACTTTCCTCATTTCTTCTCTCCCCCGACCAGATCCCCCAGATCTTCGATCATCTTCCCCGGCAGGCCGAAGGCCCGTCTGAAGAAGCCGACGGTCATATCCGAGAGCGAGGTAAAGGGGATGGCCTTGATCTCCGGTTCCTCGGCCCGGCCGGTAATGCGGAACTGGGCGGTGATCAGGGCCTTCTCCTTGCCGGTGAAGACCCAGCCGGCCAGCGGAATGCTGGAAACGATCTTGTCGACGGTTCGCAACGGCTTGATCCCCAAGGTCAGGTCGAGGCGGTTGTTGACGAGATCGCCGCCGCCGACGGCCGCCAGATTCATGGCGTTGCTCTCGACCACCAGGTCCTCGGTCTGCAGGAGACCCTGCCGCAGAGCCAGCGTTCCCCGCAAACGGTCAAAGGGCATCCCTTCATTGGCCATGTCGGGGAGACGCAGGGCAAAGATCTGCGAAACATTGAGGATGGAGAAGACCTTGGCCAGGACCGGGAACTGGCGCAGTACCCCATTCTCAAGCTGGACACTGAAATCCCCCGAGGATGTCGACAGGAAGCGGCCGAGTTCCCCCTGCAGATAAAAGTCACCGTCGAGGCTCCCTTCGATGAGGCCCTTGCGCCGCAGCAGCTGATTGTGGACGGCCGCCGCATCGGCGTTCTCGATCTTCCCCGAGAGGGTCAAGAGGGGGTGCTCGGCCGAGAGGTCGCGCACCAGCACCTGACCGGTGCAACTCCCGACCCCGGTGCGCAGGCGCAGCGGCAGGACCAGGAGCTGGCCGTGCTCCAGGGTCAGCAGAGCCCGGCCCGCGGTGAAGGGAAGGCCATAGATATTCCCCTTGTCGGCGGCGATGCGGATGGCGAGCCTGACGCCGCCCCCGTGGGGCGGTGCTGCTCCTTTGGCCGGGACCGCCGGAGTTGCGGCATTTGCCTGCTGCCAGAGTTGGACCACCTCTTCGACATTGGCGCGTTCGGCGACGATGTCGAGGTCGACCTGCGGCGCGTTGAAGTCGCGCAGACGGCCCTGGACCACGGCGCTGGTGCCGCCATCGAGATTGGCGCGAACGCCATCGAAGTCGATGCCGTTAGTGTCGATAACGACCCGACCGGCGACGCTGCGGATGACCGCGCTTTCGGAGCGGAAAACGAGGTCACGGGCGCGAATTTTTTCGCCGCTGACGGTGAGATCGAGGCGTATGTTGTCGAAGGAGCCGAGATTGCCGCGGCCACTGAGGAGAGACGTGCCGACCAATCCGGAAACATGTTCGATGGCGATCCGCCCATCGACGATGGCAAGCTTGCCACTGGCTGCGGAAACGTCGGCAACGGCGCCGCCGAGGTGCAGGGAGAGGTCGCGAAAGACGACCTCGCCATGGTTGCTGTCGACGGCGTCGTCGTCGCCGGCGATGACCCAGCGGCCACTGATGGCGCCGCGGGGGCGCAACAGATTGAAGGCGGCGATGTCGGTCTTGACTTCGGCAAAGTCGAGTTTGGTCAGATCGATGATGAAGAGAAAGGGGCGTCCCGCTTGCAGGCCGAGGCGACCGCTGCCGCGCAGGTCGAGGAGGGGGCTCTGCAGATAAAAATGGCCGATGGCCAACTCCTGCGCCCCGAGGTCGGCGGTGACGAAGAGCTCGCCCGGGGTGCCGCGTCGTTTCAGGGTGGTGGCGTCGCGGGTCAGTTCGAGATTGTGCAGGTCGGCCTTGAGCCCGGCGACAAGGTGGTCGAGACTGCCGCCGACCGTGGCGTGCACCGGGATGTCGCCGCTGGCGACGGTACCGGAGGGGGGGTGACCGGGGAGACGGGCGAAGAGGGCGGCCGCCGACAAGGTTCCGTCGACACGCAGATCGAGATGCGCCGGGGTATTTTCTTGTGCCGCGAGTCCACCCTGAAAGCGGACCTTGCCGCCCAGGAGGCCGGCTTCACCTGCCGCCAGGGTCAACGTCTCGTTGCGCCAGCTGCCGGCGAAGCCGACCTCGTGCACCGCGCCGAGACCGGGGAGTTCGAGGAGACCATGGCGCAAGGCGAACTCCGCTTCGCGCAAGACACCGCTGGCGGACGCCATTTCCCCGCCCGGAGCCGTCAGGGGCCAGTGCAGGCGCAGGCGGGCAATGTCGGCGCTGCCGTCGCGCAGGAGCCGGCGCAGCAGCAACAGCGGTTCCGGTGCGCCATGGTCGGGGAGGAGGGGGAGGAGCCGGGGGATGGGCGTTTCCGGCAGGGTCAGGTCCGCGATCAACTCGCCGGTTCCCAGCGTGGCCGGCCACCGCAGCTCGCCGCCGAGACGCAGCCCGTCCCATTCGGCGGCGAGGCCCGAGAGGCGGTGCTCGCTGCCGGCGTTCCAGCGACCGGAGACGGCCACGTTGCGCAGCGGCAACGGCTGGCCATAGAAGGCGGGGAGAGCGAGAGCGAGGTCGCGGCCGGTCAGGGTCAGGGCGATATCGAGACCATCTTGCGGCGTCCCCGTCAGCCTGCCGCCGAGGTCGCCGCGCCCGGAAAAGGTCACCCCGGCAAGGGGCCAGCCGAGGACGGCGCCGAGGTCACCGGGGTTGACCCGGTCGAGAGCGAGGCGCAGGTCGATGCGGCCGCGGCGCCAGTCGCTGAGGGTGGTCGGGAAATCGAGGGCGCCGTTCGCCGCCATCGGGGTACTGGTGCCGGCCCGGTGCCAGGTGGCGCTGCTGCGCAAGGTGGCGACACCGCCGCCACCGAGGTTGGTCAGGCTGACCGCGATGTCGCGGATCTCCCAGCCGGCGTCAGGACCGGGGCGGCGTTGGTCGACGAGACGGATGAGACCGTGGTGCAGGGTGAGATCGCGGACCAGGGTCGTCTGCAGCATGGTGTCGAGGCGTTGCAGCAGCGTCTCGAAGCCGGCCTTTTCTTTTTCCTCGACGCGGGTGCGGGCCAGGGTGTATTCCGGGGTATCGAGGAGGAGCCGGTTGAAGGTCAGATGGCCGCGCAGCAGGGGCAGCAGTTCGAGGCGCAGGGCGAGGCGGGCGGCGCGGAGGATCCCTTCTTCTTCGCGGTCGCCGACGACGACCTCGCTGAATTCGAGGGCAATGCCGCCGTGCAGGGCGAAACGGGCGCTGCCGAGGTGGACCGGACGCTGCAGTGCCGTGCTCAGGCGTTGCTCGAGCTCGACCCGGTGGCGGTCGAGGTCGAAGTTGTAGAGGAAGAGCCCGAGCCAGGCGCCGGCGCCGAGGAGGATAATGGTGAGGACGGTGAGGATGGGGTGGCGGCGGAACATGCGATCTCGCTTCACGAAGGGGAATGGCCATAGGCTGTGCCGGAATGCATCATAGCCGCCACCGCCGCCGGTCGCAAGGGAAACCCGCGGCAGAAAAGACCTTTACACCCCCGCCAGGGGCATGCTAAAAATCCATTTCACGCTCCCTCCCCGCCCGCCCACAGAAGATATGCGAACCTGCCATGTACGGACATCGCCCGACCTGCGTCGAAATCGATCTCACTGCCCTTCGGCACAATTACGCCGCCGCCCGCCGTCAGGCTGGTTCCGAGCGTGCCCTTCTCGCCGTGGTCAAGGCCGATGCCTACGGCCACGGAGCGAGCCGGGTGGCGCCGGTCCTCGAAGCGGCCGGCGTCGACCTTTTCGGCGTCGCCATTGTCGAGGAAGGGGTCGAGCTGCGCAGCGCCGGCATTCGCCGGCCGATCCTCGTCCTCGGCGGCATCTTCCCCGGCCAGGAAGAGGACCTTTTTCGTCATCGGCTCACCCCGACCATCTTCGACCTCGACCTGGCCCGACGCCTCAACGGGCTGGCGGCCGCCCGTGGCGAAGTCCTCCCCTTTCACCTCAAGCTCGATACCGGCATGGGGCGCATCGGCTTTCGCCCGGACGAGCTCCCGGCGGTCCTTGCCGCCCTCTCCGCCCTGACCTCCCTCAAGCTGGACGGGGTCAGCTCCCATCTCGCCCTCGCCGACGAGCCGGAGCACCCCTTCACCGGCGAACAGCTCGTGCGTTTTCGCGCCGCCCTCGCCGCCGTGCGCGCCGCCGGGCTGACGCCGCGCCATATTCATATCAGCAACAGTGCCGCCCTCTTTTCCCGGGAGCTTCCCGAGTGCAATCTCGTCCGTCCCGGCATCGTCCTCTACGGCGGCCTCCCCTCGGCGGCCTTTGCCGGGCGCATCGACCTGCAGCCGGTCATGAGCTTCCGCTCGCGCATCGCCCAGCTCAAAACGGTCCCCGGCGGCAGCGGGATCTCCTATGGCCACCGCTTCGTCGCTCCGGGGGAGACCCGCATTGCCGCCGTCCCCGTCGGTTACGCCGATGGCTACAGCCGCCACCTCACCGGCAAGGGGGAGGTGCTGGTGCGCGGCCGGCGCGCCCCGGTGGCCGGCACCATCTGCATGGACTGGACGATGATCGACGTCAGCGCCATCCCCGAGGTCGCCGTCGGCGACGAAATCACCCTCCTTGGGCGCGACAACGGCCAGGTCATCAGCGGCGAAGAGTGGGCGGAAAAAGCCGGCACCATCGCCTATGAAGTCTTTTGCCAGGTGAGCAAGCGGGTACCGCGCCTCTACAAGGGCTGATGAAAAACGCCCATCTGCGGCGTTGCCCTGGTCCGCGTCGCTGCGCCGTCCCCTCGGGGACGCCTCGCTCCTTGGCCTGCGGGCGCCTTGCACCTGGGCATTTTTGCTCAGCCTCGGGAGCGGTGTCATTTAGGAACGTTGAGTGCCGAGCCGCGACGCAGCCATAAAAAGGCCCTGCCATGAGTCCTTCCTCCCGTCCTGCCACCTTCCGACTTGCTCTCGATCTCGGCACCACCACTCTGGCCGGACGCCTGTGCGCCGCCGACGGGACGGTCCTGGCCGAGGGCAAGCGGAGCAATCCCCAGGCAATCCTCGGCGCCGATGTCATCCGCCGCCTCGAAGCGGCCCTGGCGGGAGAAGGGGAGCGACTGCGCGATCTCCTCGTCGGCGGGATCGATGAACTGCTGGGAGAACTGCTGCGCCAAGCCGGCGGCGAACGTCGCGACATCGGCAGGGCGGCGGCCTGTGCCAATCCGGCGATCTCTCTCCTGTTGCGCGGCGGCGATCCGGCCCGCATCCTCTTCCCCCCCCACCGCCCCGACGATCGGGGCGGCGTCATGCTCGATCCTGCATCTCTCGGTCTGCAACTGCCGGTTCCCCTCTACCTCTTCCCCCTGGTCAGCGGCTTTGTCGGCGGCGATCTCGTCGCTTTCCTCCACTCCCGCCCGCAACTCGTTTCCCACAGCTTCTTTCTCGATGTCGGCACCAACGGCGAGATGGCCTATTTCGACGGGGCGCGCTGGTGGACGACCTCCGTCCCCGCCGGCCCGGCTTTCGAGGGGGGCGACATCGCCAGCGGCATGGCCGCCACCCCCGGCGCCATTGCCGGGGTGACCATCGGCGGCGAGCGCCTGTTGCTCGACGTCATCGGCGGCGGTCCCCCCCGCGGTCTCTGCGGCAGCGGGCTGGCCGAGGCGGTGGCGGCCGGGCTGAGCGCCGGGCTCATCGACGGCAGGGGGCGGATTCTCGCGCCGGAGGAGGTGGCGACCGGCCTGTCGCGCTACCTGGTGGTCACGCCGGCGGGAGCGGCCTTGTGTCTGCATCACGATGCCGCCGGCCTGCTCCTCCTCACCCAGGCCGACGTCCGCGCCTTCCAGCTGGCCAAGGGCGCAGTCAGGGCCGGCATCGACTGTCTCCTCGCCCGCGCCGGGGCCTCTGCGGCCCTCTGCCGCGAGGTTGTCGTCACTGGCGCCTTCGGCCTTTCCCTGCGCCCCGAGGTCCTGAAAAGGGTTGCCATGCTTCCGGCGGCCATGGTAGAAAATGTCCTCTTTACCCCCGGCGGCGCCCTCGCCGGCGTCGACCGCGCCCTGGCCGCACCCGACGGTTATGATCAGGTGCAGCGCCTGGCCGAGCAGCTCAAACCTTACCCCCTTTCGGGCACCCCGGCTTTTGAAAGTGCTTTTCTGGCGGCGCTCGATTTTGCCTCAGTTCCACATTAATCATTCGCAAAGGAATCACACCATGGCCACCATTAAACGCGCCCTCATCAGCCTCTCCGACAAAGCCGGCATCGTCGACTTCGCTCGCGCCCTGCAAGGGTTCGGCG
Organism: Desulfuromonadales bacterium GWC2_61_20; assembly: GCA_001799485.1. Classification (GTDB taxonomy): domain Bacteria; phylum Desulfobacterota; class Desulfuromonadia; order Desulfuromonadales; family UBA2197; genus UBA12091. The sequence continues at coordinate 8,070 of MGTO01000044.1, read as the reverse complement.
TCGAAATCCTCTCCACCGGAGGAACTGCGGCGCTGCTGCGCCAGGAAGGGCTGACGGTCAAGGACGTTGCCGACTTTACCGGCTTCCCCGAAATGCTCGACGGCCGCGTCAAGACCCTCCATCCCAAGGTCCATGGCGGGATTCTCGGCATGCGCGACAATCGTGAGCACGTCGCCAAGATGGCGGAGCACGGCATCGAGCCGATCGACATGGTGGTGGTCAATCTCTACCCCTTCGCGGCGACGGTGGCCAAGGCCGACTGCACCCTGGAGGAGGCCATCGAAAATATCGACATCGGTGGTCCGACCATGCTGCGCAGCGCCGCCAAGAACAACCGCGACGTTACCGTCCTCGTCGATCCCGCCGACTACGCCCCGGTTCTCGCCGAGATGCAGGCCAATGCCGGCGCCGTCTCCCGCGCCACTAACTTCGGTCTGGCAGTGAAGGTCTATCAGCACACCGCCGCTTACGACGGCGCCATCTCCAACTGGCTCGGCAAGAAGCTCTCCGCTGCTGATGTTGACTTCCCACCGACTCTGACCCTGCAATTCCACAAGGCGCAGGGGCTGCGCTACGGCGAAAACGCCCACCAGCTGGCGGCCTTCTACGTCGAGAAGGAGGTCAAGGAAGCCTCCATCGCCACCGCCCGCCAGCTGCAAGGGAAGGAACTCTCCTACAACAATATCGGCGACACCGACGCCGCCCTCGAATGTATCAAGCAGTTCACCGAAGGTCCGGCCTGCGTCATCGTCAAGCATGCCAACCCCTGTGGCGTCGCCAGCGGCAAGGACCTCCTCGAGGCCTACGACCGCGCCTACAAGACCGATCCCGAGTCGGCCTTCGGCGGCATCATCGCCGTCAACCGCGAACTCGACGCGGCGACGGCCCAGGCCATTGTCGAGCGCCAGTTCGTCGAAGTCATCATCGCCCCGACCGTCTCCGCCGCCGCTTCGGAGATCGTCGCCGCCAAGAAGAACGTCCGTCTCCTCGCCTGCGGCCAGTGGCCGGCCGTGAGCGGGCAACGTCTCGATCTCAAGCGGGTCAACGGCGGCCTCCTGGTGCAGGAGGCCGATCTCGACCTCTACAGCGAGCTCAAGGTCGTCTCCAAACGGCAGCCGACGGCGAAGGAGATGGAGGACCTCCTCTTCACCTGGCGCGTCGCCAAGTTCGTCAAGAGCAACGCCATCGTCTACGGCCGCGACGGCATGACCATCGGCGTCGGCGCCGGCCAGATGAGCCGGGTCAACTCGGCGCGCATCGCCGCCATCAAGGCCGAGAACGCCGGGCTGGCCGTCCCCGGCTCGGTCATGGCCTCCGACGCCTTCTTCCCCTTCCGTGACGGCATCGACAACGCCGCCGCCGTCGGCATCGCCGCCGTCATCCAGCCCGGCGGTTCCATGCGCGACGCCGAAGTCATCGCCGCCGCCGACGAGCACGGCATGGCCATGGTCTTCACCGGCATGCGCCACTTCCGGCACTAGGGGTGTAGGGCGTTCAACGCAAAGACGCAAAGGCGAAGCCCAGACAAGGCGCAAAGGAAAACAGGCGGGGGCTTTTGGGTACACCGGGCAAAAATACCAATCAGATCATGGTTTGAACTCGGAATTAAGGTTTTTAACCGAAAATGACCATGATTTTCTTAGCGTTTTGCTCCACCCCGTAGCGTCTTTGCGTTGAAAGTTATGAAGGTTGGCATGAACAGGATCGATCATCGGACATACTACCTGCTGGTCCTCGTGGTTGCGCTGGTTCTTTCGTTCGCTATCTATGCCAACACCTTTGCCAATGACTGGACCTACGACGATTTCCCGGTCATTGTCAACAATACCGACATCCAGTCGATCTCAGGTTTTTTGCAGGATCAGTATCCCGGCCGCCCACTGCGCGAACTCTCGTTTCTTCTCGATTATTCCCTCTTTGGCGGTGAACCATCGGGCTGGCATGTCCAGCAAATCTTCTGGCATGCTCTCAACGGTTTTCTCCTCTTCTGTGTCGGGGTGCGGTTGGGGGTCAGGAATTGGCTTGCCGCTCTCGGCGCCCTGCTTTTTCTTGTGCATCCTGTTCAGGTCGAGGTCGTGGCCGGACTTTCACACCGCAAGGATTCACTGCAACTGGCTTTCTCCCTGCTGGCCTTTTGGGCATACATGAATGTCGGCGACGATACTCCCACGCGCAGACGTTGGTTTGCTCTGGCGCTTGTTGCAGCCCTGCTGGCGTTTCTGGCCAAGGAACAGGCGCTGATCCTTCTCCCCTTTTTCGCCGGTTATGAGCTGGCCATGGTACCGCGGGGACAGCGATTTCTGGCCCGTGACCCGCGATGGGTTATGGGTCTTCTTCTCGCCGGGGGAGTAGCGTTTTTGTTGTGGCTGGCATTTTGCGGCGGAGCGGAACTATTTATCACCCAATACCCGGGGCACCTGTTCAAAATGAATATCCACAACGGGACGCTGTCGACTTACGTCATGGTGGTCTTGAAGTCGTGGGCGTTTATGGCGGGGAAGTTCATATTCCCCTCCCATCTGGCGATTGAGTACGTCTTTCCGGCACCGCGGAGCTGGTTCGATCCGTGGGTCGTTGCCGGGGCTGGCTTGCTGGCAGGCTACTTCGTCTCCCTGATTCTGGCATGGCGTCTATATCGCCCGTTTTTCGTCGTCTTGTTGTGGACCGGTTTTTTCTGGCTACCCCTGGCACATCTCTGGCCGGTGACTTCCTATTTTGCTGCGGATCGCTATCTGTACGTTATCTCCGCCGGCGTATTGCTGGGCCTCGGAGCACTGCTTGAGAAGATCTCGTTCCGCCGAAATGTTGCTGTTTTATGTCTGGCCCTGACCCCTTTCCTTATGGTGCTGAGCTGGAATCAGAACAAGGTGTGGCAGGACAACCTTACACTCTTTACCCGAGCAGTTCAGGTAAGCCCGACGTCGTCAGGCGCTCTGACGGGGCTTGGCGAGGCGTATTTTTTGCGAGAAGAATTTGAACAGGCCATGGCACCGTTGCAAGCGGCGGTCATGAACTGGAATGCTCCCCTCTCTTATTTCTACCTCGGGCATATCTATGAAATGAAGGGTGAGACGCAGAAAGCTATTCGCCATTTTTGTTTCTATGTGAATAGTAAGGGTGAAGTGTCCGATACCGTGGCTACCAAGAAGGATATCTCCCAATACCTCCGGAGCAGATACGGCACGGAATGTCGTTAGCCGGAGATGGAAAAAGCGCAGGCCGATGTGCCTAATGCAAAGGTGCCAAGGAGTAAGGCGCAAAAGCAACCAAGTGGGGCATTTAGGTACACCAAGCAACAGGATCAAGCTGAAATACGGTTTAAGCCCGGGTTAATGCTTTTAGCCAAAAAAGACCTCGATTTTCTTAGCGTCTTGCCCCACCCCTTAGCGTCTTTACGTTGAAAGTTTCAAAGCTTTGAAGGAGATATAGATGAAAGTTCTCGTAATCGGTGGCGGTGGTCGCGAACACGCTTTGGTTTGGAAAATCGCCCAGTCGCCCCTGGTCAGCAAGGTCTTCTGTGCGCCGGGGAACCCCGGCATCGGGACGATAGCCGAGAATGTCGACCTTGCCGTCGACGATCTCCCCGGTCTCCTCGCCTTTGCCCGCCGCGAGGGGATCGGTCTCACCGTCGTCGGGCCGGAACTCCCCCTCTCCCAGGGGATCGTCGATCTCTTCGAGGAATACGGGCTCAAGGTCTTCGGCCCGCGCCGCAATGCCGCCATCATCGAGGCGAGCAAGGCCTTCTCCAAGGAACTGATGCACAAGTATTCCATCCCGACCGCCGCCTACGAGGTCTTCAGCGAGATCGCCCCGGCTCTCGCCTTCGTCGATCGCCTCGGCGCGCCGATCGTGATCAAGGCCGACGGCCTCGCCGCCGGCAAGGGGGTGGTCGTCGCCCAGAGTCGCGACGAAGCCCATGCCGCGGTGCGCGACATGCTCTCCGGCAATGCCTTCGGTGACGCCGGTTCGCGGGTGGTGGTCGAGGAGTTCCTGCGCGGCGAAGAGGCCTCCTTTCTCGCCTTCACCGACGGCAAAAATATTGTCCCGCTGGCCAGCGCTCAGGATCACAAGGCGGTCTTCGACGGCGATCTCGGCCCCAATACCGGCGGCATGGGCGCCTATTCGCCGGCGCCGGTGGTGACGCCGCGGATTCACGACATCGCCATGCGCGAGGTCATGCGCCGCGCCGTCGACGGCATGGCCGCCGAGGGACGCCCCTATCGCGGGGTCCTTTATGCCGGCCTGATGATTGACGGCGACGAGGTCAAGACCCTGGAATTCAACGCCCGCTTTGGCGATCCCGAATGTCAGCCCCTGCTCATGCGGATGAAATCCGATCTGGTGCCGGTGCTGCTGGCGGTGGCCAATGATGACCTCTCCGGCGTCACTATCGACTGGCACGACCAGGCTGCTGTCTGCGTCGTCATGGCCAGCGGCGGCTACCCCGGCGATTATCGCAAAGGTTTCCCCATCCGTGGTCTGGAAGCGGCGGCCCAGGTTGAGGAGGTCGTCGTCTTCCACGCCGGCACAACCCGGCAGGGGGGGGATATCGTCAACAGCGGCGGCCGTGTTCTCGGTGTCACCGCCCTCGGCCCGACGGTGGCGGTGGCAATGGAGCGGGCCTACCGCGGGGTCAAGGCGATCCACTGGGAGGGAGTGCATTACCGCAGCGATATCGGCGGGAAGGCGCTGGACCGTTAACCGGTCCAGCTGTCACATGAAGCAAACGCAAATGAAATGGCAGAGACTCCGCGAGCAGATCGGTAAACGCAGCATCCTCTTCGCTCTCGGGGGACTGACGTTCCTCTGCGTTTTGCTCTATGCCAATACCCTCGATAACGATTTTGTTCTTGATGACAACGCCTATATTATCGATAACTACTACTTGCGGGATATCGGTAACCTCTGGAAGTTTATCGATGTCCCGACCAATGCCGTGGTTGCGGATCTGGAACCGGGTTTTCTGCGCGGGCGGAATGTTCGCTGGTTGACCTATGCCGTTGACTATGCCCTCGGCGACGGGAGGGCCTTTCCCTTCCACCTGAGTAATCTCCTCTGGCATCTGGCGACCGTTGCCGCCCTTTTTCTCCTGATCCGCTCTTTTCTCCATAGCAGCGGCATGGCTCTGCTCGTCGCCGCGCTCTTCGCCGCACATCCGATCCAGACCGCCGCTGTCAGCTATATCTCCGGGCGCAAGGATTTGCTGGCGGCATTTTTTGTCCTCGCCGCTTTTCTATTGCTGGAAAGATATCGCCATCGCGGGAAAGTCTTTTATCTGGCGGCGACAGGCCTGCTCTTCGTCGTCGGGTTTTTTTCCAAAGAGGGTGCCATTGTCTTTCCTCTCCTGCTGCTGTGGAGTGATTGGTGCCGGGAAGATCGACTCAGTCTGTCGACGTTAACAGGCTTATTGCAGAAAAATTGGGGGCAGTACGCGTTTTTGTTTGGAATTGCCGGTCTTTTGGCGGCGCGGACGCTCGGCGTCGAGCCTTTACTGCATCTCGTCTCTCCGGCATCGATCCCTGACGCTGCCGTAGCCGCGACCGCGTCGATGTTGGGAGAAAACCGCTCCTATGCCAATCTGATGATCTTTTATGGCCTCAAGCTGTTGTGGCCATTCCAGCTTGTCGCCGATTATCGCGGTGTTTTTACCTTCAGTCTTTATCCGCCGGCGTGGGGCGTTTGGCTCAGTCCCGTCTTCGCGTTGTTCTGTGCCGCCAGTATATGGCTGCTGCATCGCTGGCGACCGTTTCTCGCCCTTGGTCTTGGCTGGTTCTTGCTGGCGCTGCTGCCGGTCAGTCATCTCATCCCCTTTCACTATCCGGTGGCCGAGCACTATCTCTACCTGCCCTCCATCGGCTTTTGTCTGATGTGTGTGGGGTTGTTCCCCCCCCCCAGGCTCTCACTCCCCTTTGTCCTCGGCTGGTTTCTGTTATTGCTGGTGTTGACAACGGCAACTATCATGCGCAACCGCTCCTGGCAGGATATGGAAACGTTGACATATGATATTTTGCAGAAGGTTCCGCATCATCAGGGGGCGCGCGATACTCTGGTTCACTTGTTGATCCAGCGGGGTGAACTGCAACGGGCTCTGATAGAGGGGGAAGAAGCACTGCGTCAGGATCCGATGTCGTCCATCAATCATTACAACCTTGGGATAATAAACGAAAACCTTGATCATCCAGAGTCGGCACGCCGTCATTACTACCAGGCCATAACCCTGCAGCCGCGACTCTGGGATGCCTATGTCAATCTCGGTAACTTGCTGATGGATCAGGGTGAGGTCGCCGAGGGGACCGCAGTGTTGCAACGTTTGATGCGACTCTACGGCTACCATCCCCTGGCACTGTGGGTTCTGGCCAACCAGCAGGCGCGCGAGGGGGACTGGGTGGAGGCCCAAGCTCTCTATCGACAGCAGATAACTCTGGATAAGAACGATGCCTCCGGCTATCTTGGATTGGCCGGTAGCGCTTGGTACCTTGGGCGTCCGGAGTGGCGCGAAGACCTGCGGCGGGCTCTGGCCCAAGGCCTTGATGTGACCTGGGCCAAAGGGCAACCGCCGTGGAAGAATTTTTTTGAAGAACCGGAAATCAAACAATTCATCACGACAACGTCCAAAGCTGAATAGGAGACACCCAAATGCCGCAAGAACAACCCCTCGTCGGTATCCTCATGGGGAGCGACAACGATTACGACGTCATGGTCGAGGCGGCGCGGGCCCTCAAGGGTTTCGCCATCCCCTTCGAGATGACCGTGGCCAGTGCCCACCGCTCCCCGGCGCGCACCGCCCGCTACGTGCATGAGGCGGCGCCGCGCGGCATCCGCGTCATCATCGCCGGGGCCGGCGCGGCGGCCCATCTGGCCGGGGTCATCGCCGCCGAAACGACCCTGCCGGTCATCGGCGTCCCCATCGATGCCTCCTCCCTCAACGGCCTCGATGCCCTTCTCGCCATGGTGCAGATGCCGGCGGGGATCCCGGTGGCGACCATGGCCATCGGCAAGGCCGGCGCCCGCAATGCCGGGGTTCTCGCCGCCCAGATCCTCGCCCTGTCCGATCCCGAACTGGCCCAGCGTTTGCAGGGCCACAAGAGCGATCTGGCCGCCGGCGTCGAGCAGAGAGCCGAAGCGCTGGCCGCCCGCCTGCGCTCGGAAAAATGGTGAAAGATCCAACCGTTGGCCAGGTTTCCCGGACAATCCCCCAGGCCACGCCCGCGCCTTTTCCCTTGACTGTAAAGTGCGCTTCGTATTAGCTTCGGCGGGATTATCCGGCGACGTGAGCCGGCGGGAATACGTCCCGCGTCTTTGCGACCCTCCCTCCGGCGACACCCTCTTCTATTGGGAGAAATTGACTTGAGCAACAATGAAAGTAGTTTCGCTACGTCTCTCTGGGACTTTTTCTGCTCACTGAAACTGACCGTCGTCACCCTGATCCTGCTCGCCACGACTTCCATCATCGGTACCGTCCTGCCGCAGGATCCGGGGAAGGCCGAACAGTTTCGCCAGCAATCGGGCGAGGCGGCCTACAAGCTCTTCCAGTCCCTCGACTTCTTCGACATGTACCACTCCTGGTGGTTTCTCCTCCTCCTCGCCCTCTTCAGCCTCAACCTCATCTGCTGCTCCATCAAGCGTTTCCCCAAGGTCTGGAAGACCGTCCACGAACCGCTCCTGGTCGCCGCCGACAATCACTTCAAGACCCTCGGCAATGTCGAGGAACAGTTGCTGAAGAAGCCCGTCGACCAGGTGCGTGACCGCGTCGTCGCCTTCCTCGGGCGCGAGTTCGCGGCTCCGGTGGTGACCGAGCAGGACGGCAAGGTCTATCTCTTCGCCCAGAAAGCCCCCTACGCCCGTTTCGGCGTCTACGTCACCCACCTCTCCATTCTCATCATCTTCGTCGGCGCCATCGTCGGCACCCTCTTCGGTTACAAGGCCTACGTCAATATCGTCGAGGGAACGGCGACCACCCAGGTTCATCCCCGTGGCTCGGACAAGCCGATCGACCTCGGTTTCAGCGTCCGCTGCGACGAGTTCTCCGTCTCCTACTACCCCGGCGGGCAACGCCCCAAGGAGTTCAAG
>MGTO01000043.1 GCA_001799485.1 Desulfuromonadales bacterium GWC2_61_20 | reverse complement strand
TCGAGTTTGTCCGAGCGCACCCGGATACTGCTGGCAAATTCGGTGATCTTGCGCGATTCGCGCTGCTGCTGGACCCGCTCCTGCTCGACGAGGGCGGCGCTGATCTGGCCGGGGGTGGCAAGTTTCTTCTCGACCAGGACATCGCCGAGACGCTGCCGCTCCGACAAGGCGGCAAGAAGATCGGCCGCGCGCAGGTCGCCGCGCTCGATGAGGATTTCGCCGAGACGCTTGTAGTCGCCGTCATCGACAATGCGGTCGTCGTCGATGGCATGGATCTCCAGGCGACAGGTGTCGGCGACGAAGATGAAGACATCCTCGATGGCGTTCTGCCCCCGGTCCGTCGTCAGAATGACATCCCAATAGAGGTAGCAGCGCTCGGGATCGAATTCTTCGAGGGGGGGGATGGCATCGGTCTGGGCGACGATCCAGCAATCGCCGAGACGTTGCAGCTCCTTGAGGAGATAGAGCGGGTTGACGCCGTGAAAGAAGATGTTGGGATCGAGGTGAAAACGGATGCGATAGGTCACCATGCCACCCACGGCAACGGCTGTTTGCCGTGCCTCTGTCAGCGGGGCGGCCTTGCCGCCGGCGGCGACCAGCAGGCGCAGACCGGCGCTGATGCGTGCAATCTCGGCCGCGTCGACGGGGGCGCCGCCGCAGTAGGCATCGACCATGCGCTTGATCTGGTCGCGGGCGGCCAGGGTCAGGTTGACCAGGAGGGGGGTGACGACGATGGCGCCGCTGCGGACCTCCTCGAAGACCGTTTCGACCTCATGGGCAAAGGCGGAGATGTCGTTTAATCCGGCCATCCCCCCCGAGCCCTTGATGGTGTGGAGGGAACGGAAGACCCGGCCGATAACTTCCTGATCGTCGGGGGACTCCTCCAGCTCGAGGAGGGAATGCTCGAGTTCGCCGAGAATCTCCAGCGACTCTTCCTTGAAAATATCGCCGAGGCTCTCGATCATATCATCACCATGCGCACGACGCCGAGGAGCTGCTCGGGCTTGAAGGGCTTGACGATCCACCCCGAAGCCCCGGCGGCTTTGCCGTCCTGCTTCTTCTTCTCATGCGATTCGGTCGTCAGCATGATGATGGGGATGAAGCGGTTGGCCGGATTGTCGCGCACCGCCCGAATCAGACCGACGCCGTCGAGGCGCGGCATGTTGAGGTCGGTGATGAGCATGCCGATCGATTCGGTTTCGAGACGGCGCAGAGCGTCGACCCCATCGACCGCTTCGATGACCTCGTAGCCGGCCTCCCGCAGGGTCATGCCGACCATCTGCCGCACCGTCGGCGAATCGTCCACCGTCATAATTTTTTTCATCATGGCCTTACCTCTTTGCGCTGACATGAATACTCCAATCCCCCGTTATCTACTCTGCCCCGGAAAACTGCCCGAGGCAGCCCGGCAAATGGTCGACAGCGGTGCCACTCTGCGGGACAAAACCGCCCTGGCGCAAGGCCTCGGCAAAACGGCCGGCGGTATCCCCGGTGATCCGGAAGCTCTGCTGCCGCAGCACGGCCTGGCTCTGCGCGGCGCAGAGGAGCTGCAGGAAGGCGAGGTCGACTTCGGCGACTTCCTCCAGTCGCAGTTGCACTCCTTCGCCGGCGCCAAGGGCCCGCTCCAGTTCGGCCTTGAGACCGGCGACGCGACGAATGGTCAACTCGCCGCCCAGGACGACCTCCCGCACCGCTCCACCCTTTTGCCCTTTGTTTTTGGCCACGATCGACTCCTTGTTTTAGTGGTCAGAACAGCTCGACGTTGGCCCCGAATTCGTTCCCCTTGACCGGTCCCGACGGCGGCACCGGCGCCGTGCCCCGCCGACTCCGCGGCAAGGGATCGGCACGGTCGTTGAGATGACGATGAACTTCGCGCTCGCTCTGCATGGTGTAAAGGTCACTGAGCCGCTGGACCAGCTCAACGCCCTCGCTGTCTACCTCGACATCGCCGACCCGGCAGTCGGCAACCATCGTCTCAAGCCCGGCGATGGTCTCCTCGATGACCTGGGCGACATCGACGTGGACCGAGATCGATTCGGCGGTGGCACGGATATCCTGGGCCAGCGTTGTCGCCCCCTCGTCCATCAGGTGCAACGCCGCCAGCAGGCGACTGTCGGCCTGGCGCAGACTGCCGACCTGTTCGCTCGCCATGCGCTTGAGTTCGGCGCGCACGACCGTTTCGGCCTGTTCGAGATGGCCGCCGCGTTCGGTCAGTGCCCCGACCACACTCTCGATGGCCTGGTAGCCGCGGGAAAACTCCAGGGTGCGTCCACGCACCTGCTCGGAGAGGGACTGAATGGATGCGGCAATGACCCCGAGGCCGGCGCCCCGCTCCATGTTGTGGGCGGCGGTAATGCCGGCATTGAAGGAGATCAGGCGCATCTCGGTGCCGATGAGTTCGATCTCGCCCAGCAGGATGCGCAACTGGTCCATCGCCCCGAGGACCGCCCGTACCGCCTCCACCGCCTGGCGGTTGGTCACCGTCGAATCGTCGAGGAGCTCGGCGACGGCGGCAGCCACCGGTTCGAGCCCGCCGTAAAAGGAGTTGCCGTCGGCGGCGGCGACCCCGGCGAGCTCACGGGTCTCGGTGGCGAGTTCGGAGATATTGCCATCGAGGTCGTGGAGGCTGCCGATCATCCCCTCGACCGCCGTCGTCAGTTCGCGTCGGGTATGCTGCAGTTGGGCTGTCTGGATGCGGCAAACGTCGGGCACGAGGCGTGCCAGGGCCTCGGCCACCCCCGGACCGGTGTTGCGCCCGAGACGCTCCAGCTCCCGCGCCAGTTCATGCAGGGCGCTGCGCACATGGTCGAGTTGCTGGCGGGTGATATCGTGGAACTGGATGGAGACGACAATCTCGTCGATGGCTTGATGGCTGTGGGCAAAGTGACCACTGAGCCGGGCCGTCCCTTCATGGCAGCGCTGCTGATGCTCCTGCAGACGGTCGATGGCGAGACGGCCCTGGCCGATGACCGAGCGGGCACGGCTCAGACCCCGCCCCTGCAGGGTTTGCAGCTTTTCCCTGGCCTCCCGGCCGAGACGCGCCATGGTCTCGAGCATCTCCCGGACCTGATCGGTTTTATCCGTCACCTTGCCGCCGAGCTCCTTGAGGTTATCGGCGAGGACGGCGAGAATTGGCCCGCTTTCCCCTTGTGTCCCTTCGACTCGGGTGGCAAAGCTCAGGGCGAGAAGGGCCTTGACGACTTTGGCCAGGGCCTGCAGGGGATCTTCCATGCGATCCAGCTGGGTCCCGAGGTCGAGGAGGAGTTCGTCGTTGTTGCGCGACTGGGTATCGACCTGGCGGAGATGGTCGTCGAGATCGACAAGAAGGGCGTGAAGTCCCTGCAGAGTGGCACGCCCCTCTGCGCCGGAGAGGAGAGCGACGGCTTCGGCGCTCTGGGTTGCGAGTTTTTTCGAGCGGGCGCGAAAGTCGGCCAGACGAACACCGAGGAAGATAAACTGCTTTTCCTCGCGACCGCCAAGGTCGGAGAGTTCCAGCAACATGCCGCCAAGCTGCCCGGCCAGGGTATCGGCCCGGGCCGCACCACTCACCGCCGGCAAGGGAAAGAGCGTCTCGATTGTCGCCTCTTCGACATTCATCAAGGCTTGTCCAAGGAGAGAAGGGGAGAAGGGAAAACTTTGGCAGGACGCTTGTATCCAATATCCATACCAATAAAGGGAAACTTTGCCGGGTTTTCTCGAAGGATTCGCGGGGAGGGGTGCAAGCTGCCGGAAATAGGCGCTAACTGCCCGAACTGACAGGGATGGTGAAATGGCGTTTTTCTTCGCGGTCAGCGGATGAACGCCAGCGGTGTCCTGTTCCGGCGACGGGACGTCGCGGGGATGCAGGCAGGCCTGTCCGCTGGACACATGTGTCACATGGCATTAGTGTCACATGTGACACATGCAAGGAAAAGCGGCGCTAATCGTCATCCCCGGCAAGACCAAGCTCGACGAGCTTGCGATAGAGGGTCTGGCGACTCATACCGAGGAGGCGCGCCGCCTTGGCCTTGTTCCCCCCCGCGCGTTCGAGGGCGGCGCGTATCGCTTCGGCGGCGTCGAATTCCCGGCGGCGAGGGTGGCGCACCCCGCCAATCAACTGGCGCAGCTCCGGCGGCAGATGCTCCAGGGAGATCGTCTCCCCCTTGCAGAGGATGAAGGCATGCTCGATGGCATGTTCAAGCTCGCGCACGTTCCCCGGCCAGTCGTAACGGACGAAAGCGAGAAGGACCTCCTCGGCGAAGCTCCGCACCGTCCGTTCGAAACGGGCGTTGAAGACCTCGCGAAAGTGCTCCATCAGCGCCGGCAGATCCTCCTTGCGCCGCCGGAGCGGCGGGATATCGACGTTGACCACCTTGAGGCGGAAGTAGAGATCTTCGCGAAAGGCGCCGCGCCGGACCTTGTGCAACAGATCCTGGTGGGTCGCGGCGATGATGCGGACATCGACTTTGACCGGAGTCGAATCGCCGACCCGCTCGATCTCTTTCTCCTGCAGCACCCGCAGCAATCGCACCTGCAGCGCCGGCGGGATATCGCCGATCTCGTCGAGAAAAATGGTGCCGCCATGCGCCTTCTGGAAGCGTCCGACCGTATCCGTCGTCGCCCCGGTAAAGGCGCCGCGGACATGGCCGAAGAGCTCGCTCTCGAGAAGGTTTTCCGAGAGGGCGGCGCAATTGACCTTGATCAGCGGCTGGTCGCTGCGCGGCCCCGAATAGTGCAGCGCCTCGGCCACCAGCTCCTTGCCGGTGCCACTCTCGCCGGTGACGAGGACGGTCGTATCGACCCCGGCGAGAATTTCGACCAGGCTGTAGATCTCCTGCATGCGCTGGCTGCGACCGATGAGGCGGCAGAACTGGCTGCGTTCCTTGAGGGTCTGTTCGAGGGAATCGAGGTGGGTTTCGTCCCGGACGACCAGCACCGCCCCACTGACAGCGCTGCCGGACGGCCGCAACGGTGTCGCCCGCAGGGAGACGACGCGGGGCTCGCCGGCGCTGCGCCGGCAGCGGAAACGATCGACGGCGACGGGGTGAGCATCCGCCACCGCCTCGCGCAACAGGCGGAGGCAACCACCCTCGCACCCGCCGGCCGCCTCCGTGACCAGAAGCCCGACCGAAGCCGCGCCGAGGCCGCACAGACTCCCGGCGGCGCCATTGCAGGCGACCAGCCGCAGCTGCGCATCGACGGCGATAATGCCGTCCTGCACCCCGGCGAAGACGGCTTCAAGATGGCTGCGAAAACGTTCGCGTTCGACCTGGACGGCATAGCAGGAGAGAACGTTGCGGACGACACGTAAAACCATGTCGCGGGTCACCGGCTTGGCGATATAGTCGCTCGCCCCGAGACGCAAGGCCTCGGTCGCGGTTTCGAGTTGCGGCGCGCCGGTGATGAGGACCAGCGGCACGACCAGCCCGCGCCGCCGCAGCTCGCGCAGGATATCGAGGCCGGTCTTGGCGCCGAGGAGGATGTCGGCGACAATGAGGTCAAAGCCGGCGCCATCGAGGCGGGCGCAGGCCTCGCCGTAATCGGCCGCGCTTTCGACCTGATAACCGTCGGCGACCAGAAAGGCGGCGAGCGTATAACGGATCGCCTCTTCGTCATCGACCACCAGGATCCGTTTGCTCGCCATCACAATCCCTTTTCTCCCGTCGGCAGGTCGATATGCACCCGGGTATAACGACCTTCGACACTGTCGATGTGCAGCCGCCCGCCATGTCCGGCGACAATTTCGCGGCTGATGCTGAGGCCGAGCCCGGTCCCCGCCCCCGGCGGCTTGGTGGTGAAAAACGGCTCCATGACCCGATGGCAACAGGCCGCGGGAATCCCCGTCCCGCCGTCGGCGACGGTCAGCCGGAGATATTCGACATCGTTCTCCTGCAGGGTGTGGACATCGATCTCCAGCCGCTTCTCCTCACTCCCCCCGGGGAATTTCTCGTTGAGAGCGTAACGGGCGTTGTGAATCAGGTTGAGGAGGACCTGCTGGAGCTGATGGGGATTGGCCATGACCCGGGGCGGATCGTCGTCAAAGCGCACCTTGAGGGTGATGCGCTCGCTGCGCAATTGCGCCCGGCAGAGGGAGAGGACCGCCTCGACCTCGGCGGGGACGGCACAGGGGACGCGCATGTCGCCGCCGGAGCGGGCAAAACCGAGAAGATTGCGGACGATACGCGAGATCCGTCCAGCTTCGCGCATGATCCGGGCGGCGATGTCGGCCTGCTCGGGCTCGTGGCGCCGCAGGTGGTCGTCCAGAAGCTGGGCATAGTTGATGATGCCGTTAATGGGGTTGTTGATTTCGTGGGCGACCCCGGCCGCCAGTTCGCCGATGGAGGCGAGATGGGCGGCGCGGAAGGTCTGCTGCTGGCGTTGTTGCCGCTCGCCGAGTTCCTGCGCCAGGGCCACCGCCGAGACGGCGAAAGGGGAAAAGACCACCGTCGACAACGGTTTCTCGCCGGGAGCGCTTGTTACCGGCGGGGCGTGACAGAGGGTGACGGCCAGGGTTTCCCCGGCCCGCCGCCGCAGTTCACAGGCGGCCGGACGCCCTCCCGGCCCGGGCAGGGAACCGACGACGAAGTCGGCGAGGGTGCGGCCGAGGACATCGAGACGCTGATAGTCGAGGGTCGCCAGCCAGAGCTCGCTGGCTTCGACGATGCGGCCGTCGTCATCGATCACCAGCAGCAATGCCGGGGTCCGCGCCAGCAGAGCCAGGGCCGTGGTCGGCCGGAGGGGGGCGCCGGGATGCGGGTACTCAGGCGCCGGGAAAGTCGACATAACCGGGGATGGCTCCGTGATCGACTCTGTCGATCTGCGCGGGGGTGAGGAAACGGCGGGCATAATCGAGGTAGACCCGGTCACGGACGAAGACCTGGAAGAGTTCGCCGTCGATGTGCTGGTCGAGAGCCATCTTCCCCATGATATTGAGGGTTTCCGAAAGGGTCTTGGCCTTTTTGTAGGGGCGGTCGCTGGCGGTGAGGGCCTCGAAGACATCGGCCACCGCCATGATCCGCGCCTGCACCGACATCGTCGCGCCGGTGCGACCGGCCGGATAGCCGCGTCCGTCCATGCGTTCGTGGTGCCCCCCGGCGAATTCGGGAACGTGACGCAGATGTTTGGGAAAGGGGAGGGATTCGAGCATCTTGATGGTCGCAACGATATGGTTGTTGATGATAGTGCGTTCGCGCTCATTGAGGGTGCCGCGGGGGATGGTCAGGTTCTCGATTTCATCGACCGTCAGGAGGGGTACCTGCACGCCGGCGGGGTTGACCCACCGGTAGCGTTCGGCGATGGCCCGCACCCGGTCCCGGTCGGTCTCGGCCATGAACTCTTCGCCGGTGTTGCAGCGCCGGAGAAATTCACGATCGGCTTCGAGTTCGGCCAGCCGGGCCTGGGAGGCCGCGACAAGGGCCGCCCCCCCCCCCTCGCCGCGCTCCTGCGCCGCCAGTTTTCCTTGCAGCAGTTCGATGACGGCGTCGCGGCGCAACACCTCGAAACGGGTATCGACCTGTTCGATCCGGTCGCAGATCGTTTCCAGCTTGCGCGCCTTGTCGACGATATATTCGGGGGTCGTCATCTTGCCGCAATCGTGGAGCCAGGCGGCAATCTCCAGTTCGTAACGACCGGCCTCGTCGAGACTGAAATCCCGCAGCGCACCGGCCTGGCAGTTGCTGGCGGCTTCCGCCAAAAGCAT
The DNA here is from genome assembly GCA_001799485.1 of Desulfuromonadales bacterium GWC2_61_20. Taxonomy (GTDB): domain Bacteria; phylum Desulfobacterota; class Desulfuromonadia; order Desulfuromonadales; family UBA2197; genus UBA12091. The sequence continues at coordinate 24,750 of MGTO01000043.1, read as the reverse complement.
CGCCGCCACCGGTACGCGCCGGCAGTGGCCGCCGGTATAGGGCGATTTTTCGTCGATGGCCGCCGCCACCAGCTGAATCATGGCATCGAAGAGCCGTTTCATGTCCTGGATGAGGATGTTCTTGGTCAGGGCGACGGAGGCCTGCGAGGCCAGGGAGGTGACGAGGCGCTGGTCGGTTTCGGTAAAAGGCACGACCGCGCCGCTGGCGGGATCGGTGGCATTGATCAGTTGCAGCACGCCGATGATGGTGTCCTCGTGGTTCTTCATCGGCACGGTCAGGAAGGAGCGGGAGCGGTAGCCGGTGCGCTGGTCGAAGGCGCGGGTTCCGGAAAAATCGAAGCCGGCGGCCTCGTAGGCATCGGGGATATTGACGACCTCGCCGGTGAGGGCGGCGTGGCTGACGACCATTTGGGTGTTGGGGGTGCCGTCGGCCTGGTAGAGGGGGAGGGGTTCGAAGGGGATGGCGACGTTGCTGGTCCCCCCCATGGCGAAGCCGAGGGAGGTGGTGAGCATGATCTCGAAGCGGAGGCGGCGGTCGTCGGTGACCGAGTAGATGGTGCCGCCGTCGGCACAGGTGATCCCCTTGGCGCCGACCAGGATCATCTCCATCAACCGTTCGGCATTCTTCTCCGCGGAGAGACCGACGCCGATGGCATTGAGCTTTTCGATGCGATCGAGCAGACTGTCCGAAGTTGCGTTGGCCATGGGCCACCTCGCGCAGGAATAATCGGCAAAAAAAGACGCCGGAACAGGGGCGTACGGCGACCGCGGGGGGAGCACTTCCCCCTTTACAGGACAGGATTTTTCCTGCTACCTTGTGGCGCATGAAAAGAGTCGGCCGAAGCGTCCCGATCCTGACCCTGCTCCTCATCGGCGGGGTCGTCCTGCTCTACTACGTCCAGCTGCCTCTCCTGGAGGGATTCGAGGCCCGGACCTACGACCTCCGCATGCGTGCCCGCCAAGGGATGAAAAAACCTGCCGGGACTATAGCAATTATCGCCATCGACGACAAGAGCATTGCGGAGTTGGGGCGCTTTCCCTGGAGCCGCGAGCACTTCACCGCCCTCATCGAGACCGCCAGCGCCGCCGGCGCTCGCGGTCTGGTCTTCGATGTCCTCTTCCCCGAACCCCAGTCGAGCGCCATCGACCGGGCGTTGGCGGCGGCGATCAAAGCCTCGGGGCGCACGACCCTGGCGGAAGCCTTCACCCTGGCCCCCGACGGCGGCACCACGACGCCGCTGCAGCCGTTGCCGGGGCTGCGGGCGGCGGCCCGCAACCTTGCCCACATCAACGTCTTCCCCGACGACGACGGGGTCCTGCGCTGGACCCGCCTCGTCCTCCCCCACTCCGACGGCCTCCATCCCTCCCTCGCCCTGGCGGCGAGCATGGCCGTCCTGGGGAGCGACAGCTTCACGGCGCAGCCCTATGGCCTCTCTGTCGGCGAGCACACCGTTCCCACCGACGGCGAGCACTACCTTCTCATCAATTACCGCGGTCCGGCGGGGACCTTCGCACGCTTCTCCTTCGTCGATGTCCTCAAAGGGCGGGTGCCGCCCGAGTCCTTGCGCGGCAAGGTCCTGCTGGTCGGACCGACGGCCATCGGCATCTACGACATGCGCATCGCCCCGGTCTCCAGCAACATGCCGGGGGTCGAAGTCAACGCCAACATCGCCGACAACATCCTGGCCGGCGACTTCATGCACCATGGCGGTCTCGAAGCCCTCGGCGATCTGGTCGCCATCATCCTCCTCGGCTTGCTCGTGGCGCTGGTCGCCTCGCTCCTGCGCGCCGCCGCCGCCTTTCCCCTCGTCGTCGTCATCACCGGCGTCTGGCTCTGGCTGAACCTGCTCTTGTTCGATGCCGGCCACTGGGTCAGCATCGTCTATCCCTGCCTGGTCATCGTCCTGGTCTACTCGGCCGTCTCCTACCTGCGCTTCATCCTCCTCGACCGCAAATCCCGCCAGGTGCGGGCCATGTTCTCCAGCTACGTTTCCCCCAAGATCGTCGATCAGCTGGTCAAGAACCCCGAACTGGCCAAGGTCGGCGGCGAAAGCCGCATCGTCACCATTCTCTTTGCCGACGTCAAGAACTACACCGGCTACAGCGAAAAACGCACGCCGCGCGAGGTGGTCACCACCCTCAACGAATATCTCGCCGAAATGACCCATTCCATCATCGATCATGACGGCACCCTCGACAAATTCATGGGGGACGGCATCCTCGCCTACTGGGGTGCGCCCCTCCCCCAGGACAACCATGCCGAACTGGCGGTGAGTTGCGCCCTCGACATGCTCGCGCGGCTGCGCCAATTGCACCTGAAGTGGCAGGAGGAAGGAACCGAGCCGATCGCCTGCGGCATCGGCCTCCATACCGGCGAGGTTATCGCCGGCAACCTCGGCGCCGCCGGCAAGAAGATGGAGTACACCGTCATCGGCGACGCCGTCAATCTCACCTTCCGCATCCAGAACGAAAGCCGGACGGCCAATTGCCCGGTCATGACCGAAGCCCTCTACGAGCGGGTCAGGCAACTGGTTATCGCCGACCCCCTGGGGCCGGTCCTGGTCAAGGGAAAACAGCTCCCCATCGAGATTTACGCCCTTAAAGGGCTGCGTTCCGCACCTTCCGGCAACCAGCAGCCTGACCGCCGGCTGTCCGTTCCCGCCCCGGCGGCGACCCTGCCAACACGGAGTTCTCCATGATCCGCAAACTCCTCCTCGTCCTTCTCCTCCTCGCCCTCCCCGGCGCGGCCTCGGCCCTCCGCCAAATTACCCACGTCTCCACTCTGCCGGCGGTGAAACCGGTGGCGGTGGCCGTCGACCGGAGCGGACTGGTCTTCACCGCCCAGCAGGAGTGGAGTGTCACCGTCAGCGCCGCCGACGGCGAAAAGCTGCGCATCCTCGGCGGGAAACCACAGGGGAAGAAGGAGAAACCGCTCCTGGTCAGACCGCGGGGGGTCGCCTTCATTCAGGATCGCACCCTCGTCGTCGACAGCGAACTCGGCCGCGTCGTCATCTTCGACCGCGAGGGTCGCCATCTTGGCGATATCGGTCGCGAGGGGAGCGGGCTCAAAGAGTTCGACGAACCGGCGGCCATTGCCACCTGGGGCGATCTCATCTTCGTCGCCGACACCGGCAACGATCGCATCCAGGTCCTCGGCCCCAACGGCGTCTTCATCCGCGTCATCGGTCGCGCCGGCAGCGGCGATGCCCTGTTGCGCAAGCCGGTGGGGATCTCCGTCGATCCGCGCGGGCGGGTGCATGTCATCGATGGCGAAGCCGGAGCGGTCAAGGTCTACAGCATCGACGGGGAGTTTCTCAGCCGCCTCGCCGCGGCCCGCGGCCCCTCGGCCATCGTCACCGACGACGAGGGTTTTTACCTCATCGAGCAGCAGACATTCAAGGTCTGCAAATACGACTTTTCCGGCAAACAGCTCTTCTGTTTCGGCGCCCGCGGCAACGACAGCTCGCAATTCCTCGCCCTCGACGGTCTCGCCGTCGATGGCTCGGGCCAGGTCTTCGTCAGCGACCGCAGCCGCGGCGCGGTTCAGGTCCTCCAGCCCGACGCGGTGGAGCGCTCCCTCCTCCCCGACCGCAGCATCACCCCGACCTCGGTCCTCTGGAACGGCGAAGCGCCGCTGCCCCAGCCCGGGCGCATGGCGCGGAGCAAGAGCGGCAAGCTCTACTCCCTCCGCGCCAAAACCCGCACCATTGTCGTCCTCGGCGACGGCAAGGAGGAAACGTCCATCACCCTGCCGAAGTGGCACCCCGTCGCTCTCGCCCTCGGTCCCGATGACGGTCTCTGGGTCCTCGACGCAGAGCATGCGGCCGTCCTCAAGCTCGACGACCAGGGCAAGATCGTCCACAAGTTCGGCTCGTCCGGTTCGGGCGAAGGCTATTTTTCCGATCCGGCCGACCTTGCCGTCTCGTCCAAGGGGATCGTCTATGTCGCCGACCGCGGCAACAGCCGGGTGCAGATCTTCAGTGCCAGCGGCACCTATCTCAGCCAGATCGCCAACAAGGGGGAGCGAGTGGTCTTCGCCAGCCCGGCCGCCCTGGCCCTCGACGGCAATGACAACCTCCTCGTCCTCGACCAGGGGCGGCGTAGCGTTTCGGTCTTCAACCACGACGGCGAACGCCTGGTCGAAATGGGCGGGAGCGGCGACGGGCCGGGGCGGCTGCAACGCCCCCTCGCCCTGGCCGTCAGCGCCAATGAAATTTTCGTCTTTGACGGCAAGAGCCAGACGGTCAAAACCTTCAGCCCGACCGGCAACTTTCAGCGCGAGTTCGGCTCCCCCGGACAGGGTCCCGGCGAATTCGGCAACAGTGCCGCCCTCCTGTTGCTGACCGACACCGAACTCCTCGTCGCCGATACCAGCAACAACCGCCAGCAAAACTTCCGCTTTTCCTACACCCCGTCCCCTCCCACCAGTCCCAAGGCGGAAGCGGGGATGCGCCGGGTGGCCCTGACCTGGGCGGCGAGTCCGGAAAGCTACGTCAGCGACTACCACATCTACCGCAGCCGCAGTCAGGCCAGCGGCTACCAACAGGTTGCCGCCAGTACCGGGACAGCGTGGGTCGACGCCGACGTCTCTCCGGAAGTCACCTATTACTACCGGGTCACGGCCAGCGCCCACTCCGGCAACGAGAGCAACTGGAGCGGGGAGGTCCAGGCCATGCCGGCGAAGGCGGCGGCCTCACCTCCCGAGGAGATCAGCGCCATCCCCCAGGAATGGTCCGTCGATCTGACCTGGCGTCCCGGCGGCACCGCGTTTCTCGCCGGCTACAACATCTATCGGGACATCGAGGGGAAGACCGTTCCTCTGGGCAAAGTCGAGGTTCCCACCTTTTATGAAGGTTCCCTCGAACCGGAAACCGCCTACACCTTCCATATTTCCGCCGTCAGCGTCGACGGCGTCGAGAGCGCCCGGGTGCCGGTCAAGGTCACGACCCTGGTGGCGACCAAGCCGCCCATCGAAATCGGTATTGTCGAGCTCCACGACATCTTCTCCAACACCTACAAGATTTATGAAAACGAGGGGATGGGGAGCATCCGCATCACCAACAACACCCGCGATCAGATCTCCAAGATCAAGGTCGCCTTCGCCATCAAGGAGTTCATGGATTTTCCGACGGAGCTGGAAATCAGCAATCTCGGCCCGCGGGAGAGCAAGGAGGTCGTCCTCAAGGCGGTCTTCAATACCCATGTCCTCAACGTCACCGAGGATACGGCGGTGCAGACAGAAATCACCGCCTCCTTCTACAAGAACCAGGATCTCAAGACCTATTCCCGCACCCTCTCCGTCAATATCTTCGAAAAACATCGCATGCTGTGGGAAGAACGCGGCCGCTTTGCCGCCTTCGTCACCCCCAAGGACCCCATCGTTCTCGACTTTTCCCGCGGCATCGTCACCCAGTACAGCGAGTTCTCCGACCCGATCCTCTACGCCGGGGTCATCTTCGACGCCCTCGGGGTTCACGGCATCAGCTACCTGCAGGATCCGAGCAATCCCTATCAGCTCACCTCGGGCAAGGTCGATTTTGTCGACTACCTGCAATACCCCCGCGAAACCCTGCAGCGCAAATCGGGGGACTGCGACGACCTCGTCGGCCTCTACTCCTCCCTCCTCGAGAGCCTCGGCATCCGCACCAAGGTGGTCGAGGTGCCGGGGCACATGTTCCTGATCTTCTCCACCGAGATGGAGAGTGGTGCTCCGCCCAACGGCCTCGCCGCCCTCTTTGTCGAACACGACGGCAGTCTCTGGGTCCCCGTCGAAGTGACCCAGATCGGCGCTCCCTTCATGAAGGCCTGGGAAGCCGGGGCCGCCAACTACGCCAAGTGGAAGGACCAGGGGTTGACCCTGATGGATACCCGGGCCAACTGGGAGCAGTTCAAGCCGGCCAATCTGGCGATGACCGAATGGCGGGCGCCGCTGGTGCAGAAGGTGGCGCTGGAAGCCCGTTATCGCGAAGAGTTGCCGACCTTGCGCAAGATCAGGGCCCTCAACCTCGGCCGCGCCCATATCGCCCGTCTCCGCGTCAACCCCGACGACACCGGCGCCTTGCTGCAGCTCGGCATCATCAATGCCCGGGCGGGAGAACTGGAAGAGGCGGCCCGTCTCTTTGAAAAAGTCAGGGGCCTTCTCCCCGACAGTGCCGCCGTCGCCAACAACCTCGGCAACGTTTATCTCTTGTCGGAGCGCTATGTCGACGCCGCCAAGGCCTATGCCGAAGCGGTACGCATCGAGCCACAGGATGCCGATGTCTGGGTCAACCTGGCGCGCTGCCGCCTGCGCCTGGGCGAGAAGGAAACTGCGGCGAGCGCCTTTCGCACCGCTCTCGAACTCGACCCGGCCACGGCCGATAAATTTCGCGGACTCGCCCTGGCCCTCGGCCCCGGCTACTGAAACCGCAACCATTTTTTCCCGCAGCAATCCCTTGTCGCGCAGGAGGATCCCATGAACAGCCGTATCGCACTTGCCACAATTATCGTCGTCTTTCTCATCGCCGCCCCCTTCCGCGGCCACTGCGCCCCCGCTGCGAATCAGGGTGGCTTCTGGGCCCAGCTCAAAAGCAAGCTTGAAGGCTTCGCCCCACAGAAAAAGGCGGCAGTCACGACGGCCGTCGGAGGGGTGCGCGGCAGCCAGGACAAATCGGCCGACACTCTTTACTGGAAGGGGGAAAGCACCCTGCCGACCATCGCCGAGGACGAACTGCAGGCCTTCCGGCAAGCCTGCCAGAGCGCCGACGCCGGCGATGCGCGCAAGGCCCTCGACCAATTCGCCGAGTTTGTCCACACTTACCCTGAGAGCCTGTTACTCGGCGACGCCCGGCAAGCGCTCGTGCAGCTCCAGGGAACGCCGCCGGCGAGCATGCCAGCAGCCGTCGCCGAAACGCCGACAACCATGGCGGCGGTTCCCGCCGCGGAACCAAACTCGGCGGCGCCACCGGCGCCGGCCGCCGAAGCGGCCGGCGGCGCCACTCCGGCTCCGGCGAACGCACCCCGCTAAGATCCGGCAGAAACGCCCCGACCCAACCTTGGCAACCTGCGGATAGCCGGAAATGACCATGATCTTGCGGATGCGCCCGGTCCTCGCCCTCATGCTGCTGCTCAGCGCGATCAGCGGCTGCGGGGTCGCCACCCGCAGCATCCTCTCTTCGCCACGGCAGCTTGTCGCTACCCCCGCCGATCGCGGGCTCGCTTACGAGGAGCTGCACTTTCCCTCCCGTGATGGGGTCATGCTCTATGGCTGGTATCTCCCCGGCCGCGCAAAAATGCCGTTGATTCTCTATTGCCAGGGGAACGCCGGCAATATCTCGCAGCACCTCGACAAACTCATCGCCCTCCATGAACTCGGTTTTCCGGTTTTCATCTTCGACTACCGCGGCTTCGGCGCCAGCAGTGGCCGCGCGGAGCATGAGGAGGATCTGCTGGCCGATGCCCTGGGAGCTCTCGACCTGCTCAACACCCGCGGCTGGACGCCAGAGCGGATGATCTACTATGGACAGTCCCTCGGCGCCGCTGTCGCCCTCAATCTGGCTGTCGGGCGACCTGCAGCAGGCGTCGTCCTCGAGTGCTCCTTCACCAGCTTGCGCGAGCTTGCCTGGCATAAGACACCGTGGACTTATGCCCTCTTCGGCTGGTGGAGTCTCGACAGCAGTTTTGACAACCTTGGGCGCATCGGTCACCTGCAGAGTCCGCTGCTCATGCTTCATGGCGATTCCGACCACATTGCGCCGCTGTCCATGGCCGAGCGGATTTATGCCCGCGCGCCACAGCCAAAGACCCTGGTCGTCATCCCCGGTGCCGACCACAGCGACTGTGGCAGTGTCGATGCCCCCCTCTACGGCAGGAGCTGGACCGACTTCGTCAGCTCCCTGAGCATCCCCCTGCGCAAATTGGCCGGAGAGAACGATGCCCCCTGACACCTGGCACGAACTGTTCGGCAACAACGCGCCTGTCGTCGGCTCCCTGAGCACCAGTGACGCGGCCGGCGAAATTAATGTCGCCATCTTCGGTTCAGCGCGGCTTCTGGACGACGGAGCGACCCTGGTTCTTGCCCTCGGTGCCAACCGTACCTTGCGTAACCTACGCCAGCATCCCGGTGCCGTCTTCCTCGTCGCCCGGCCCGCTGCGACCCTCTCCCAGTGGCAGGGAGTGCGCCTCTACCTGCGGCTGCAGCGCCTGGAAAGCGACGGGGAACTCTTCGCCGCCCTGTTGGCGGAGACCGAGCGCCGGGCCGGACGCCGCGCCGCCCGCCGCTTGCGCGCGCTGGCCATATTTCACATCGACAGCGCTCGTCCCCTCCTCGACTTGCACGACTGAATTCACGACAAACGCCGGGATTACCGTCGATTTTCGCTTTTTTCCCACAACCCCAAACAACTTTCAAATTTACAAATCGGTGAAAAAAATGTAAAAAGGCGGACGCATCACTGCCGGAGCGTCCGCATTCTTTCTTGGCGGACGCAGTTACCGCGCAGACTCGACCCTTAGCCCGGCGCACCCCGCGATGAAGATTCTGCTGATCAACCCGCCCAACTGCGGTCGCAGTATCCCCGAAGAACGTTTCGGCATCACCTCGATCAAGCAGATTTTTCGCGGCGAGCCCCTCGCTCTCGAGGTCCTCGCCGGCAATCTTCACGGCCACGAGGTCGCCATCCTCGACCTCAAGGTCGAGCCGGACGCCCTCGCCGAACGCCTCGCCACCCTGCGCCCCGATCTGGTCGGTATTACCGCCGTCACCTGCGAGGCCAACACGGCCTGCCATATTGCCGCGCAGGCCAAGGCGGATTGCGGCGCCACCGTCGTGGTCGGCGGCATCCATGCCAGCAATGACCCCGACTTTTTCCATCGCGACGGCATCGATTTCGTCGTCGTCGGCCTCGGCAAGGGAAGCTTCCGCGAACTGGTCGATGCTCTCGGCCGCGGCGAAAAGCAACCGGACATCCCCGGCGTCGCCCGTGTCCGCCCCGGTGCGACCCTGCGCTACACGCCGCGGGTCTTCGACCCCCGCGATCTGGTCGAGGAGATGCCGCCGCGCTACGATCTGGTCGCCGCCAACCGCGGCCACTACACCCTCCTCGGGCTGCCGATGGGCTTCGTCGCCTCGGCCTTCGGTTGCCCCTTCGACTGCAATTTCTGCTGCATCGCCGGTCAGGCCGGCGGGCGCTACCTGGCCTGCTCCATCGCCGCGGTGATCCGCGACATCGAACTCCTTGGCGCGGTGCCCTTCGTCCGCCTGGTCGATGCCAACACCTTCGGCAATCCCGAGCATGCTCGCGCCCTCTGCCGGGCGATTGTGGCGGCCGGCATCAAGAAGGACTTCTTCGGCGATGTCCGTTCCGACACCGTGGTCCGTCACCCCGCGCTGATGCGCGAGTGGAAGGCGGCCGGGCTGCGCACCGTCGTCATCGGCTTCGAGGAGATCAGCGACCTCGGGCTAGCCCAGCTGAACAAGGCCAACAGCGTCGCCGTCAATCGCGAGGCCCTCGCCATTCTCCGCGACATCGGCATCAGTGTGGTCGGCGATTACATCGTCTCGCCCGACTACGACCACGCCGATTTCGATAATCTGCTCCGCTACATGCAGGATAATCCGGTGGCGCTGCCGATCTTCACCGTCCTCACCCCGCTGCCGGGGACCGCCCTGCACCGGCAGATGCAGGGGCGCATTGTCAACTTTGACCTCGACTACTACACCCTCTCCAATGCCGTCGTCCCGACGCGGCTGCCGGAAGAGGAGTTCTACCGGCGCTACGCCGAGCTGTTTCACCTGACCCATCCGCACGCCAAAATCTAAAACACGGGGACCACATCCGCATGAACGTCTACATCACCGACATCGCCGCCTTCCTGCCCAATGCTCCGGTCGCCAACGAGCAGATGGAAGAGATCCTCGGCATGGTCAACCAGCTGCCGTCGCGTACACGCCAGTTGATTCTGCGCAACAACAAGATCAAGACCCGCTACTACGCCATCGACCCGGCCACCGGCAAGACCACCCATACCAACGCCCAGCTCGCCGCCGAGGCGGTGCGCCGCCTCCAACCCTACGCCGGCTTCGCCATCGACGATATCGAATGCCTCGCCTGCGGCACCACCCAGCCGGACCAGCTCATGCCCGGCCATGCCTCCATGGTGCACGGCGAACTGAAGAGTACCCCCTGCGAGATCGTCAGCACCGCCGGCATCTGCATCTCGGGGATGACCGCGCTGAAGTACGCGGCGATGAACGTCGCCCTCGGCCAGAGCAAGAACGCCGTCGCCACCGGTTCGGAGCAGGCCTCGTCCTTCATGCGCTCGCGCATGGCCGGCGCCATCGGCGAAGAGACGGCCGCCCAGCTGGAAAACCAGCCGGCCCTCGCCTTCTCCGCCGACCTCTTGCGCTGGATGCTCTCCGACGGCGCCGGCGCCGCCTTCCTCGCGCCGGAACCGACGCCGGGCAAGCGCGCCTTCAAGATCGAATGGATCGACATCTTCTCCTTCGCCAACGAACTCGACGCCTGCATGTACGCCGGAGCGATCAAGAACGACGACGGCACCCTCACCGGCTGGCGCGAATTCGCCTGTCCCGAGGAGATGCTGGCCAGCCATGCCCTGCTGGTCAAGCAGGACGTCAAACTCCTCGACCAGGAGATCGTCCCGGCTACCGCCGACCGCGCCATCCCGCGGCTGCAGGCCAAACGCGGCATCCGCCCGGAAGAGGTCGACATCTTCGTCGCCCACTACTCCTCCGACTACTTCCGCCTCCCCATCTACGAAGGGCTGCGCGCCATCGGCTTTCATATCCCCTTGGAGAAGTGGTACACCAACCTCCCCGACAAGGGCAACACCGGCAGCGCCTCGGTCTTCATCATCCTCGAAGAACTGCTGCGCTCCGATCGCGTCAAGCCCGGCGACAAGGTCCTCTGCTACGTCCCCGAGAGCGGCCGCTTCTCCATCTGCTACGCCTTGCTGACCGTGGTCTGAAACGGGGCAGGGCCGGACACAAAGAAGGAGGCCCCTGGTCGATTCCGGGGGCCTCCTTCTTTTTTTTGCACTCGTACCGCCCCCGTCCTTACCGCTGCACGGCCAGTTTCGCCGAGGTGACCGCCATATCGACAACGGGGAGTTGCGGGACCCGCTCAAGACCATAAATGGCCTTGAGGTTGATATCGGCCGGGACGGCGGCCAGGAGCGCTTCCGCGACTTTCTGGTCGGCCTGGCGATAGCGCAGGCGCGCCTTGACATTGACCGTTTCGACCCCTTTCGGCAATTGCAGACCATAGACGACATCACGGTAACCGTGGGGCGGAATAGTGTCATGGCGGGAGAAGCCGATCACCACCCAAGGGTCAATGGCAAAGTGCATGGATTCGCCCATGCCGTCGGAATTGAACAGGCGGGTGTCTGCCTCCAGCTGCCCCTGCGGATCGAGCTTGCCACTGCTGCGCAGCACCTTTCCCGTCTCGTCCGTCACCGTGAGCTCCAGCCACATCTGCCGCACATTGGTCAGGGAGGTGGGAAGGGCATGGCCAGCGCGCAAGTTCATGACCCGCAGCCGCACTTCGACCAGCTGTCCCGCGACATAAGTCGGCAGCACTTCCACCTGGGCCGCAGCCTGCAAGCGGGCCACCGCCATATCGTACTGGCGGGCAAAGCGCTGTGCCGCCGCTGCGTCCCCGGACTTGAGCGCCGCCGCTTGGGCGAGGTGATAGAGGAGGTAGTTGGCGCCATTGAAAAAGTGCCGGTACTCGGCGCGTTCCGGCTTGAGAAAGGCGGAGGAGCGCAAGAAGGTCGCCGTATCGACCATGTGGCAATCCTGGCAGCCGATGTCCATTTGGGCATAAACGCTCCCCTTCCACTCCTGATAGGTCGCTTCCAGGGGGAAGTGTTTATCGAAATGGAGCACCTGATGGCAGGAGGCACAGAGGTCGGAAGAACGGTGCAGGGACGATTCGGCGCAGTCATGAAAACCGCCTCCGCAAGCCGCGGGCGGCGCAATCGGGCCGCGCTTGACCAAGCTGCCGTCGGCGCGACCGGGGGCCAGGACCAACGAGCCGTTTTCCGGTTCGCGACTCGGCGTCTGCTGATGGGTGACGCCACTCACCGAATGACAGACATCGCAGGAGACTCCGGCCAGCGCCAGTTTGGAGAGTTTGCCGAATTTGCTCTTGGCCAGTTCCCCCGTCACCATGGCCGCCGGCGAATGGCACCCCTCGCACTGCCGGGCAATGTCGCGACCGACCGCCTTGATCCCTTTCTGCAGCTCCCCCTGATAGACCGGGTCGACGAAGGCCAGAGCATGCAGTGAACCGCTCCATTCCTCGAATTGCTGCCGATGGCAATCGGCACAGACGGCCGGGGGATGGAACTCGGCCGCGGTCTTCTCCCAGCGCACCAGCGAGGGGTACCAGGGGTAGAGATCCCGGTCGACGGGGAAAACCTCGTCGGCCAGTAAAATTCCGGGGACAAGCAGCATTGACAAACCCAGGATGACCGCACCTACGGCTGTTTTCATTGTCGCTCCTCTCTTGGCAAACGTTAAGCAGCAGTCCCGTCAATTTCGTGAAGACGCTCCAGTTTTTCCCCTTGGGCGCATGATTGCCCCCTCCCCCGTTAGCACAAAGCCCCCCCCGGGCGTCGAGACTTTCTTTTTGCACCCCGGCCATGCCACAATACCGGCGTAGCCAACTCGGGAGGGCCTCGCAATGAATATACGCCTGCTCCTTTTCCTGTTTCTCCTGTTGCCCCTGGTCGCCTGCGACCGCGGTCCGCGCCTGACCCCTCTGGCGGCGGATGCCGTGATTCTGGCCTTCGGCGACAGCCTGACTTACGGCACCGGGGCCGGCACCGGGGAAGCGTACCCGGCCGTGCTCCAGAACCTCCTCGACCGCATCGTGATCAACGCCGGCATGCCGGGAGAGTTGTCGGCAACCGGCCTCGCCCGCCTCCCTGCTCTCCTCGACGAACATCGCCCGGCCCTGGTCATTCTCTGTCATGGCGGCAACGATCTGCTGCAGCAGCGCGACCCGGAGGAACTCGCCGCCAATCTCCGGGCGATGGTCGGGCTGGCCCGGGCCGCCGGTGCCGATGTCGTCCTCGTCGGGGTGCCGCAGCCGGGGCTGCTGCTGCAGACGGCCCCCCTTTATGCCGGCATCGCCAAGGAGTTGCACCTCCCCTTTGCAGACGACATCATCGCCGACACCCTCCAGCGCCCCTCCCGCAAGAGTGACTACGTTCACCCCAATGGCAAGGGCTACGCCGAAATCGCCGCAGCCCTGGTCGAACTCATTCATCAGGCCGAGAAGAAGTGATCCGACACTAGCGCGATTCACTCTCGGGAAGCCAGCGGATGACCTGCCTGTCAAAATCGATCCGGTATTTCATCTGCTGCAAAAAATCCATCCCCAGCAATCCGTCGTGATCTGCATCCGGATCGATATTCTTGATGATCGACGCCTGCGGATTTCGGATCTCGTAGGGACCGACCGATATGGTCCGAAACTGCACCATCTGATGCTGGATCTTATGCCCGCCGACTACCTGGCCATAGCCGACCTTGCCAGCATCGACGGGGACACCGAGATTCATGATGGCGTTATCGTAAAAAACCGTGTTGGTCGCTCCGGTATCGAGGACCAGGCGGACCGTGACCTCTCGCGTGTCATAGCGGACGGAGACCGGCACAAGCACCCGATTGTTGCGGATGGTCACACTCGTTTCAAGGGACTGAGTAAGGCTGTTCAGGGCGGCGGCGTCCGTCTGCTCCGACTGCCGGCGTTCGGCTGCCGCCTTGCGTTCATCGGGGCTGAGTCTGTCGCTTGCCTCATCGTAGGTTTTTAACTGCGACCAGTATTTTTGCGGAATGCGCGACTTGTCTTCGACAAAGACTATCGTCCCGCTATCGTCAACATACTTGTAAAACCTCGCCGAAACCGCCACCGGAAGCCCAGCCAGAAAGACCAAACAGAGAATAAGACGGAGAAGGCCGGGACAGCACGCTGTGAACAACGACGGCATGAGGCTCCTTTCCAAGGGCAACCCCTTATCTGACGACATAGGGGTTGATGTTAAAGAGAATGGCCTTCTTGACCTTGGTCAGGAGAATGATCTCCTTGACCGGCTTACTGATGTAATCGGCAAAGCCCTTGTCGTACGCCAGGGCTTCTTCCTCGGCTTGGGTGCTGGCCGCGATGAGAATGACCGGGATGTTTTTCGTCTCCCTGGTGTTTTTGAGGGAACTCAGCAGCATGTAACCATTGATTTTCGGCATATCCTTGTCGGCGACGATGAGCGCCGGTTTGTAGCAAACCGCTTTTTTCAGAGCCTCGATACCATCGGTCGCCACGATGACCTCGTAATTGTTTTTGTTCAGGGAGTCGGACATGGCCTTGACGATGTTTTTGTCATTTTCGGCGAGCAGAACGATAGCCTTGCCCGATTTCGCTTCCTCCCTTTTCAAATAGTGCACGGCAATCGCCTGAAGAATATCCTTGCGTGAGGCAATGAAGTTCTTCACCACCACTTTGTTGCTGTCCTGAATGTTATGCACGACCTTTTCATTGGTCGGATCGGCCATGGCGAGACCAAGGATATTCCCCTGCAACTTCAGGGGAAAGATGATGTGTTCAGCGGCAGTCTCGGCCGGCATGAGCTTGAGCAGGTCATCGCTGAAGGCATATTTGGCGAAATCGGCCACCACCGGATAGCCGTACTGCGTCGCCAGGGCCTGGGCCAGTTCTTCTCCGGTGACGAGGCCGAGATCCTCAAGGACCTCGCCAAAACGCTTGCCGGCGGCGCGACTGAGCTGAAGAATCCGCTCGACTGTCAATTGGGTGAGAATTTCGCTTTCGACCAGTACCTGCCCCAGCTTTTTCCGCTGGATGGCAGGAGGAGCGCTCGCTTGAACGGTCTTGGCAATAAACTTGTTGTCATCATAGCTGGAACCCATCGATGCAGCCTTCCTGCGGCAGGGGCAAACCTGGCCGGTGACATGTGTCGGTGCGGCCCACGAACCAGAGCAACTTCCCCGAGACTATTTCTGTTCTACCGCCGCATCCAGTTTATCCGTCGTCAGCTGGGCAGCGGCGGTGAAGGCGAAGCATAAGGAAGTCCCCGCCGTTGTGTCAAGGGTCATGACGGCGCCGAGTTGCCCGGCGAGAATTTGCACCAGTTTCAGCCCCATGGAGCTGCCGGCGCTCAGATCGAAATTGGCCGGCAGACCAATGCCGTCGTCGGCGACTTTGAGCCGATAGCATCCATCGTCCGCGCGGCCGACACCGACCCGCACCGTCCCCCGCCGCCCCTCGGGGAAGGCGTGGCGGAGGCTGTTGGCGACCAGCTCATTGACGATGAGTCCGCAAGGAATACCGAGATTCACATCGAAAAGAAGGGGCGCCATCTGCACCGTGAGCCTGACGTCACACCGGTTGTAGGTGGCGGCAATGCTTTTCACCAGGCTTTGCAGATACTCCCTGAAGTCGATATGGGCGAGG
This sequence comes from Desulfuromonadales bacterium GWC2_61_20, assembly GCA_001799485.1. Lineage (GTDB taxonomy): Bacteria > Desulfobacterota > Desulfuromonadia > Desulfuromonadales > UBA2197 > UBA12091. The sequence goes on along the minus strand of MGTO01000043.1, from coordinate 9,274 downwards.
TCGTCGGACCGGTACAAGCGGGCGTGGATCAGCGCCATGGCATTGACCCGGTCGCGACTCTCCTCGAAAAGGGCGCGAACAGCGGAATCGGCAATCCCCTTGGCCTGCAGGTTGAGAAGACTATGGATGATCTGCAGATTGTTCTTCACTCGATGGTGGATTTCCCGCAGCAGCACTTCCTTTTCTTGCAGCGCGCGCGAAATCCGTTCCTGGGCCACCTTCCGTTCGGTGATGTCCTGGACGGTGCCGACCGAGCGGAGGGGGGCACCCGTTCCACTGTAGATGGTGCGACCGATTTCGCTGACCCACTTGACCCGCCCATCCGGCAGCAGCAGGCGATGCTCTATGTCGTAAGGGGCTTTCTGCGCGACGGAGTCGCGATAGGTCTGGTCGACCAGAGCGCGGTCGTCGGGATGGACGAGGGCGAGGAAGTCTTGGTAGGACGCGGCGAATTCGGCACGGTTGGCTTCAAAAAGGGCGAAGATGCCGTCCGACCAGGCCAGATGCCCGGAAACGAGGTCGAGTTCCCACCGCCCCAGGCGGGCGATGTCCTGCGCCTCGCGCAGCTGCGCCTCGCTTTCGCGCAGGGCTTCCTCGGCCACCTTGCGGGCGGTGATGTTCTCGAACATGACGAAGGCCTTGCCGGAGAGCAGGACACCGAAGATGACCACCGTCTTCTGCGCACCATCCTTGCAGGTAACCCGGTACTCTCCCCGGGCGATTTCGCCGTCGCCGGCCATGGCCTCGCCGACCAGACGCAGCCACCGCGCCTGGACCTCGGCCCGGTAAACGGCCTCGGGATAAGCCAGCACCCACCAGCGATCCATATGCGGAATATCCTCCGGCTGATAGCCAAAGGTCGCAATGGCCCGACGATTGATCAGCTCGATCGTCCCGTCAAAAGCGACGATCGCCATGGAGATCGGACTCTGCTCGAGAATTTTCCGGAATCGGCTCAATTCTTATCCTTGTCCAGCCACTTCGCCAGCATCGCTTGCAGCGTTTCCCCGCGCAAGGGCTTGGCCAGATAGTCGTCCATCCCGGCGTCGAGACACTTGTTGCGATCCTCGGCCATGGCGTAGGCGGTCAGGGCGATAACGGGGATATCGGGTCGGCGCACCGGAGCGGTCCGGCTGCGAATGGCCTTTGTCGCTTCGTAGCCGTTCATCGCCGGCATCATACAGTCCATCAGGACCAGATCGTAATCGGCGGCGGCCAGGGCCTGCAGCACCGCACGGCCATCGCCGACGATATCGACGTGGTAGCCGAACTTGGTCAATATCAGGTGCATCAGGGTCCGATTGGTCGGGTCGTCCTCGGCGACGAGGATGCGCGCCCCCTTCCCCGGCGTCTTGCCGGTGGCTTCCGGGCCGCGTGTCGCAGCACCCGGCGGGGTCGTCGCCGGCATTTTTGCCAGCGTGACCGTAAAACGAAAGATCGAACCTTCCCCTTCGACGCTCTCGACGCTCATCGACCCGCCCATCAAGTTCGCCAGCTGCCGGGCAATGGCCAGACCGAGACCGGTGCCGCCGAAACGGCGGTTGGCAGAGTCATCCCCCTGGGTAAAGGGATCGAAGATCACCGTCAGCTTGTCCGCAGGAATCCCGATCCCGCTATCGCGGACCGAAAAAGCCAGGGTGACGTTTTCCGCCGTCTCGCCGGCCCTGGCGACAGAGAGGAAGATACCCCCCTTTTCGGTAAATTTGATGGCATTGCCGATAAGGTTGTCGAGAATCTGCCGCAGCCTCCCGGCATCCCCCAGCAGCCGCGGCGGCACCTCGGGCGCGATCGTAGCCTCCAGCAGCAGTCCCTTTTCCCGCGCCCGCAGGGCCAAAAGGGCGATAACCCCATCGACGATTGCCGACAGCTCAAGGGGGGCCGCAGCAAGATCTACTTTGTGCGCTTCGATCTTGGAGAGATCGAGGATATCGCTGATCAGCCCCATGAGATGCTCCCCCGAGGTTTTGACGATCTCGGCATAGTCCCGTTGGGTCGGATTGAGACCGGAATCGAGGAGAAGTTCGGTCATGCCGATAATGCCGTTCATCGGCGTGCGGATCTCGTGGCTCATGGTCGCCAGAAAACGGCTCTTGGCGACATTGGCCGCTTCGGCGGCCTCCTTGGCCTGACGCAGTTCCTCCTCCGCCAGCTTTTCCGCCGTCACATCCTGGATCGTGCCCAGCATCTTGACCGGCGGCCCATCCTGGTCGAACTCAAGCTTGCCGAGGCCGTGGACCCAGCGCACGGCGCCGTCGTCCCTTCTGACGACACGATAGACCTTGTCAAAGCGGCGGTGCCGGCCGACGACCTCGTCAGCGAAATAGTCAGCCATCATCCTCTGATCGTCGGGATGAATCAGGGAGGTCCAGCCGCTCACCGAACGTTCGTAGTCAGCGTCGATGCCGAAGATCGCGTCGAGGACCTCCGAGCTTTCCCAGCGACCACTCGGGATATCGAGACTATACGTGCCGAGACTGCCGACTCGCTGGGCTTCGCGCAGAAATATTTCGCTCGCCTGCAACGCCGCTTCCGCCGCCTTGCGTTCGGTGATGTCCTGCGCCGCGCCGATAATGCGTTTGCCGCCAGTCGCCTGCGCGTCGGCGCACAATTCCATGGCGTTGCGCACCCAGCGCAAGGAGCCATCCTTGGCCACGAGGCGAAACTCCTCGACGCTCTTCGCCCCGATGCCCACCAGTTGCCGGCGCTGGCCGATGGCTCGCGGAAAATCGTCGGGATGGACGTAATGGAGCCAGCAGCCGCGTTCATTCAGCTCGTCGCGGCTGTAGCCGGTCAGGGAGAAAAAGGCCTCCGTCATCCAGTCGATGACAACCTCCGATGCTGTCTTGATTATGCAAGAATAAGCAAAATCGCTGCTGATCCGCGAGACGATGCGATAACGCTCTTCGACGACATGCAGGGCTTCGGAGATGCGCTGCTGTTCCTGCAGGAAGGCGTAACGCTGCTGCCTCCAGATGACGAAGAGAATGGCCGCCGTCGCGGCGACGAGAGCCGCCATCAGCGGGATGATCAGCCAGAGGTGACTCCGGGCGGGGGCATAAACCTCGGCGGTGTCCATCCGCGTCACCATGAACCACGGCGTCTCCGGCACCAGCCGCACATCGGCCAGAACGGTCACCCCGCGATAGTCGCGCCCTTCGACGATGCCGCTCTTCCCCAAGACCGCCTGTACCGCTGGAACCTCACGCCGGGTCAGGGGAATGCGCAAGCGCAGGGCCGCATCCCGGGCAAAATGCAGTTCGTTGAGGATGAGGGCATCATCGCCATCGCGGCGGACCAGGAGGGATTCAGCCGAGACGCTGGAGGAGGGCCAGCGCAGGATGAAGGGGAAGAGATATTTTTCCGGTTCGACACGCAGGGCTATCGCCCCGACGGCCCGACGGCCGGAGGTCGCATCCAGGATCGGAATGACGAGGGTGAAGTAGATGCGCCGATCATGCTCGTGGCGATAGAAATCGACGACGACGATCTGCCGCGAGCGCACTGCCTCGGCGACCCCCCTGACCACGGGCATCGAGGCGGGGGGACGGCCGTCGGGGGCCGAAAGGAGGGTCACGCCATGGGGATCGAGGAGACGGAGCTGGTCATACTCGTGTTGTCCCAGGTACTGGCCGAGCAACTCGCGCAGTTGCCCTGCGACCTGGCGGTCATCCGGATGGAGGAGATATTGCCGTGCGAACCGGGCGATTGATAATCGGCGGGAGATAAGTTCCGCGTCGGCCAGACGTTCGCTGCGCCACTTCAGCAGCTGCGCCGTTTTCAGATCGGCGACAACGCCCAGTTCGTGCGCCGCCTTGTCCCAGGCATCCTTCTGGCCATTTTGATAAACGTAGACGCCGGTGGCGACAATGGCCGCCGCCAGCAGGACAAAGGCAACGACGAAAAGCAGGGGTGAGGTCTCCCGGGGATGAAGCGACATGTCGATCTCCGTGTGTGCGCCATCCCCCGTCGGCGGCTGCATTACCCGCTGACAGATGATACCCGAGGAGTGCTGTTGTGGCTAGATGATATTGCATTAATGACGTCTTCAGCCTGACTGGTATACTGCTTTCAATGCCGGAAAGGAGAAGAGGGATATGGAACTACTCTGGAGTAGTGACGACCAGCTCCAGCGCCTGACGGAGCTTTGCGGGGACAACGAGGCCCAGCACGAGGCGCCGCTGCGCCGCGATGTCCGTTCCCTCGGCATGCTCCTCGGCAGTGTCATCCGCGAGCAGGCCGGCGAAGCGACCTTTGCCCTCGAAGAGCAGCTGCGGGAACTGGTCATCGCCGATCGCCGGGTGACGGAGGACACATCCGTCGAGCGTCCGTTGCAGCGGCGCGCCCGCGCCACCGTCCGCGACCTCTCCCTGGAAGAGGCCCACCATATCGTCAAGGCCTTCGCCAACTTTTTCGAGCTGACCAATCTCGCCGAAGCCAACCAGCGCAAACGCCGACTGCGCGCCGCCGGGCTCAAAGCCGCCGGTGCCCCCAAGGCCGGCAGCCTGCGCGGTACCCTGCTGCGCTTGCGCGCCGCCGGCGTCTCCGCCGGGGCGGTCTTCGCCGCCCTCACCCACCTGCAACTGGTGCCGGTCTTTACCGCCCATCCGACGGAGGTCGCGCGGCGGGTGGTGCTGCGCAAACGGCGCCGTATTGCCGCCGCGCTGGCAGGCCTCGACCATCTCCCCCTCACCGACACCGAGGTCGCCGCGGCCCAGGAGCTCATCCTCGCCGAGATCACCGCGCTGTGGCAATCGGATGAGGTGCGCCGGCGCAAGCCGACGGTCAAGGACGAGATCGTCATGGGCCTCGATCATTACCCGGAGGCTCTCCTCCCCGCCCTCGCTCCCTTCTACCGCGAGGTCGCCAGCGACCTCCACGCCGTCTACGGACTGGAGGTGACAGCGGCCGAACTGCCGACGATGATCCGCTTCGGCTCGTGGGTCGGCGGCGACCGCGACGGCAACCCCTTTGTCACCGCCGAGGCCACCCGCACGGCCCTGCTCAGCGCGCGCGAACTGATCCTGGCGCATTATCTCAAGCAGATCGAGACCTTGCGCGATCTCCTCACCCCCTCGACCTGCCGGGTCGGCGTCGCCAACGAACTCGCGGCCGCCCTCGCCCGCCAGCTTGAGCGCTTCCCCGCCGCCCGCAACGACGTCGACTCCCTCCCCGAATGCGAGCTTTACCGCCGCTTCGTCAGCGTCATCCGCTACCGCCTGCGTCAGAGTCTCCTTGCCCCTGCCGCCACCGGCGCCTATGCCGATGCGAACGAACTGCGCGACGAGTTGCAGCTCCTCCTGCGCGTCCTTGCCGCCCAGAAGGGGGAGCGCCTCGGCGCCGCCCTGGTCGCCCCGCTACTGCGCCAGGTCGAGACTTGCGGCCTCCATCTGCACACCCTCGATATCCGCCAGCATGCCGAGATACACACCCGCGCCGTGGGCGAACTCGCCGCCGGCGCGGCGGCGACCGGCACCCTCGCTCCGCCGCCCTCGGCCGCGACAACCGAACTCCTCGACACCATCCGCGCCCTCACCCGGCTCAAAGACGACTATCCGCCCGAATCGTTGCGCAGTTACATCATCAGCGGCGCCACGGCCGCCGCCGACATCCACAAACTCGTCTGGCTCCTCGAACTCGGCGGAATCAGGGTCGCTGCCGATCAAGAGCAGCACGACCCCGGTCTGATGCCGGTCCCCCTCTTCGAATCCATCGACGATCTGCGTCATGCCCCGGCGATCTGCCGCACCCTGTGGAGCGACCCCGGCTACAAGCCCTATCTTGAAAGCTGGGGCATGCGGCAGGAGGTCATGCTCGGCTATTCCGACTCCAACAAGGACGGCGGCATGCTCACCAGTTCGTGGGAGCTCTACCGCGCCCACCGCGCCCTGCAGGAGACGGCGGCGGCCTGCGGCGTGACCCTGACCCTCTTCCACGGCCGCGGCGGCACCGTCGGCCGCGGCGGCGGCCCGACCCATCGGGCCATCCTCGCCCAGCCGCCACACGGTTTCAGCGGCAGTCTCAAGCTGACCGAGCAGGGGGAGGTCATCAGCTTCAAATACCCCGATGCCGACCTCGCCCGGCGCAATCTCGAACTGATGACCGCCGCCGCCCTTGAAACTCTCCTTGCCGGTCCGGGGTGCGGCGCCGCACCGACGGCCGAATGGGAGGCAGCCCTCGACGCCCTCGCAAACGAGGCCTACGCCTGCTACCGTCGCGACATCGCCGAAAACCCGGACATCCCGGCCTACTTCGAGCTGGCGACACCGGTGCGCGAGTTCGATCTCGCCCGCATCGGCTCGCGCCCGGCCCGGCGCAAGAGCGGCGGCACCATCGCCGAGCTGCGCGCCATCCCCTGGGGTTTCGGCTGGATCCAGAGCCGCCACAACCTCCCCGCCTGGTACGGCGTCGGCACTGCCCTCACCGCCTTCGCCGCCCGCGGCCCCGCCGAGGCCGCGCTGTTACGGACACTGATGCAGAAGTTTCGCTTCTTCTCCGACCTCATCCGCAACGTCGAGCTCGCCCTGGCCAAGGTTGATCTGCCGCTGGCCCGCCTCTACAGCGAACTCGTCCCCGACATCGCCCTGCGCGAGCGGGTCTTCACCCTGGTCGCCGGCGAATTCGAACGCACCGTAACGATGCTGCTGCAGGTCACCGGCCAGACCCGGCTGCTGGAGAGCAACCCGGCCCAGGCGCGCTCGCTGCAACTGCGCGCCCCCTACGTCGATCCGTTGTGCTACATCCAGATCGAGCTGCTGCGGCGCAAGCGTGGCGGGGAAGAGAGTGCCGAGCTCGATTACGTGCTGGCGGCGACGATCAGCGGGATTGCGGCGGGGTTGCGGAATACGGGATGAAGGGAGAGGGGGCCTTCTTGCGGGCTCTGTTCTGTAAACGAAACCAGACAACAAGCTTAAACCGCCGGTTCCGGCCGGCTGCCGGGTGGCTTTCCTTGCTGGTCCAAGGAAAGTCACCAAAGGAAGGACCTTTCGGCTGCGCCGGGCATTTCTTGCGCCGGGGGCGGTGCTGCGTGACACCTTAGCGGCCAACTGATGGGGAACACGTCTCTTGCGTGCGCCTGTGCCGTCACCTCTGCTGCGCCAGCAGTCTCCGCGGCTTTTTTCAACACCGGCGCTGCTGGTTAGAAGCAATTCAACTCTCCCCCCCCAACCCTTTAGGCTCGCAGCTTGGGTCCTCCCATCGAAGGGAGGGGAGCCCGACAATTCCCTCTCCCCTCGTGGGAGAGGGCTAGGGAGAGGGGGCGGGGCGCGACCCGCTGGTTCTGCCTCACAAAAAAACAGCCCTAGGTCGAAGATTGCGACCATGGGCTGTTTGCGTTTGAAGACTGAGGGAAAAGACTGCTGGTGCCGGCTCAGTTCACCACATTCTGCGGCGCCCCCTGCATGAAGGCCCGAACATTGGCCACCGTCGTCGCCAGCAGGCGGGTGCGGGCGGCGATCGTCGCCCAGGCGATGTGCGGGGTGATGCAACAGTTGGCCGCCGTCAGCAGGGGGTTGCCGGCCGCTGGCGGCTCCAGGGTGAGGACGTCGAGCCCGGCGCCGGCCAGTTTCCCGGCATTGAGGGCGGCGGCCAGCGCGCCCTCGTCGATCAACGCGCCGCGGCTGGTGTTGAGCAGAAAAGCGCTCGACCGCATCAGCGCCAGACGGCGGGCGTCGACCAGCCCCTGGGTCGCCTCGGTCAGCGGGCAATGCAGGCTGACCACGTCGCTGGCGGCGAAGAGTTCATCGCGGCCGACAAAGTGCACCGCTGCCCCGTCCGGCGTCGCCTGGTAACGCTCGGGGTGGGCGGTGTGGACCAGCACCGCCATGCCGAAGGCGTGGCCGAGGACGGCGACCTGACGGCCGATGGCGCCGAAACCGACGATGCCCAACGTCAGCCCTTCGAGTTCGACCAGCGGCCGCTCGCGGAAGGAGAAGTCGCGGCAGCTGGCCCACCCCCCGGCGCGCACCCGGTCGGCGTGGTGGCCGACCTGCGAGGTCAGCTCCAACAGCAGGGCAAAGGTGAGCTGCGCCACCGAGGCGGTGCTGTAGGCGGGAACGTTGCAGACGGTGATGCCGCGGCGGCGGGCGGCGGCGACGTCGACGATGTTGTAGCCGGTGGCCAGCACCCCGATGTAGCGCAGCTGCGGCAGCGCCGCCATTTCCGCCTCCCCCACGACGACCTTGTTGGTCAGCAGCACCTCCGCCCCGGCCGCCCGTTCCAGCAGCAGCTCCTTCGGCGTGCGCTCATGGATGGTGCAGTCGCCGAGAGCTTCCAGCGGTTGCCAGTCGAGGTCGCCGGGGTTGAGGGTGTAGCCGTCGAGAACGACGATCTTCATGCGATTTCCTTTTCGGATTCGCCCGACTGCGCGCCGGGTCAGTTGCTCTGTGCGTCACAGTGCGTCAGGGGACGGAGTTGATTAGTTGATTAGCTCTTCTACTTTACCCCATTTATCGGGATTTCCCGCGATCATGACTGCCCCTCGGGAAGCGCTTCGGCAAACTCCGGAACGGGTGATCCCCAAAGCTTTGGCGATGACTTCACCGCTGTGACCGATCTTTCGCGCGGCCAGAAAGCAAATGATGCTTTTCGTATCGACCAGCAGGGGATTCCTCCCCCGCTGCGACAACCCCTTTGCGTCAACCCCGGCAAAGTTGGCCACGCGTTTCATCAGCTCCGGCAGAGGGAGGAGAGTGCCGAGTCTCGCAGCTATCTCCTTTTCCTGTCGCAACTCTTCGACAAAATCGGCTCCGCCGAGAATCCTGTCGTCGTAAGCGGTGACGACCTCGTCCCCGGTCAGCTTCAACGCTCGTTTCAGACCACCCCCCACAAGTCATCTCTCTTCCCCATGGAGATACCATCAGCGACAAAGGATCGATATTTTTCCCGAGCCGCCCTTGTCTGCTTCCCGAAATAGGCAAGGACTTTCGTCGCATTCTGCTCCGCCATCTCCCGTCGCCCCATCAATACCGCATGTCCGCTCCAGGGATAGACGTCCAGTTCTGCCAGGTCATTCACCAGTCCGGCGCGCAACGGGTTGAGGTGAATGTAGCGAACCAGCTCAAGGAGATAGGGATCTTCCTCGCAGATGATCGATTTGTAGCGGTTTTGAAAAAGGTGTCCGCTGCGGTGATGGCGCAGATTGAATGAGACGGCATGGCCGGTCAGAAGCCGCCGCATGAAATGTCCCAGCGTAATTTTTGCCGGACGCAAGAGAAGATGAGCATGATTGCTCATCAGCGACCAAGCCAAGCATTCAGTCCCTGTTTGTGCCAGCAAG
>MGTO01000042.1 GCA_001799485.1 Desulfuromonadales bacterium GWC2_61_20 | reverse complement strand
AGATGCTGTTAACGCTCTCACTACAGGATCAAGGAGTAACTTAGCTATGAACGACGCACTCAGCCGCCGGAGGTTTTTGAAATTGAGTGCGTTCTGCGGAGTCGGCTCTTTGACTGGCGCTTACGGGATTTTCAGCGCGCTGCACTTTGAGGTGAACACCTATCGGGTCCCTGTCCCGAACTTGCCGTTGAGTTTCAATGGCTTCACCATCGTGCAACTGACCGATCTGCACCATGGCTTCGGCATTCCGATCAGTGTCATCGACCGAGTCATCGAGCAAGTCAACCTGATTGAAAAGGATGCCATCGTTTGCACTGGCGATTATATCCATGGTGGCGATGGGAGTGACGCGATCGACAAAGTCTGGTCACGATTGAACACGTTGCAGGCGCGGAGCGGCGTCTTCTCGGTCCTGGGGAATCATGACCACATGTTCGACAACACAGAGCAATCTTTAGCCTATCTGGCCAAAAGCGGGCAGAGCGTGCGCCACGGGGCGGTACCGATTGTGCGGGGGAAAGACAGACTCTGGATCGGAGGGGCGGGAGATCTGTGGCACGATTCCCTTGGTATCGACGAAGCGTTTCGGAATACCCCTCCAAACGAATGCAAGATCTTGCTGTCGCACAACCCCTCGGCGGCGGATACCAAATTCAAGTCAAAGGTCGACCTGATGATTTGCGGGCATACTCATGGAGGTCAGATTGCCATGCCGCCGTTCGCTTCCAATTTGTGCGGTCTGCACGCCCGCGGAGGCATGCAAGTCTATATCTCCCGGGGGATCGGCTGGTATCTGGTCCCGATCCGCATCAATTGCGCGCCCGAGATCTCGGTTCTCAAGCTCGTTCCCTTCGATTCCGCCGCCCCCGACAAAGTCGCTTAAGGTTTGGACGCTGCTTGGGGAACCTTGGGGGGACGCTGCTTGTTATTTTGCTATTGACACTATTTGCCACGATGGTACATTTTGCCCATGCCACGCCTAGCCCGACTTGACATTGCCGGCCTCCTCCAACACGTTATCGTTCGTGGTATCGAGCGGCGCGACATTTTCAATGATGATCATGACCGGCAACTCTTTTTTGATCGCTTCGCTAAACTGCTTTCCGAAACCGGTGTCCGCTGTTATGCCTGGGCGCTGTTATCCAATCATTTTCACCTTCTGTTAATGCCAACTTCCACGCCGCTGTCGTCCTTTATGCGCAGGCTTCTTACCGGCTATGCCGTGTCGTTCAATCGAAATAACAAACGCTCCGGGCACCTGTTCCAAAATCGCTACAAATCTATCGTTTGCGAAGAAGAAGCATATCTGCTGGAGTTGGTCAGATATATCCACCTAAATCCGCTGCGAGCCGGCATGGTCAAAAGCCTTGAGGAACTGGATCAGCACTCCTGGAGCGGGCATGCAGTTCTGCTGGGGAACCGGACCTTTGTCGGCCAGGAAACAGAAGCTGTTCTTGAACGCTTTGGTCGAAAGCTTGGCACTGCACGGTCTCTGTATCGACAATTTGTCGCTGACGGCATTAAGGAAGGTCGGCGTGATGAACTTGTAGGCGGAGGATTGAAACGGAGCCAAGGTGAACGGCCGCTTATCGAATGCGAAAGTTTCGATGCACGGGTCCTGGGTAATGGCGACTTTGTCGATAGCCTCAAGCAGGTGGAACAGCTGCGAGACAAGATGAGAAGCGCAGTAAGCCTCACGCAATTGGTTTCGGCAGTAGCGTTAGTTCTGGGGCTTGCAGCTGATTTGGTGCGAAAACCGAGCAAAAGCAGATTACCGGCATTAGCACGCGGAGTAATATGCCACCTGGCAATATTTGAATTTGGCTATTTGGGCAGCGAAGTTGGCAAATACCTCTACCTCGGCTCATCAGGTGTAAGCCTCGCCGCAAAACGGGGAGAGATGTATTTGAAAGCCGAAAAGGTGGTTAGGGCGCAGATTATGGATGCAATAGAAAAATAACAAGCAGCGTCCCTCAAGATACTCCTAGGATCTTGGGAGTTGGAAGACGTTGATGAGGCTGAACAGCTTCTTGCATTTGCTAAGTCATACTTATCTGCGTCTAAGGTGCTCTGCCAGAGAATAGAAGATAATTTTGATCAGGCAAAATATGCTGATGGGTGCGTTGTAATTTTTACCGCTTACCATGCGGTCGAGCTATTCTTGAAGGCGATGATTATAAAAAAGAACCCGAATGCCAAGCTACATCATGATGTGGAAAAGCTAGCAATCGATTACCACCGTCTTTACCCTCATAAAAATCAATATTGGCAAGTTCCGTTCGGCTTTGAAGTTCTTGGAGATAGCTCAGAAGCGAAGAAGAAGTTTGAGGATCTGAAGAAGGAATTACCGGTGGAGCAACTGTATCGGTACCCAATAAACAAGAACGGGAAAGCATGGCTAGGTGCTTTTGCCTTTGAGCCGAGAACATTTATGGGTACCGTGATTTTGCCCGTGGAAACGGATTTCCAACGATTGGAAAAGTTGGTCTTTGCCTAACCCTCGGGATGGCATAGGGGGCGCGTCTACGCATACACAAAATGAAAAGTGTAGACACGACCCCTCCTGGATTCCCCTACAACAACAGGATATGGCTGTAGTTCCGGGGACACCGCACTTAATTGAGTCATCATTTCCAGGGAGGGGGAGATGGCACGCATTGCACGAGTCGTGGCGCCGGGGTTGCCACACCATGTGACACAACGTGGGAATCGTCGGCAGACTACATTTTTTGACGAGGACGATTATCGTTACTACCTCAGCCAGTTGAGCGAGTGGTGCACCTGTCATGAGGTGCTGGTGTGGTCCTACTGCCTGATGCCCAACCACGTGCATCTGATCGTGGTGCCTCAGACCGAAGACGGGCTAAAACTGGCGATAGGTGAGACTCATCGACGATACACGCGCCGAATCAACTTTCGCATGGGCTGGCGTGGACATCTGTGGCAAGGGCGGTTTTCCTCCTGTGCCATGGATGAACGGTACCTACTTGCCGCAGCGCGATATGTCGAGCGAAATCCAGTGGCTGCTGGGCTCGTCAATGCTCCGGGGGATTATCCTTGGAGCAGCGCCCGCCACTATCTGGGGCAACAGCTCGATCCGCTGATTCAACAATCGCCGCTGGGGGAACTGGTCGACGATTGGTCGTCCTTTCTGGCCGCCGAGGTAGATGCGGGGTGCAGGACAGCGATCGGCCGGGCCGAGCGATCAGGTCGGCCTCTGGGAGAAATGGACTTTGTGGCAAAGTTGGAGGGGATGCTGGGCCGCGGGTTAAGTAAACAAAAACCGGGACCGAAGCCGGGGGGAATTAAGTGAGGTGTCCCCGGAACTCGGACTTGAAGTTCAGAACGCAAATGATGTCTTCGATGCATATCTTCGATGGATGACTGTAAGCAACCCATGCCTTGAGTTTTTGGAGCGTATTGTTTCGGCCATTGAACTTTATTCTAAAACTACGGGGGAATCGCTATTGCCGCCCGGAAATTCAAGTGCAGAGCGAATAGTAGCAGGCTATGAGCTGATCAAAGATATCCCTTACATTAGGCACTACATTGGCGCAGCTCAAGGCTTGGCTATGAATATGGTTTTAACTCAACCCGGCATCGAAATGGTTCGCCTAAAAGGATTTGAGGCAACTGATAAATTAATGCCCGGCGTCGTGAAAACAGAGGCATTAGCCGAATTGCGAGAGAAGGTAGCCGCCCGAGATTTGGCGCGAAAAGCTACAAAAGGTGCTGAGCCGACTTAACCAGGCCGAGCAGGGGCAGAGGGGTCAGCAGGGGCAGAGGGGTCAGCCCTCGACACGAGACATGTCGCATGTCAAGGGCTGACCCCTCAAGTTCCCGTCCACCGGAGAATGAATGATAGAACTGGAGTTCATAGGGATCGATAGTGTCTCAGATCGGAAGCTTTATCTTCTGGACGTGCCGAGCATTACTGACATCCCGTCAAACCTGCAGGTAAAAAGTCAATATTCCCTCTGCCTTATAGCAGCAGATACTGAAAATACACCGCGTGCAGAGCTGTCTCGGCTGATTCAGAAATTGGTTACATCGGGGTGCGTGTATTTCCTTTTTTGGGGACCGGGTTGCGAAGCTTTACACGACCTAGCTGACGAAGAATTAGTCAAGCTGTCGGCAAACAACAAGAATTTACAAGAAGTCATGACCACATGGCACGAAAATGACTCTATGTCAGAGGCACTATGGGACTCCCTCAACGCAGCCTGGCCAGCAGAACCTTTCGAAGATGAGTGCGACTCCCTGCTCGTAATTTCTGTTGGAAAAACACAGTGGTCAGGGCAGTGTAGGACAGCACTAAATGACCCTCGCGCTTTTTCAGCAAAAGTGCTAGCGGAAGAAGGTCAATAAAGCACAACTAGGTAAATACACCTGACCAAACGCTGTCAGTTGATCTCCGGAAACACTAAAGGGGACTGGCACCATCTCATGAGGATGCTGGTCGTTTGAAGTGATTGGGCTGGTTAGAACTTGTCAAGGGCAGAGGGGTCAGCCCTTGACACGAGACATGTCGCATGTCAAGGGCTGACCCCCCAAGTTCTCAGGTGCAAAATTAATGATCAAAAATAACAGATTCATTGACCGAATTTGGCTTGTTATTACCGCCCTTGTGGTAGGCATCTCATGGTTTTGTTTGATCCGAGCATTAGACTCATCAGGTTTATCTGAAGAGTGGCAACGGTTCTGGGGTGGAGGGGTAATTATCTATTTAGGTTCGGCATTTGCCTTAAGAAAATCAATTAGATTTAATCGCAAAAGGTCAAAGTTTAATAATGTAGCGTGGCATTATTTGTTTTCTATTGTAGTTTATTGTCTACCAGTTGCAGCATTTGCTTTTCTATTTAGATTAGAAATAATTATTATCCCTCATAATATTTATGTTTATAGCATTGGCGGTTGTTTCTTGGCAGTATTAACTACTGTATGGATCGAATCTTATATTTATAAAAAGCAGCACTTAACCATAGTGTGAACCGGACTATCGATAGTTAGGTGCTTCACGAATAAGTTTCTACTCCATTATCTTGAATGGCGCAGCCGGTTACGCAAATCCGTTGAGGAGTTTGGACTTGTAAGAGCTTGAGAGGGACGGGCAGCTTTGCCGACGACGCAAAGCAGCCAGTCCCTGAATAGAAAAATCACAAGGGTACAGGCGTCGCGACGCCTGTACCCTTGTTCGTTCCATCAGCACATGCGCTTCAACTTACAAAGGGATGTTACAACGCCCAGAGAAAGGCCAGACAGGTCAGCCCCACCAGCAAACGATGTGCGGTCACCACGGCGCGGTCGAGACCGTACTGCTGCCGCAGACGGCCGAGAACCACCCACGAAATCGCCGCGCCGCCGACCAGCAGCGGCGGGATCAGCAGGCGCAGGGTGCCGAGTTCGGGAGTGAGGCGCGCCAGATCGAGCCAGTCGGCGAAACCGAGGGCAGTGAGGAAGAGCGGCACGATCTGCGCCCCGCCCTCGGCGAGGGCGCGCAGATAGATGACGAAGACCCCGGTGAAGGCGAGGGGGAGATAGGCGTAGCCACAGAGGGTAAAGGTCGCGCGCCAGGGCCGGCCGCGGGAGATGAGCAGGGCGAGGACGACGTAGGCGGCGACCAGGGTGAGAGCGAGGCCGACCTCGGCGGGACTCCAGCGGACCGTCGGGAAAATTTCGGCCGGCCGACCCATGAGGAGCGGCGTCCCCTTGGCGGCGAGGACCACCCCGGCGAAGATGACGCTGAAGAGGGCTTCGGCGAAGCTGCGCCGGGAATGATCGAAGAGACCGCTGGCGGGATTGCGCAGATCGAGCTGCATCGAGTGGTGCGGGCAGTGGCGCACGCAATCGAGGCAGAGGATGCAGTGATCCGAATTGTCGATCCCGGTCGGGTGGAGCCCCATGGGACAGGCCCGCTCCTTGATGCAGTCATCGACCCGGCAGCGGCTGACGCAGACGTGCGGGCTGCTGCGCATCTCCAGCAGCGAGATGCGGGCGACCAGACTGACCACCCGCCCCAGGGGGCAGAGGTACTTGCACCAGCCGCGCCGCCCCAGGACCACATCGGCGGCCACGGTGGCAACCAGCAGCCAGGTCAGGAGCAGGCCGGTGGCAAGGGCCCAGGCGAACATGCCGCTCGCCTGCTCCAGCAGCAGGATCACCGCCAAAGCGGCCATGCTTAAGGACGGCCCCCAGCGCCGCAGCCATCGGGCCGGCTCGTGGCGGACGCCGCGGGTGGCGCCGATGGCGGCACTGAGCCCTTCGAGGGGGCAGAAGCTGCACCAGCTGCGTGCGCCGAAAAAGGCGGTGACCAACAGCAGCGGCCACCACACCGTCCACACCGTCAGATTGGCGAGGTTGGCGTAGGGAGGGCCGAAGAGGGTGTAGAGGATCACCGCGACAAGGAGCGGGATGGTCACTCGCCGCAGCAACCCGGGAAAGTCGGGACGGCGAGCCAGGCGTTCGACCGCCGGCAGGGTGAGGAGGTTGAAGCGCCCGGCGCCGCTGCGCTCCCCCTGCAGAAAGATCTGTTCGGCGCCGATCTCTTCCCCCGTGCAGACGACCACGGCGCGACTCAAGACCTGATAGAGCTCGCTGCCGTTGAGGGGCCAGTCGTGGCCGACCAGCCGGTTGAGCGCCTCCGGCGAAAAACGCCGCACCGCCTTGTGGTGTTTGGCGTTGAGGGCGGGGAGGAGGCTGCGGGCAATGACCGGGATATCCTTCGGCCGCTCGCGCAGGGACAGCATCTCGACCACTTCCTCCTGCAAGCGCTGCTGCAGCCCGGCGAGAAACTCCTGGCGCGCGACCTTCGCCGCCAGCGGCTCGCTGCAGGTGGCGATGATCCGCACCTGGGCCGTGCGCCACTCACTTTCGCCGCGGCGTTGAAAACGGCCGGAGTCGAGAAAGGCAAGGAGCGCGGCCTGGACGCTCGGGGCCAGACAGTCGACGTTGCGCAGGATCATCTCGCCGCCGGCGGCAAGCTCCAACATCCCCCGTCGCGCCCGGTGGGCGGAAAGGGCGCTGTCCGGGGCCTGGCCGAAGAGGGCTGCCGCCTGGGCGAGTTCGCGATGGAGCGGGTCCGGGGTGGCGGCCGGGGCGGCAGGGGCGCCGGGCCGCAGCGGCGGCGGCGCGGCGCAGTCGAGAAAGAGGATCGGCCGGCCGGGCGCGCCATGAAAGTGGATCAGGCGCGCGGCGAGATCCTTCCAGGTGCCGCGCTCGCCGAGGATGAGGACATGGGCGTCGGCAGCGCCGAGAGCGCCGAGCCGGCTATTGAGCGAGCGCACCCAGGGGGAGTTGCCGGGAAAGGCGCCGAATTCGGGGAGGAGCTGCCAGCCGATGACGTGGGCCAGGACTTCACGATTGTCGCGCTCGTCGCGCTGGTGGCGTTGCGCCCAGGTACCGAGCTGGCGGGCGAAATCTCGACAGAGGTTGGCATAGAGGCGGGGACACTCGGGGAGGAGTGCCGCGAAATCGTCTCGCTCCAGCCGCGCCGCCCGCACCGCGGTCAGCGCCCGCACATCGGCGGTGCGCGCCTCGCCGGAGAGGAGCGCCCGCTCGCCGAAGACCTCCCCCGGACCGAGTTCGACCAGGTTGAAGATCTGGCCGTCCGCCTCCGGCAGTTCGACCCGCACCGTGCCGGCGAGGAGGAAATAGATCGCCTCCGGCGGCGTCGCCCGCGCCAGGATGACCGCCTGGGGCAAAAAGTCGCAGAGGGTCAACCGCGCCGCGACCCGCTCCAGCTCCTCTTCCGCCAGTCCGGCCAGGAGGCGGATCGACCGCAACTGCGCAGGTGCAGTGGCGGCGGAGCCGGCGACCTTCAAGCGGCGTGCTGGCGCACCAGATCGTCGGCGCGGTCGCCGTCTTGCCGGCGAAAAGCTTCGAGAATCCGCAAGTGTTCCTGCACCGCCAGTTCCATGCGTCCGGGCAGAGCCAGCGCGGCCATGCGCTGGCGGTTGAGCTTGCGCAGCAACTCCCCGACCAGGGCGCAGAGCTTGTCGTTGCCGGCGGCGCGGATGAAGAGTTCGTGGAACTCGTCGTGGACGACGATGAAGGTCTTCACATCCCCTGTCCGGGCCAACTGCTGGAGGCGAGCGTTCATCCCTTCCA
>MGTO01000041.1:25521-26452 GCA_001799485.1 Desulfuromonadales bacterium GWC2_61_20 | reverse complement strand
CGGGAAATGGCCCGCACGTCATGGCCGTCGACCTCGAGGACATGCCAGTTGAAGGCGAGGAATTTCGGCCCGACCGGCGCCACCCCCATGACCTTTTCGACCTCGCCGTCGATCTGCAGACCGTTCTGGTCGACGATGGCGCAGAGATTGTCGAGGCGGTAGTGGGCGGCGGCCATGGCCCCTTCCCAGACCTGCCCTTCCTGCAGCTCACCATCGCCGAGGAGGACATAGACGCGCGATTTATCGCCTTTGAGCCGGGCCGCCAGGGCGAGACCGACGGCTTGCGACAGCCCCTGGCCGAGGGATCCGGTACAGACGTCGACACCGGGGGTCTTGTTCATGTCGGGATGCCCCTGCAGCGAACTGCCGAGGCGGCGCAAGGTTTTCAGCTCGTCGCGGGAGAAATAGCCCGCTTCCGCCAGACAGGCGTAGAGCGCCGGAGCCGCGTGCCCCTTGGAGAGAACGAAGCGGTCGCGCTCGGCCCAGGCCGGATTCTCGGGATCGTGGCAGAGCTGATGAAAATAGAGGACCGTCAGCACGTCGATGGCGGAAAGGCTGCCGCCGGTGTGCCCGGAACGGGCCGAATTAAGCATTTTGAGGATCTCGACCCGCAACCGCCGGGCGATGGTTTCCAGTTCTGCGACCGTCTGATCGTTCAACATCGGGTTCTAGACTCCTTATCTGACCGTTACGGGGACAGTTGATCGTAGGGCAGCGAGGGGAGGATTACTTGCGATCCTCTCCGACCATATAAGAAAGAATGATGTCGTCGAGACTCACTTCATTGGGCGAGGCGGGCGGGGCCGCCGGGGCCGCCGGGGCCGCCGGGGGAACCGCGGTCAGCGGCGCTGCCGCCGGGACTGGGGGGGCAACCGCGGGCTTGGCCGGAGCGGCGGGGGGGGGCGGGGCTGCGGCCGCCGGTCTGGCCGCC
>MGTO01000041.1:0-25507 GCA_001799485.1 Desulfuromonadales bacterium GWC2_61_20 | reverse complement strand
AGGGGGTGGCGGCGGGGGCGAGGCGCTAGTTGCGCTGCTGGCGGCGGGAGCGGGTGCGGCGACGAGGCCGGCGATGGCGTCGAACTCACCCTCCTTGAGGCGGCGCAGCATGTCGCGGTGCTGCTCCTTCATCAATTCCTCGACCACCTGATCGAGGTTGTCGACCTTGATGATGTCGGAGTAGGAGGTCTTCCTGGAGCCGAGGATCGTCCCCCCGCGATAGAGGAGGGTAATGATATGGGGGCTTTTCAGTCCGCCGTCCTCGGTCTGAACGTGGAAGACTTCGCCCTTGTAACGAAAATTATGGTTGAAGCCAACGACCATGTCGCATCCTCAAAAGTCCGTGAAAAGTGGGCTATTGTTAGCACACTCCGCGAAATGGCGCAAGTAAAGTATCACTCATTTCCACCATTTTCAGCCTTTTGGCGGAACAGCTCCTTGATCCGCGCCACCGCTTCCAGGGCATCGGGGGCATAGAGGTCGGCGCCGATGGTCGCGGCGTACTCGGGAGTGACGACCGCGCCGCCGACCATGGTAAAGGTCTTGATCCCCGCCCGGCGCAGCTCGGCGATGGTCACCTCCATCTGCTGCAGGGTCGTGGTCATGAGGGCCGAAAGGCCGACGGCATCGACTTCCAGGCGTTTGGCTTCGGCGACGATTCTGGCGGCCGGGACGTTCTTGCCGAGGTCGATGACCTCGAAACCATGATTCTCCAGCAGGGTGCAGAGGATGTTCTTGCCGATATCGTGAATATCCCCCTCGACCGTCGCCATGAGAATCTTCCCCAGGGTCGCGCTGGCGCCCCCCTTCATCTCCACCTTGAGGCGGGCGAAGGCGGTCTGCATCGTCTCGGCCGAGAGCATGACCTGGGGGAGAAAGACCTGGTTGCGGCCGAAGCGCCGGCCGACCTCCTCAAGCCCGGGGAGGAGTCCCTCGTTGCCGATCGCCAGCGGCGTCAGCCCCTCGCCGAGGGCGGCTTCGACCAGGGCGGTGACGCCATCGCGGTCGCCCTCGATGACCGCCGTCGCCAGCCGCTCGCGGATCGCCGGCGGGGCGGCGCCGGCCACGGCGGCGGCGGGAGCCGGGGCGGCGGCCTGACTGTAGGCGGTGATGAAGGTGGTGGCGCGCAGGTCGTGGCCGAGGAGGACCATGGCGGCGCGAAAGGCGTCCATCATCCGCTCTTCCTTGGGATTGACGATGGCCGCTGCCAGTCCGGCTTCGATGGCCATGGCGAAGAAGGCCGAGGAGAGGAGGGGACGCGCCGGCAGGCCAAAGGAGATATTGCTGACGCCGAGGACCGTCGCCAGGCCGAGTTCGCTGGCGACCAGACGCAGGGCGCGCAAAGTCTCCAGCGCCCGCTTCTGCTCGGCGGAGACGGTCAGGGTGAGACAGTCGATGACGACGTCCTCCCGGCGCAGGCCATGGTCGAGAGCCGCGGCCAGGATGGCGCGGGCCACCGCTACCCGTCCTTCGGCGGTTTCGGGGATACCGCCGGCGTCAAGGGCGAGGCCGATGACGGCGGCGCCGTATTTGCGGGCGAGGGGGAGAACCGCCTGCTGGCTCTTGACCTCGCCGGAAACCGAATTGATCAGGACCTTGCCGTCGGCCGCCTTGAGCCCGCGCTCCAGAGCCACCGGATCGGAGGAGTCGAGGACGAGAGGGGCGGAACTGATGCCGCTGACGGCGAAGACCGCTCGCTCCAGGGCGGCCGGCTCGTCGACTCCCGGCGTCCCGCAGTTGACA
This sequence comes from Desulfuromonadales bacterium GWC2_61_20, assembly GCA_001799485.1. Classification (GTDB taxonomy): domain Bacteria; phylum Desulfobacterota; class Desulfuromonadia; order Desulfuromonadales; family UBA2197; genus UBA12091. The sequence continues at coordinate 23,764 of MGTO01000041.1, read as the reverse complement.
TCGAGGAGGACGGCGCCGGCCGCGCTCTGCTCCTGCGCCTCACGGCGGATGTAGGCGGTCTTCCCTTCGCGCAATTCCTGGGTGTAGGCCTTCTTCCCCGTCGGGTTGATGCGTTCGCCGATGATGGCGCAGGGCGCCCCGCCGCCGACGGCGACGACCCCGGTGCGACTGGAGAGATAGAGGCGGCGCGGCGGCGGCGTCCAGCCCTGGGCCCGTCCGGAGAGGGCCGCCTGGATGGCGCGGATGTGCGCAGGGGTGGTGCCGCAGCAGCCGCCGATGATGCGGACGCCGAGGGCGATCATGCGCTCGTGGTAAGCCGTCATCTCCTGCGGGGTGCCGGGGAAGATGGTCTTGCCGTCGACGAGGAGCGGCAAGCCGGCATTGGCCTGGGAGATCAAGGGGAGGGAGGTGACGGCGCGCATCCGCTCGAGGACGGCGTAGATCCCCTCGACGCCGAGGCCGCAGTTGGAACCGACGACATCGACCTGCAGGGCGTCGAGGGTGACGGCGGCCGCTTCCGGCGAGGTGCCGAGGACCGTCCGCCCGGCGTTGTCGAAGGTCATCTGGGCGACGATCGGCAGGGTGGAGAAGGTGCGGCAGGCGACGACGGCGGCGCGCAGCTCGCGAATGTCGAGGAAGGTTTCCAGGGAGATGAGGTCGGCCCCGGCGGCGGCGAAGGCGCGTACCTGTTCGCCGTAAATCTCGACCATGTCGTCGAAATTCGCCGCCCCCACCGGCTCGAGAAACTGGCCGCTGGGGCCGATGGAGGCGGCCACGAACTGCCCCCCCGTCGCCGCCTGGCGGGCCAGTTCCACCGCCCGGGCGTTGATCTCGGCGACGCGCCCCCCGAGTCCGTAATGGGCGAGCTTGAGGCGGGTGCCGCCGAAGCTGTTGCTGACGATGATGTCGGCGCCGGCCGCGACATACTCGCGGTGGATGCCGACGACGACCGCAGGGGCGTCGAGATTCATCGCCTCGGGGCAACCGCCGGGGGGGAGGCCGCGTTCCTGCAGCAGCGTTCCCATGGCACCATCGAGGACGAGAACCCGTTCCTTGAGCGCCTGTCGAAAATCAGCCATGCTTACCTCCCGGAAACGGTCCCCGGCGCACTGCGCACCAGGGCGAAATCGGCCGGAATCGGCCGACGCAAATCGAGATGCCCCTTGAGGGTCTCCACCGGCGCCCCCTCGATCAACAACGTCACGTCGCGCACCTGGGGAAAATTCCCGGCCAGGGTGTTGGCGAGACCGACCATGGAGAGGAGTTCGGTAAGACTACCGCCGGGATGTTCGTCCAGGGCCTCGCGGCTGAGATCGACCAGCGCCGTTCCGTCCCGCAGCGTCACCCCGCGCACCACGGCATGGGCCGGGAAGAGCGGGGTCGACTCGACCAGGGGCCCGCTGAGCAGGGCGCTGACGACCTGGCGCAGACAGGCGGACTCCTCCAGGCATCCCTCGACCTGACGCGTCTCCGCCACCAGTTGCCGGCCATCGGCCGAACCGAAATAGAGGACGATGTCGCGCCGCGGCACGCTTTCGCCTGCCGGACCCGGCGGCGTCGACGTCTGGCGCAGCTGCCGAGCGAAGAGGAGGCCGAAGACCAGCAGGACGACGAGAAAAGCCGGGAGGATGAGGCGATGGGGCCAGGTTTTCTTCATATCAACTCCGAGCGGTTGGCGCCGGCGCTCTTGAGGGGGACGATGACATCGCCGCCACCGTCGAGTTCGATCTGCTCGACCCCGGTCAGGTCGGCGCCGAGGAAGGCACCGCCGACCCGCTCGAAGCGCGTCGGCACGTCGGTGACGTAAAAGCGGGGGGGGCGGGGGGCCGAGATGCGCCGCAGGGACCCCTCATCGAGGAGGAGGGTGAGGCAGCGCGCCGTCTCCTCGGCCGAATCGACGAGGATCACCGCCTCGCCGAGGAGTGCGCGCAGGGTCTGCTTGAGCAGGGGGTAGTGGGTACAGCCGAGGACCAGAGTATCGATGCCGGCCTGCTGCAAAGGCGCCAGGTATTCGGCGGCGGCGAGGCGGGCGACGGCATGGTCGGCCCACCCTTCTTCGGCCAGGGGGACGAAGAGGGGGCAGGCGGCAGCGATGACCTCCACCCCGGGATCGAGGCGGTGGATGGCGCGGGTGTAGGCGCCGCTCTTGACCGTTCCTTCGGTGCCGATGACGCCGATGCGCCGGTTGCGCGTCACCCCGACGGCCTTGCGCGCCCCCGGTTCGATGACGCCGATGACCGGCACCCGATAATGCTCTTCGATCGCTTCCAGCGCCACGGCCGAAGCGGTATTGCAGGCAACGACCAGGGCCTTGACCTGACGGGCATGGAGGAAGGCGGCGGCTTCGAGGGCATAACGCAAAACGGTGCGGGGGCTCTTGGTGCCGTAGGGAACCCGGCCGGTATCGCCGAGATAGAGGTATTCCTCGCCGGGGAGCTGGCGCAGAACCTCCTTGAAAACCGTCAGCCCGCCGACGCCGGAATCGAATATGCCGATGGCACGTTCAGACATGCTTTTCCCCTTTTTGCCTTGCAGGAATAAAGGGTGAATCCTACGGGACGGGGACGGGGCAAGTCAAGGGCCGAGCAGACCATATCGGCGAAAAAATATTTTATCTTTGACCGTCGCCTATGGTATTTTCATCCGGCAACTTGATCGCGGCGGGCCCGCCCCGCTTTCCGCCCCCCTCCATCCCGCACGACAGCCGGAGTACAGTGTTATCCCATGAATAAACGCGACTGGATTTTCATTGGCATCATACTCGCGGTCTTTGGCACCTTCTTCCTTATTTCCGGTAAGGAAAAGACCGTCAAAATGCCGAAGGATACCACCCATCAGCAGTTCTACGACCTGCGCAAAAGCGGTGTCGACAAGATCAAGGTCGATGCTCTCTGCCCGGCCTGCCATGACGGCATCAAGATCGCCTTCCCCCCCAACCACCCCGCCAAGCCGGGGGGAGCGCCGATGCGCTGCCTCTTCTGCCACAAGCTTGAGTCGTAAGGAGACCCGCGCCAGCCTCGACCTGTCGGCCGCCAGCGCCGCCCTCGCCGCCGACCTCTGCCGCCGCCTCCCCGAGCTCGGCCACATCGATCCGCAGAGCCTCCTCTTCTGCCTCGCCCGCTCCCGGGCCGCCGGGGAGCATGGAGTCTATGCCCGCATCGCGCCGCTGCGCTTTGCCGGCGGCGCCCGCGAAGAGGTCCGGCGGCAGGGGTGGCAGTTGCGCACCTATCGCCTCCCCGCCCTGCGCCACGACCAACGCGATATCCTCTACCTGATCTATCTGATGATCCCGCGTTTTCTTCGCCTTTCCCCGCGGGAGAAGCTCAACACCCTCGTCCACGAGCTCTACCATATCTCCGAACGGTGCGACGGCGACATCCGCCGCTTTGCCGGGCGCAACTTCGCCCACGGCTCATCGCGCCGCCGCTATGACCGCACCATCGAGAACCTGGTCGAGCGTTATCTCGCCGCCGCCTCCGACCCGACCCTTCTCGCCCCCCTGCAGGTCACCGAAGCGGACTGGCAGGAGCAACGCCTGCGCCTCACCGGCCTGACCGTCCCCCTCCCCCGCGCCCGCCTCATCAGCCGCCGCCATCGCCAGGATTGCCTCGCGCAGGACAAGCACTTTCTCGCAACCGCTCCCGCGCAATTGCACAGTCACGCCTCCTGTCCCTGACCCCGCCAGCCAACCGCCGCAGATCGCCGAGCTCCTTACGCCAATTGACCGAAGCCGGGCGGGTGGATTCAAGCCCTTACGCGGTCACGTGTGACTGCTAACAAGCGGGATTGTTCACTAATTCCGGCGATAGTGGAAACTGGCATCGATGTTGCTCTTTGCCCCGCGCGGATTACCCCCCTCCACCTTTCGATTCAGGGATATTTTATGGAAAAGACCGACCCGCGCGCGCGCCTGACTGCCATCGACTACCTCCTTTACGCCGTCGTGGCCGGGGTTATCGCCGCCATCGGCTTTTCCTTCCTCCTCTGGTTGCGCTACTAGCCCTCCCCGCGCGGACAAAGAAAAGCCGCGGTCTTCACCGTGGCGCCAGTTCCGTCCGCTCGTCTGCCCTCCCGCTGCACAATCTGCCTGCACTTGTTATACTGGCCGCACACCTCTAGCCAAGGATGCGCGCCATGCTGCGACTGCTGACCATTGCCCTGCTCCTCCTGCTCCCCGCCACCGCCCTGGCCGTGACCTACGCCTGCACCGTCGAGAAGCGCTACGATCTGCGCCGCAGCTACACCCGGGAGCAGACGAAAAAGGGGCAATTCTCCGTACGCATCACCGAGGGGCGGGAGAGCGCCACCCTGCGCCGCTGCGCCTTTGAAAGCAAACGGCAGAAGATCAGTTGCGACCAACCCCGACCGGCCGACCGCATCGAGTTCGACGCCACGACCAAACGCAAGAAGTTCTACTGCTTCGCCCCGCAGGCCGAGGTACAGCTCTTCTCCGACCTCCGTTTCGTCGACAACAACGGCCGCGGCGGCATCAGTTTCGGCACCTGCACGGTGGCCCCCTGAACGCGGGGCTCACCGCATCCGCGCCTCCAGCTCCGGCAACACCTGCGGCCGGCCGCGCTGGTTGAGGGCGGTGCCGATCACCTGGGCCTGGATGGCGAGCTTGCGGTCGGGAAGGCGGTAGATCGCCTGGCGGAAACCGATGCGCACGGGGGAGAGCTTCTCCGGCCGCACCTCGACGACGAAGCGGTCGCCGCTGGTCAGCGACGCCTTGAAATCGAGCTCGACCCGCACCACCACCAGGTTGATCTTCTGTGCCGCCAGGGCGGCGAAGTCGATACCGACACTCTTGAGATATTCGTGACGGGCATGTTCGAGATAATTCTGGTAGACGGCGTTGTTCACCACCCCCTGTAAATCGCACTCGTAATCCCGCACCGCCATCTCGATACTGAAACAGTCTCCGGTCACGACATCCTCCCCTGCTGACAAAAAGCCACCCGCCGGCGCATCAGCGCCGGTCACGGGCGGCGTGATCGATTTTTCCTGCCGACGTCTCAAACCGGATGTTTTCCGCCATCAGGCCTGACGACGGGGAACGAAACAAAAAAGGTGCTCCCCTGCCCTGGGGTACTTTCGACCCAGACCTGGCCATAATGGACCGCCACAATTTCCCTGACCAGCGCCAATCCGAGTCCGGTTCCGGTCACCTGGCGCTTGGCCACCCCCTCGACCCGGTAAAAGAGATCAAAGATCCGCTCGCGGGCTTCCGGGGGAATCCCGACCCCGGCGTCTTGCACCCACAGAGTCACCCGATCGTCCTCCAGGCGGGCATCGAGGACGATCTCACTCCCTGCGGGAGAATATTTGATGGCGTTGGAGAGGAGGTTGCTCAGGGCCTGGTGCAACAATTCGTCATCCCCCGAGATCGGCGGCAAACCGGCCGGAGCCTTCACGGTGATGGCATGCTTGGCGGAGGGACTGGCATAAATCGAGACCACGTCTTCGAGTAAGGGTCTGATCGCCAGGGATTTGAAGTGATATTCATGCATGTTGGCCTTCAGGCGTTGCATGTCGAGATAATTGGTGATCATCTCGTTCAGCCGCTCGCCTTCCTTATACATGATGGCGTGATAATCCTTCAGCTGGGCCGCGTCCACTTCATTGTCGATGACGAATTCCAGGAAACCGAGCATGGCCGTCAATGGCGTGCGCATCTCATGGCTGATGCTCGACAACATCAGCTCCTTCATCTGCTCCATCCCCTTGCGTTCGGTGATGTCGCGAATCACGGCCAGAACTTTTCGTTGCTCGACATCGCGGGTCGGCGACACGGCTATTTCCGTCCAGAATAATGCGCCATCTTCCCGCCGGCATAACCATTCAAATTCCTGGGTCCCCTCCTGCAGGGCCTTGTCGATCCGCTGCAAGGCTTCCGTCAAGGTGTAGGGTGGCGCTCCCGGGATCAGGTCCTCCACCGACATCTGCAAAAACTCTGCATGGGTATAGCCGAACATGATTTCGGCCGACCTGTTGGCTTCGAGAATCTTGCCGGAAGCATCGTTGACAAAGAGGGCATCGTGGGTCGTGTTGAAAATATCCCGATAATTGTTTTCACTGTCGCGCAAAGCCTCTTCGCGCGACGCCAGGTTCTGCGCCATGTCGTCAAATGACCGGCCCAGCTCGCCGATTTCTCCGCCACCAGCCTCATGGGCAACCCGGGTGACAAGGTCGCCATCGGCCAGGCGTTGCGAGGAGCGTTGCAAAAGCAGAATTCGGTCGATGATAAATTTTTTGCCGATGAACCAGGACAAAAAGAAGGCCAGCGCCAGCGACAGGGAATAGAACCCCAGGTTCCTGACCAGAGCCGCATTTGTTTCGGACATGACCACGTCGGTCGGGATCCCGGCGCGAACATACATGTAGGGTATCGACTCCCCCTCCAGACGCAACTTGCGATAGGTCTGAATCCGGTGATCGCCCACCACGCTGCTGGCTCCCATGGAGGTTTCTTCCTCGGGTCCCTCCAGCATGTACTTGAATATTTCGGGGCTGGCCGGTTTGCCCCGGTATTTTTCAGGATCGATGGCCCGGGTCAGAATGATGCCTTGATGGTCCAGAAGGGCAAAACTCGCCCCTTTGGGCAGTTGATAAGCCTCGAAAATATGCCGATAGTAATCGAGGGACAGCCCGGCGCAAATGACCGCGATCACCCTGCCCGACTTGTCCTGCAACGGGTAGCCGAGATCGATGGTCGGCTTATTGGACGTCCTCGCGACATGGTACTCGCCCGATGCCATCCGGCCACTGGCCAGAGCGTTCCTGAAATAGCGTCGGTCGGCGACGGAAACCGGCCCCCTCAAGGGGACCCCCGAAGCCCAGACGATTCCGTCCGCATCCGTCACGAAAATATTGGAATACTGGGGACTCAGGCGCAATATCTCAGTAAAGATGGCCTGCACTTCCGGCTGTTTTTTGGTTGAAATTTCCGGCAACTGCGCCAGGGCGATAAAGAGCTGCCGGGTTGACGCAACGAGGTTTTTTTGCTCATTGACGATCGTTTCTGCCAATTTTTGGGTTTCCAATTCGGCATCATGGATCACGGCCCTTCTTTGTTGTATCCCGGAGTTGACGATGATGCCGATCGCCGGCAGCGCAATGATGGCGACAATCAGAAATAATTGGTGCTTGATCGACAGGCGGGACAAGGGCATACGATAAATCCGCCAAAGTTATAGATTGACGATGGCCATCGAAAGCACCGGATGGGGCAGGCTCCAAGCTTATTTTAGTGTCTTTTCCTGCCTCAGTGTTCATAAAAATGCCTAATTTTCTCTCCGCTCGATGTCCGCATATCCTCACTTCAAAGCCTGCAAATAGCGATAAAACGGGCCGATGCTGGCGAAATCGGCCTGCAGGCATGCGACCAGAGCGGCCGAAAAGAGCCGCTTGTCCGGCGGGGACTCGCGCATGAGATAGAAGCTCTTGCGCTGGTACCAAGTCTGCAGCGCCGGCGGGTGCGGGTTGGACAGGGGGCGTTTGTAGAGATCGCCGCAGAGGATAAAACCGTCAGGGTGACCGAGGAAGTTGCTGACCTTGGCGAACTGGCGCGGAGCGGCGTCGATGCGGCGGCGCAGGGCATCCATGGTGGCGCGCGGGGCGGCATAGTAGCCCATGCCGTAGCGATAGCCGCTCGCCGACAGCTCGAAGTAAAAGGCGGGAAATGCGCTCCAGTCGGGGCGCGGGCGCTTGAAGGAGCACCAGATGGCGTCGCGGTAGAGGGACTTGTCGCGGGAAAAGCGGGTGTCGCGGTGCAACCGCGAAATGGTTTTGCCGACGGCGGGGCGGATCTCAAAGGCGGGATCGACGGCGAGCATGGCCGGGACGAGGTCGGCGACCAGCGCCTGCATCGGGGCCAGGACCAGGTTCTGGTAATCGCCGCGATGGGCGTCGTACCACTCCTTGCTGTTGTGCTCACGCACCGCGCGCAAAAAATCGAGGGCGGCGGCGGTGAAACCGGTAAAGGCATAATCGCCGGGGTTCATGCTCCCTCCCGCCACTTCATGCAGGTGACCGATCGGACGGCAACGCTCCACCGATCAGCCGCCAGCGATGAAGCACTGCGGGTCGCTGGCCAGATAATCGCCCGGCTGGCCGCCCGTCGCCGAGCAGGCGTAGGCAATGGCCCGGCAGCCGCGACAGCCATTCCAGAGCGCACAGCTGGCGCACTTGCCATGATAGAGCGACTGGGTGCGCAGTTGCCGCAGGACCGGCGAGGTCGCCCAGATTTCGCGCAGGGAGTGACGGCGCACATTCCCCAGGGGCACCTCCAGCCGCCGACAGGGCAGGAGCGTGCCATCCGCCAGCAGGGTCAGCCCGGAGACGCCGGCGGCACAGCCACCGCACGGTGCGCCGCCGGAGGCGACGGGGGTCACGCTCGCGCCGGCCCGCAACTGGGCGGCAACCGGATCACCGGTCACGACTTGCACTCCCGGCACCGCCAGGGCAAAGAGGCGGCGATAAATATCCGCAACTTCCTCCGCGGCGAGCATCTCCTGGCGCAGCAAGGCCCCCTGGCCGGCAGGGACCAGACGGGCAAAGCCGACCCGGGTCACGCCAACCGTGGCGGCGAGGGCGACGATTTCTTCGAGATAGGGTGCATTGAGGCGGGACAGGGTCACGTTGAAGGAGACGGCCAGGCCCGCCTCGCGCAAGTGCCGACAACCGCCGAGCGCGGCCTGGTAACTCCCGGCCCCACGGATCTGGTCGTGAATGATTTGCGGCCCTTCGAGACTGATCTGCACCCCGCGCACACCTTGTTGCGCGAGGCGTTGGGCGGCGGCAGCATCGATCAGGGTGCCGTTACTGAGAAGATCGAGGGCGAATCCGGCCTCGCCGAGGACGGCGAGAATGGCATCCAGGTCGCGGCGCAGCAGCGGTTCCCCCCCCGTGACATTGCAACTGCGCTCGATCGCGACGGCATAAAGTCGCTCCCACTCCTGTACCATCTCGGCCGCTTCGGCGGCGACGGCACCGATTTCGGCCAAGGTCAGCTCGGCGCCGCCACGGCCCGACTGGTAGCAGTGTTGACAGCTCAGGTTGCAGCGCTCGGTCAGATGCCATTGGAGAAAAAATTCGAAGGGCGAGTTGACGGCCATTGCTTTCACCACCATGAAAAAGAAGTAAAAGAAGGTGAGCAAGGAGAGGTCGGCGGACCCGCGGTCCCCTTTCCTGCGCCTTGCCCACCTTCAGGTTTTAGCCGCCACACGGGCAGCTTCAGCTTCCGCCTTTTCAGCTCTTTCACTTGTGGCATGTCTGGGTGGGATTATCCCGAACCGCCTGTTTCAGAGCTTCCCAGTATGCCGCCTCCTGCCGCAACACCGCTTCTTGCAGAGGCTTCTTCATCCCTGTCCACCTCCTTCCCTTTTCAGTCTGCCGGAACGTTACTTCCGGGGAAAAACGCCGGGGGAAATCGGCAAAACCGGAGCAGCCGGTTTTTGGCTGCGACCAACTCCTGCCCCCCTACGCAGGCAGTCTATGCCGGATTTTCCCAGAGTCAAGGAGGGCTGGCATCCCCCCCTGATCCTCCAGAGATCGAAGGCGTCCGCCGGTGGCCAGCCGCTGGCGGCAGGTGGGCAGGCGCTCACCACTCCATGCCGAGGAAGATGGCGATCACCTGCGGATCGAAATGCGTTCCCGCCCCTTCCCGCAGGTTGGCGATGACCCGCTCCTTGTCCCAGGCGGGGCGATAGGGCCGATCGGAGGAGAGGGCGTCCCAGACGTCGATGACGGCGAAAATGCGTGCCATCAGGGGAATTTCCTCGCCCTTCAGGCGCCGGGGATAGCCGCTGCCGTCCCATTTTTCGTGATGGCAGTAAGGGATGTCGAGGGCGGGACGCAAGAAGGCGATGGGCGCCAGCAACTGGAAGGCGAGCACGGGGTGCTGGCGCATGATCGTCCATTCCGCATCGTCGAGGGGACCCGGCTTCAACAGAATGGCGTCGGGGATCCCCACCTTGCCGATATCATGGAGGAGCGCGCCGCGGCGCACGTGGACCAGCGTCTCTTCGTTCATCCCCATGGCCCGGGCCAGACGCAGGGTCATTTCGGTGACGCGCAGGGAGTGCCCCTCGGTCTCCCGGTCGCGCAGATCCAGAGCCCGGGACCAGCCTTCGATGGTGCTGTCGTAGGCCAGGACGAGGTCGGCGTTGGAACGTTGCAGAGCGCTGAACATGAGGCTTTTTTCGATGGCAATCGCCGCCTGCAGGCCGAGCCCCTCGAGAAACTCCAGCCATTCGGCGTCCGCGCGCAGCGGCGTGCGATAAAAAATGTCGAGCACGCCGAGCAGTTCGCCGTGAGCGGTCAGGGGGATGCCGCAGTAGGCCAGGAAACCTTCGTCCCGGACGAGGTCCCGGCGCACGAAAGCCTCGCCGCTGGCGTCCAGGTTGGCCGTGAAAAGGATCTTGCGCTCGTAGGCCGCCTGTCCGGCCAGTCCTTCGCCGAGCTTAAGCCGGGATTTCTTGATCAGCGGGGAACGAAAGCCGCGGCCGGCGGCGAATTCCAGACAGTTGCTGGTCGGCTGGTAGAGGAGCACCGCCGCCGCGTCGATGTGCAGCAGGCTGACCATCTGTTCGAGCAGGACGCCGAGGGTCAGGGAGAGGTCCATGCTGGCGATGATGGCCAGATCGATGTTGTGCAGCGCGGCCAGCCGCTCAAGGCGCGTATTCGTCTGCGCGAAGAGGGCGGCGCGGTGAATGGCGTTGGCGGCGATATCCCCGACGGCGCCGAGCAGGCGGAGCTCCCGGGGGGAGATCGTCCCGCGTTTGCCGATGCTGAGCACGCCCACACTCTGGTCATGGGCGATGAGGGGGAGGGAGACGACCGCATCGAGTCCGGCCAGCAGTTCCGGATGGGCGAAGCGGGGCTCGGCGGCAAGGTCCTGGCAGATGTACGGCGCGCCCTGCGCCATCACCACGCGGGCCATGCCGACCCCGGGGGGGAGGCGCTCGCCGGTGGCGCTCGCCCAGCCCCCCCGTCCCAGTTCGACCACCATCTCGTCGGTCAGCAGATCGTGCAGGACGATCGAGGCGCCGGCGGCGCCGGTCAACTCCACGACCTGATCGAGGATAATGGTGTGGATCTCCGTCTTGGTCCGGGCGCCGCGCAGCATGACGACGAGTTGACTGATGGCCTCCAGCTCCTGCTGCCGTTGCTGCCGTTCGGTGATGTCTTCCATGGTTTCGATCGCGGCGATCACCTCCCCCCGGCTGTCGCGCACCGGCGCGGCATGGAAGAGAAGGTAACGGTCGCGGCCGTTCATTCGCGGATACCAGCCCTCGGCCTGGAGCCCTTCCGGGATCATCGGCGATTTTCTGCTATCGCTGAACAGGGTCGCCACATCTCCTTGCTTGCCGTCGATGACGAGATCGGCCAGACAAGGGCGCTGGTGGTCATAAAAGGCCTGCCAGTGGCGATCGGTGCCGAGAAGATCGGCGGCCTTCAGCCCGGTCATGACCTCGCAGGCCTGGTTCCAGCTGAGGACGCGGTGGCGGGCGTCGACGACGAAAGTCGGCACGGCGGAATTCTGCAGCAGCTTTTCGGTGAAGGCTTTCTGTTCGCCGAGGCGGGCATCCGCTTCCTTGTGTTCGGTGATGTCACGCAGGATCGCGAGTCGCAGCGTTTGCTGGCCATACTCGACCCGGCTCAAGGAGGCTTCCAACGCAAAGGAACTGCCGTCTTTGCGCCGGCCGGCCAGCTCGTGCCAGACTTGGCGTTGCTCTGCCCCGGCCTCTCGGGCAAGGAGGGCCGACAGCGGCTGGCGCCCCTCGCCGGGGGCGCCGTCGGTCAAGACCTCGACGGATGCCCCGCGGATCTCGGCGGCACTGTAGCCGAAGATCTGCTCCGCGCCCCGATTGCAAGAGACGATACTGCCGTCCTCGGCAATCGCGATGACGCCGTCGTTGATTTGGCCGAGGATCGTCTCGGCCCGCCCCTTTTCGCTGGCGGCGAGTTTCCGCAAGGGCCGGGCGATGGTCCACCAGATCAGCGGGGAACAAAAGAGGGTAAGAAGGAAGGAATCCGCCAGGTTTTTTGCCGCATCCGGCGTATTCTCCGGCAACACGTGCGGCAAGAGATACATGACCAGCATTTCGTTGGCAAAGACGATCAGCAGCAGGCCGGCAAAGGGCCAGAGCAACGACGTTGGCAGGCTCGCCGAGAACGATTTCTGCATTTGACACGCTCCGATGCGAGTGGTGGGGACGACGGTGATCCGATACTTGGTTTTTATATCATCTTGGCGACAGATGCCAAAGCGGAAAAGCACACGTACGCTCGCCCTGTCCCTCGCGCTCCATCCCTCGCGCTCCATCCCTCGCGCTCCATGTTGCGGTTGCCGCCGATGTAGTGTACAAACTAGGGACAGCAACCCTTTTGCCGGCGGAGACGATCCCCTCTCTATGAATCGCTATCTGTGCCTCCACGGTCACTTTTACCAGCCCCCCCGGGAAAACCCCTGGCTCGAAGCCATCGAGCTGCAGGATTCGGCCTACCCCTTCCACGACTGGAACGAGCGCATCACCGCCGAGTGTTATGAGCCGAACGGCGCCGCCCGCATCCTCGACGGCGACAAACGCATCGCCGCCATCGTCAACAACTACTCCCGCATCAGCTTCAACGTCGGCCCGACCCTCCTCTCCTGGCTGGAGAGCAAGCGACCGACGACCTATGCCGCCATCCTCGAAGCCGACCGCCAGAGCCTCGCCCGCTTCGGCGGCCACGGCGCCGCCATCGCCCAGGCCTATAACCACATCATCCTCCCCCTGGCCAACCGGCGCGACAAAGAGACCCAGATTCTCTGGGGGCTGGCCGACTTCCGCCGCCGCTTCGGCCGCGAGCCGGAGGGGATGTGGCTGCCGGAGACCGCCGTCGATAGCGAGACGCTGGAGCTGCTGGCGGCCCACGGGCTGCGCTTCACCATCCTCGCCCCCAACCAGGCCCGCCGTCTGCGCCCCAGCGGCAGCGGCGAGTGGCACGAGCTCAAGCCGGGGGAGATCGATCCGCGGCGCCCCTACCGCTGCACCCTCCCCTCGGGGGCGACCATCGCCCTCTTCTTCTACGACGGCCCCATCGCCCGCGATATCGCCTTCGGCAAGCTGCTCGAGGACGGCGAGCGTTTCGCCCAGCGCCTCCTCGATGGTTTCGCCCCCGGCGCCGCCCCCCAACTCGTCCATACCGCCACCGACGGCGAGACCTACGGCCATCATCACCGTTTCGGCGAGATGGCATTGGCCTACTGCCTCGACCGCATGGAGGAACGCGGCCAGGCCCGCCTGACGATTTACGGTGAATTCCTCGACCTGCGGCCGCCGACGGACGAGGTCGAAATCGTCGAGAACAGTTCCTGGAGCTGCGCCCACGGCGTCGAGCGCTGGCGCGCCGACTGCGGCTGCCATATCGGCGGCGGACCGGCGGGGTGGAACCAGGCCTGGCGCGCCCCCTTGCGCGCCGCCCTCGACGGCTTGCGCGACCGCCTGGTGCCGCTCTACCTTGAGCTCATGACTCCCTTGTGTCCCGACCCCTGGGCGACCCGCGACGCCTACATCGAGGTCATCCGCGAGCGTGCCAGCGCTCCCGTCGAGGCCTTCCTGCTGCGCCAGGCCGGCCGCCGCCTGGCCCCGGCCGAGCGGATACGCGCCCTGCAGCTCCTCGAAATGCAGCGCCATGCCCAGCTCATGTTCACCAGTTGCGGCTGGTTTTTCGACGAGGTCTCGGGGATCGAGGCGACCCAGATTCTCGCCTATGCCGGCCGGGCGTTGCAACTGGCCGAGAGCCTTGGCGCCAGCGGGCTGGAAGCCGAATTCACCGCCCGCCTGGCCGCGGTGCCGAGCAACCTGCCGCGCATCGGCGACGCCGCCCGCCTCTTCGCCACCCAGGTCGTCCCGCGCCGTCTCGACCTGCAGCGCGTCGCCGTCCACCACGCCATCGTCGCCGGCTTCGAACAGCACTGCGACCCGGATCTCCCGCATAGCCACACCATTCACTGCTACCGCGCCGACGACTGCGCCCTCGAGGTCATCCCCGGCGGCCGCATGCAACTGACCGTCGGCCGTTGCCGCATCAGTTCGACCATTACCGGCGAAGACGGGGAGTTCGCCTTTGCCGTCCTCAACCTCGGCGGCCACAACCTCAACGCCGGCGTCCACCCCTGGCGCGACAGCGCGACCTTCGCCGCCCTGCGCGCGGCCCTGGCCACCCCCTTCGAACAGAGCAACATCCCCGAAGTCGTCCGGGTCATGGACCGCGAGTTCGGCGCCGCCCACTATTCGTTGCTGCACCTCTTCAAGGACGATCAGCGCCGCATCCTGCAGCAGCTCATGACCCAGACCCTGGCCGAGGTCGAGGGGGCCTTCCGCACCATTTACGACAACAACTTCTCCCTCCTCCGCTTCCTCCACGATACCGGCATCCCGACCCCGCGCCTCCTCGCCCTGCCGGTGGAGATGGTCCTGACCTCCCGTTTTCGCACCCTCCTCGACGGCGGCTTCGCCCATCCCGGGGCGTTGCGGTCCCTGGCCGAGGAAGTGGCCAAACTCGATATCCCCCTCGACGAGCCGCTCCTCGGACTCAACGCCGGACGCCAGATCAAGCGCCAACTGGAGAAACTCCAGCGCACCCCCGACAACCTCGCCCTCCTCCTGACCATCAACGAAACCCTGGAGATCCTCGCCACCCTGCCGGTGAACCTTGATCTCTGGGAGGCGCAAAACCGCTACTGGGGGATCAAGAGTTCGCCAATAACAGCGAAAGCCGACGACCCGGAATGGGTTGTTGGCTTTCGCCGCCTCGGTGAATTGCTGCAGATCAGTCCCCGCTGACAGTTCGCCCCTTCTGTGACGCGACCTCACCCCGCCTTGACTGCCAGCTTGCCAAGGAGTGCCAGCAGCTCCTTCTCCGGCACCGGCAGGATGCAGTGCCAACCCTGAATGGTATCGCAACCAAGCTGCCGCAGGAGCTCGTGCTGCTCGGGGGTATTGACCCCTTCGGCGACGACTTTGAGTCCGAGGTTGTGCGCCACATCGACGATGGTGTGAATGATGACGCGGGCATCTTTGTCGGTGGGGACGGCCTGGACAACGGTATGGGTGATTTTCAGGCGATCGATGGGGAGCTGCTTCAGGCGGTGGATGGAAGAAAATCCGGTGCCGAAATCGTCGATGGCGATACTGACGCCGAGTTCCTTGAGCCGATGCAGACGCTCCCGGTCCTCGGGGCTGTCCTTGACCAGCAACTTCTCCGTGATTTCGATCTCGATCTGCGCCGGGTCGAGCCGATTGACCGCCAGGCAGCGGGCCAGGTCGGGCACCAGTTTGGGCGAACGGAATTCACGCGGCGACAGGTTGATCGCCAGACGCAAGGGCTCTCCGTAGAGTTTTTGCCAGCTGCGCAGGCGGCGGCTGGCCAAACGCATCACCCACTGGCCGATGGGAACGATGAGGCCCGTCTCTTCGGCGACTTCGAGAAAATCCCGGGGCTGCAGCAGTCCGCGGCCGCCATTGCGTACCCGCAGCAGCGCTTCGACGGCGCAGACGCGCCCACTGGCGAGATCGATCTGCTCCTGGAAGTGCAGCACCAGGCCGCCACTCGACAGCGCCCGGCGCAGGGCGGTTTCTATCCCCAGGCGCCGTACCGCCTGCAGATTCATCTCGGCCGTGAAATACTGGAAAACATTGCGACCCCGTTCCTTGGCCCGATACATGGCGAGATCGGCGTTGTGCAGCAGCACCCCGGCATCGGTGCCATCGCCGGGGAAGATGGCGACACCGATGCTGGCGCTGGTATAGACCTCCTCGCCGCCGAGAACAAAGGGGGCGGTCAGGGCCGCCAGGATCTTGCGGGCTATGCGGCTGATATCCCGGGGTTGTCGCACCGGCACCAGCACCACCACGAATTCGTCGCCACCGAGGCGCGCGACGGTGTCGCTGCGCCGGACACAGCCGCGCAGACGTTCGGTCACCCCCTTGAGGAGTTGGTCGCCAGCTGCATGACCGAGGTTGTCGTTGATAACCTTGAAGCGGTCGAGATCGAGAAAGAGGACGGCCAGCTGCCACGCTTCGCGTTCGGCCTGGGCCAGGGCCTGGGCCAGGCGGTCAGACATGAGGAGGCGATTGGGAAGTCCGGTCAGGGGATCAAAATGAGCGAGGCGGTTGGCATCCGCTTCCGCCTGCTTGAGTCGCGTCACCTCTTCATGGGAGATGACCGCCCCGCCGCCTTCAAAGCGGCTGACATGGCCGATAAACCAGTGTTGGCCAGCGCCGGCCGGACAGAAATACTCCAGGGAGAACTCGTCAAGCTCCCCTTGGAGCACGGCGCGGATGGCCGCGGCAAAGTCCTCCCCCTCGGCACAGCCTGCAGCCACTGACCGCTCGCAAACATGCAGATAGTTATCACCGGCGCCACGGCCCCGCAGGCAGCCACCGCCACCTTTGCCATACTTGCGCCAGGCACGGTTGACATAGCGGATCACCCCTGCCCTATCGATGACCGCGATCTGCTGCGGCAAGGCGTCAAGCAACTGGGGCACCCCGACTTCGAGGGGGGCGGAGGCGGCGGCAACAGGAGCAACGCGGAGTGGTCCCCGCCGAACCGTTTTGACGGCATTCTTCAAACGTCCATCCTTCGCCACGGAAACCTCCAACATGGGCCGGTAAGCCTCTCCGGCATCGCCCCTTGCCGCCCCCCTTCTTCTCCTTTCCCTGAAAGATACCAGATTTGTAAAGAATTTCTTCGCATCGCGACTATTTACCGCACCCTTTCCGACCTCGCCCAGACCCAGGCGACAGCAGACAGAGGCCATGACCGATACGCCCCCCAACTTTCCTCTCGTGCCGACAAACTTTCTGTTATCATAACTCTCGTTTTCACCCACCCCTGTCCCCACGGAGGGCTGAAATGGCCGCGGCCAAGCGCCTGTTGAAAAAAAGGACCGGCAAGATCGGCATCCCGCCGGGCAGTCTTGTCCATGTCGGCGAAAAGCGGCCCGGAACGCCGCGGCTGTCGGCCATCTGCTATACCCCGGAGACGCTGGAGGAGATCGAGATCACCGCCCTCTCCCGGCTCCCCGGGATTGCCGCTCGCAACGGCGTCGTCTGGCTCAACCTCGACGGTCTGCATCAGGTCGATCTGGTCGAGGAGATCGGTCGCGTCTGCGGTCTCCATCCTCTCGTCCTCGAAGATATCCTCAATAGCGACCACCGCCCCAAACTCGAAATTCACGACGACTTTCTCTTTCTCGTCATCAAGGAACTTTCCTGGGATGAGGTCCGTCAGGAAGCCGTCACCGAACAGCTCAGTTTCATCATCAGCCCCGGCCGCGTCCTCTCCTTCCAGGAACGCCCCGGGGATTTTTTCGACGGCGTCCGCAACACCTTGCGCGGCAGCAAGGGACGCATCCGCCGCATGTCGGCCGACTACCTGGCCTACGCCCTCCTCGACGCCACCATAGACCAATACTTTGTCGTCCTGGAAAAACTCGGCGACCACATCGAAGCGCTGGAAGAGGCCCTGCTGCAGCGGCCGAATCGCAATCAGCTCCAGCAACTCCATCATCTCAAGCGCGAGCTGATTCTGTTGCGCCGGGCGGTCTGGCCCCTGCGCGAGGTCATCAGTGGCCTGCAACGGGAGGAAACGGTCATGGCGGCCGCGACCCAGCCCTTTCTCCGCGACCTTTACGATCACTCTGTCCAGGTTCTCGACACCGTCGAAACCTTTCGCGACATCGTCACCGGGATGCTCGACCTCTACCTGTCGAGCGTCAGCAATCGCCTCAACGAGATCATGAAGGTCCTGACCGTCATGTCCTCCATCTTCATCCCCCTGACCTTCCTCGTCGGGGTTTACGGCATGAACTTCGACCACATGCCCGAACTGCACTGGCGCTGGGGCTATTTTGCCCTCTGGGGGGTGATGCTGGTCAGCGTCGGCGGGATGGGGCTCTTCTTCCGCCGCAAGCAATGGCTGTGACGGGCTGAGGCAAAACGTCCATCCCCTCCTTCGGCGCCTCGCCTTCGTTCGCCGGCTGACTGTGACAACGCGCAGCAGCATCGGCTGACAAGCGAAAACCCCTCAACGCAAAGGCGCAAAGGGGTTTCATATCGGCTATCAGCTTGTACCCCGGCATTACCGCGGCAGTCGCGCCAGGAAGTCGAGGAGGCAGCGGTTGAAGGCTTCCGGCTGCTCCATGTTGACCATGTGCCCGCCTCCGGCAATGAGGTGGAATTCAGCGTTGGGGAGGGCGGCGGCGAGGATCCGGCCATGTTCGGCCGGGATCGCCTGATCCTCTTGCGCGCCGATAACCAGGGCCGGCTGAGTGCAGACGGCCAGACGGTCGAGATAGTCACGGCGGTCGCGGATCGCCCGAAGGCCGCCGGAGAGTCCGGCCAGGGAGGTTTCCGCCATCATCGCCGCCACCTCGGCCAGCAGCCCGGGCCGGGCAGACTGCGTGGCCCGGGCGAAGAGGAGCCCGGCAAAAGCCCCGGTGACGACTCCCGGTCGCCCGGCCTCGACCTCGCCGGCCAGAACGGTGCGCCGCTCTTTTCCGGCGGCATCGTCGCCGCCGCCCCGGGTGACGAGAAAGAGGGCCGCCGCCACCCGCTGCGGATAGCGTTCAAGGAGGTTGAGAAGGACATACCCCCCCATGGACATGCCGCCGATCACCGCCCGCTCGATCTTGAGCGTATCGAGGAGGGCGACGATATCATCGGCCAGGGCGTCCATCGTCCAGGCCCCGGCACCGGGGGGAGTGGCGCCGAAACCCCGCAGGTCGGGGGCAATGACCCGGTAGCCGGCATCGCCCAGAACTTTCAGCTGCGGCTGCCACATGCGCCGGTTGAGGGGAAAACCATGGATCAGCACCAGCGCCGGGCCGGTGCCGTAATCGTCGTGACTCAGCGTTGTCATCTTCGTTCCCTGCGGCATCGTTGCTCTCCTTGCTCCGAATAAATAGCTGTTCCCACCGTTGGAAATCCCCTCCCCTTAGCGACCCCGCCCCTCGGGCCATGACCTTCCCGCCGGTTACCAGCCGCGGCGTTACACGCGCCGCTGCGCCAGATGCCGGTGGACGCTTCTGGCCACCGCTTCGGGGAGGCCGGGGACGGCACAAAGTTCATCGAGGGTCGCCGCCGCAATCTTTTTGTGGCTGCCGAAATGTTTCAGCAACAGGCGCCGGCGGGCGGGACCGACACCGGGAATCGTATCGAGTTCGGAGGTGAGAGCGACCTTGCCGCGCAGGCGCCGATGATGTTCCACGGCAAAGCGGTGCGCCTCGTCGCGCAACCTGGCCAGGAGGAAGAGGGTCGGCGACCCTGCTCTGAGAACGACAGGATTCATGCGCCCGGGGAGAAAAAAACGCTCTTCGCTGCGCGCCACCTCCTCCCCCTGTCGCCTTGCGGAAATCCGGCTTTTGGCAATGCCGACGGCATCGATTTGCGCGGCGAGACCGAGATCCTGCAACACCGCGCTGAGCACCCCCAGTTGCCCCTTGCCGCCATCGATGAGGATGCAGTCGGGCAGGGAGGCCTCCTTGACCCCACGTTGCAGGCGGCGTTGCAGCACTTCGTAGAGGCTGGCGTAATCGTCGGCACCCGCGACGGTGCGAATACGGAAGTGGCGGTACTCGGAACGGGCCGGCTCCCCCGCCAGCAAGACCGCCATGGAGCCGACGCTCTGCTCCCCCTGGGTGTTGGAGATATCGAAACATTCGAGCCGTTGCGGCAGACGGCGCAGCTTGAGTTCCGTCTGCAGCTGTTGCAGCAGCTCGACATGAGCCTTGTCCTTGCGGCCGCGCTCGCGACAGCTCTCGGCGGCATTGCGCGCCGCCAGGTCGACCAGTCGCTGCTTCTCCCCCCGGCGCGGCACCGCCAGGACGACCTTCTTCCCCTGGCGCTCGGACAACCATTCGGCAATGGCGTTGCCCCCCTCGGGGGGCAAGGGGACGAGAATCTGGTCGGGGATGATGACATCGCCGGCATAGAATTGCTGCAGCAGCGCGGCCAGGAGAGCCGGTTCGTCCAGCTGCCATTCGAGGGCGAAGGTGCGCCGGCCGATGAGCTTGCCGCGGCGGACAAAAAGGATGGCGACCTCGATCGCCCCGTGCTGGCGGAAGGAACCGAAGACATCGATATCCCCCCCGGCGGCGACATCGACGCGCTGCCGCTCCAGGGTCTGCGCCACCGCCCGCAGCTGATCGCGAAAACGGGCCGCCGCCTCATACTGTTGCTTTTCCGCCGCCTGGCGCATCCGCTCCGTCAACAGGGCGACGACCTCCTGGTCGCGTCCGGAGAGGAGGGCGACGACCCCGGCGACGAGGAGGGCATACTCCGCCGGGGTGATCCGGCCATGGCAGGGGGCGCTGCATTGACCGATCTGAAAAAAGAGGCAGGGGCGGCCGCGGCGGCGACATGCCGCCAGCGGATAGTGGCGCAGGGGGAAGATCCGATAGATTTCCTTGAGGGTCTCGCGCACCCCGGCGGCCGACGCGTAGGGACCGAAATAGAGCGCCCCGTCCTGCACGACCCGGCGGACAACTTGCAGCCCGGGGAATTCCTCGCGGGGATCGATGCGGACAGAGACATAGGTTTTATCGTCGCGCAGGTCGAGGTTGTAACGGGGACGGTGTTTCTTGATCAGGGTGTTTTCGAGGATCAGGGCTTCCTTCTCGGTATCGGTGACGATCGTCTCGATCCGCTCGACGCGGCCGAGGAGGAAACGGACCTGGGGACGGCTGTCGCCGGTGGCGCTGAAATAGCTGCGCAGGCGACTGCGCAGATTCTTCGCCTTGCCGACATAGAGAATTTTATCCCCGGCGTCGCGCATGAGATAGACCCCGGAGGAGGTCGGATAGTTGCCGAGATCGAAGGTTTTCATCATCTCCACCATGAGGAGCCAACCACGCGTGATTCGCCCACGCTAGCAGCGCCCTCGCGGACTGTCAACCGCTTACCAATACGACCTTGCCTGCGGCAGCGGGAGGGGTATAATATCCCCCCATAGAGAAGAAATTTCACCACCTTGCCCGGGAGACCCATCATGCGGCGCTACCTCTTTCTTCTGACCCTGCTCCTGCTGGGAGGGTTCCCCTCCCCGGCCCTTTCCTCCGGGATCGAGTCCCTGGAGGAGATCGCCCGGGCGGCGGCGGCCCAGCAGCCCGGGCTGAACAACTATCAGGCCCTGCTGGAGACGGACAGGGTCGCCGAAATGATCGCCAAAATGACCGCGAACCTGCCACCGGACGCGCCTCGCCCGCAACCTCCGGTCTTGCGCAAATACTGGACTCGAGAGTCCGGCAGGGTTGTGGTCAAGGCCGATAGCATGACCGCCTTCCCCTACATGCAGGAAATGGTCAAGCGCTTTTCCCGGGAATTCGCCCTCGAACTCAACGGTTTCTTCCTGCCGGCCCACGCGAGCGCACAACGCAAAGCCCTCTTCGCCCTGGCCCGGGCGCAACAGGGCGAGAATATCCTCGGTGAGGAGCGGCGTCTGACCGTGGACCTGGCCTTTGCCGCGCCGACCGATCTGCACCGGGCCTTTTTCGCCGACGGCCTCGGACTGCCGCAGGAGGGGGTCACCGCTCTCGCCTGCGAGCTCGACCCGGTACGCAAGCTGCTCCGGCGCATGGAGGTGACCACCCGGAGCAATCGCTTCAGTGCCGAACTCCGCTATGAAACACTGGAAAAGGAAACGCTGCTGACCGAGGTTCGCGTCACCACCCAGGACGGCCGGGTCGATGAGCGCTTCGTCAACTTTTTCGCCCCGTTCGACGGTTTCAATCTCCCTACCCGCCAGGTCAGAACCTCGAACCGGGACGGACAGCAGGAGGTCTTCAGCGTCACCTTCAGCGACTACCGGATCAATGGCGACCTCCCCGCCGCCATCGTCAGGGAGTTGCAGCAACCCTGAACCTCTCCGGCCCCGACCCCTCCTCGGTTTCTCCCTGCGGCTGCCGGTATCTTCGGCAGCCGCAGCCGTTTTCGCCGCGGCATCCCGTCAGGGTTGACTTTGCCCAGGCCAACGCGTGATAATCCTTTCATTTTTCACACGTCATTTCCCCCTGCGAGCCAACCGTTGTTCCACTTTATCAAAAACCTCAAGCTGCGCTGGAAACTCCTCGCCGTCGTCCTGCCCCTGGTGGTGATCCCCGTCATCCTCGTCGGCAGCGTCGTCGGCTACATCGGCGCCAGTCAGGCCTACCTCGGTATTACCCAGACCAGCAAAGACGACCTCGACCATATGGCCGCCTTTGCCACCGACCTCCTCAACAGTCACTATCGCCAGTTCGAGGTCTACAAGCAGGACAAGCGCCAAAGCTTTGCCCAGGATCTCTCCGCCCTGGTCGATATCTCCTACAAACTGGTCGAAACGGAGCACCGGCAGTACAAAAAAGGGGGCCTTTCCCTGGCCGAGGCCGAAAACGAGGCCAAGAAAGCCCTGCGCGAGATCAACGTCGGCGAAACCGGCTATATCTATGCCATGACCAGCGCCGGACAACTCGAGGTGCATATCGCCCGGGAAGGTGAAAACATCATCGATGCCCGCGACGGCGAGGGGCGCTTCTTTATCCGCGAGATGATCACCAAAGCCCGTCGCACCAAGAGCGGCGAGGTCCTCTTCATTACCTACCCGTGGCGCAACGAAATCCTCGGCGACCAGAAAAACCGCCTCAAAATCGCCGCCTACCGCTACTTCCCCGAGTGGGACTGGATTGTCGCCGCCAGCGGCTACCTCGACGAAACCGCCAGCGACGCCGCCTTCGAACGCCGCTCCCTGGATGACCTCAAGCAGAAACTCAAGAACAAGAAGGTCGGACGGACCGGCTATATCTATTGCATGGACAGCAAAGGGAATTTCACCCTTCATCCCGACTTCGAGGGGGAAAACCACCTGGAGGCCAAAGACGCCGAAGGGAATGCCTTCATCCGCGAAATGTGCGAAAAGCGCAGCGGCTGGATTCGCTATCCCTGGCAGAATCCCGGCGACAAAAGTCCGCGCATGAAGATCGTCCGCTACGTCTATTTCCCCCCCTGGGACTGGATCGTCGCCGTCGGCTCCTACGAAGACGAGTTCTACCAAGCCGCCAACGCCATCCGCGGCCGCACCTTCGTCAGCATGCTGGTTTTGACCCTGGCCACCTGTCTGGTCTCCGCCATTCTCGTCTTTTTCGCCGCCAAGATTCTCACCGGTCCGATTCAGCGCATGATCGAAACCATCCGCCAGGTCAAGCGCGGACGCCTGGAAGAGCGCATGGTCGTCGAGAGCAACGACGAACTCGGAGAACTTGCCGCCACCTTCAACCGCATGACCGACATCATCAAGCACAACCGCGACATGGAGGCGGCCCTGGCCCAGCAAGGGAAAATGGCCTCCCTCGGCGTCCTCTCCTCGGGGGTGGCCCACGAAATCAACAACCCCTTGGGCGTCATCCTCGGCTATGCCAGTTATCTCGAAGGGAAGATTCCGGCCGACGACCCCAACTTCAAATACATTCACGAGATCAAGCGGGAAAGCAAACGCTGCAAGAAGATCGTGCAGGATCTCCTCAGTTACGCTCGCACCCCCAAACCGACCCTCGAACCGACGGACCTCAACGCCCTCCTCGGGCAGATTCTCGATTTCGCCGCCAACCATACCGATCTGCACCAGGTCGAGATTCGCCGGCAATTTGCCGCCAACCTGCCGCCGGTGCCGGCCGATGGCGACCAGTTACGCCAGGTTGCCATCAACCTCATCCTCAACGCCGGCGCGGCCATGCCCG
>MGTO01000040.1:489-10228 GCA_001799485.1 Desulfuromonadales bacterium GWC2_61_20 | reverse complement strand
CGCCTGGGTGTGGGTGCCGCCACAGAGTTCCATGCTGAAGTCCCCGACGCGGACGACACGCACCGTCGAACCGTACTTCTCGCCGAAGAGGGCCGTCGCCCCGGCGGCGATGGCCTGATCGGCCGCCATCTGCTCGGTCTCGACCCGGCCGTTTTCACGAATGCGCCGGTTCACTTCCGTCTCCACCCGCAGCAGTTCCTCTTCGGTCAAGGGAGAAAAATGGGTGAAGTCGAAGCGGAGGCGCTCGGGAGTGACGAGGGAGCCGGCCTGCTTGATGTGGTCGCCGAGGATCTCGACCAGAACCGCCTGGAGGATATGGGTCGAGGTATGGTTGAGGGCCGTCGCCTGCCGCTGAGCGACATCGACGGCAAGATCGACAGTCTCGCCCTGGCGCAGCTCGCCGGAGACGACTTCGCCGACATGGACGATGAGCTCGGGGAGGGGACGGCGGGTATCGACCACACGGACCCTGGTCTCGCCGACCGTAATCTCGCCGCGATCCCCCGATTGCCCCCCCGATTCGCCATAGAAGGGGGTCGCCGAGGTGACGATCTCCACTGTTTCCCCGGCGCCGGCCCGGTCGATGCGCCGCTCCCCCTGGACCAGAGCGAGGACGGTGCCGAATTCGCTGGTCGACTGATAACCGGTGAACTCGCTGCGCACGCCGGCTTCATGCAGTTGGTGGTGAATGG
This sequence comes from Desulfuromonadales bacterium GWC2_61_20, assembly GCA_001799485.1. Taxonomy (GTDB): domain Bacteria; phylum Desulfobacterota; class Desulfuromonadia; order Desulfuromonadales; family UBA2197; genus UBA12091. The sequence continues at coordinate 9,536 of MGTO01000040.1, read as the reverse complement.
CGGAAACCGCCGCCTCCCCCGAGCCTTTCCAGTGTTCGCGGGCCTTCTGCCGCTGTTGCTCCATGCAGGCTTCGAAACCGGCTTCATCGATGGCAAAACCCTCAAGGCGGACGATGTCAGCGGTGAGGTCGATGGGGAAGCCGAAGGTATCGTAGAGGCGAAAGAGAGCCTCGCCGGGGATGACGGTGGCGCCGTGCTCCCGCAGCTTGAGGACCTCTTCGTTGAGGAGGCGCAGACCGTTGTCGAGGGTTTCGCTGAAGCGCTCCTCTTCGGCCCGGATGACCCGTTTGATGAAGCTTTCGCGCTCGCGCAGCTCGGGGTAGGTCTCCCCCATCATGCGGTTGACGGCATCGGCGACGCGATAGAGGACCGGCTCGCGGATACCGAGCATGCGGGCATGGCGGGCGGCGCGGCGCATGATCCGGCGCAGGACATAGCCGCGCCCCTCGTTGCTCGGCAGGGCGCCGTCACAGATAAGAAAGGTCATGGCGCGAATGTGATCGGCAATGACCCGCATCGACACGTCATGGTCGGCCTGTTGCCGGTAACGCATGCCGGAGAGCTCCTCGATGTGGCGGATGATCCCCTGCAACAGATCGGTATCGTAGTTCGACTGCACCCCCTGCATGACCGTGGTGATGCGCTCCAGCCCCATGCCGGTATCGACCGCCGGTTTGGGGAGACGATGCAGGGTGCCGTCGGCGGTGCGGTTGAACTGCATGAAGACGTTGTTCCAGATCTCCATGTAGCGGTCGCAGTCGCAACCGACGGCGCAGTCGGCGGCGCCGCAGCCGGTGCCGGGGCCATTGTCCCAGAAGATCTCGGTGCAGGGACCGCAGGGACCGGTATCGCCCATGGACCAGAAGTTATCCTTGTCGCCGAAACGGTAGATGCGCTCCTTCGGCACCCCTTCCTGGGTGTGCCAGATCGCCGCCGCCTCGTCGTCATCCTTGTAGACGGTGACATAGAGTCGGTTTTTGTCGAGGCCGAGGTCCTTGGTCAGAAACTCCCAGGCATAGGCGATGGCTTCTTTCTTGAAATAGTCGCCGAAGGAGAAGTTGCCGAGCATTTCGAAGAAGGTGTGGTGGCGGGCGGTACGCCCGACATTTTCGAGATCGTTGTGTTTGCCGCCGGCGCGGACGCATTTCTGCGAGGAGGCCGCCCGTACGTAAGGGCGCGTCTCCTGACCGAGGAAACAGTCCTTGAACTGGTTCATTCCGGCATTGGTGAAGAGGAGGGTCGGATCGTTGTGCGGGATGAGGGAGGAGGAGGCGACCACGGTGTGCCCCCGCTCGGCGAAATAGGTGAGAAAACGCTGGCGAATGTCGTTGCCGGTAACCATGGGGCGGACGTCTACCTCTCTTCGGACAGGATGGAAAGCACCAGGGGATAGGGGAACCCCCGGCGCAGAAAAAAATCGACGACGCGCCGTTTCTCCTTGGGCGGAGCGGCGGCAAAGTTAAAATCGGGAAAACGCCGGAGAAGCTGGTTCCGCAGGACGCCTCCGGCATCGATCTCGGCGGCGGCCGCGGCGAGAGCGGCAATGACGATCTCACTATCGATGCCGCGCCGGCGCAGATCGAGCTCGATGCGACAGCCGGCGGCGCGGCCGCTGCGCAGCAGCGCGGCGGCCCGTTCGCGGGCGTAGCGCGGATCGTCGACATAGCCGAAGTCCCGGCAGCGCGTCACCGTCGCGACAATCTGCTCTTCGTTGAATCCCTTTTCCGCCAGCTTCCGGCACAGCTCTGCCTCGGTCCGCGCCTGGCGGGCGAGGAGACGCAAGGCGACGGCAAAAGGGTCAGAAGCGCTCAATCTTGTCGTCCTGTTTCCCTCCCCCTTCCGCCGGTTTCTCGAAATTATCCCAGGAGAGGTCGGAAGTGGAGGAAATGCCGGAAAACTTGAGCTTGAAGTCGTCGGGGTTGGACGATTGCCGCAGGGCCTCTTCAAAGGTTATGAGATTGTTCTTGAGCAGGCCCATGAGGGACTGGTCGAAGGTCTGCATGCCATAGGAGACATAGCCCTGCTGGATGGCATCGCGCAGCCCCTTGGTCTTTTCGGGATCGTCGATCATTTCGCGGATGCGGGCGGTGGAGACCATGACCTCGACCGCCGGTACCCGCCCCTTGCCGTCGCTCTTGGGGACCAGACGCTGAGAGATAACCCCGCGCAGGACCGAAGAGAGCTGGGCGCGAATCTGCCGCTGGTGGTGCGGCGGAAAGACGCCGACGATGCGGTTGATCGATTCGCCGGCGTCGACGGTATGCAGGGTGGAAAAGACCAGATGGCCGGTCTCGGCGGCATGCAGGGCGGTCTCGACCGTCTCCTGGTCACGCATCTCGCCGACGAGGATGACGTCGGGATCCTGGCGCAGGGAAGCCTTGAGGGCGTTGGCGTAGCTGTCGGTATCGGAGCCGATCTCGCGCTGATTGACGATGCTCTTCTTGTCGCGGTGGAGAAATTCGATGGGATCCTCGATGGTAACGATATGCACCGTGCGATTGGCATTGATGTAATCGATGATCGCCGCCAGGGTCGTCGATTTGCCCGAACCGGTGGCGCCGGTGACGAGGACCAGCCCGCGGGCCTCGCCGGCGACCTTCTTGATCACCGGCGGCAGCGCCAGCTCGTCAATTCCCTTGATGTCGAAGGGGATGGCACGAAAGACCATGGAGACCGAACCGCGCTGGGAGAAGACGTTGGCGCGAAAGCGGCCGAGCCCCGGCACGCCGTAGGCCATGTCGAGTTCATGGGTCAACTCGAACTTGTCCTTCTGCTTCTGATTCATGATACCGAAGGCGATGGCCTCGTTCTGTTCCGGGGTAATACGCGCCGCCTTGGGAAGGGGCCGCAGTTCACCGTCGATGCGATAGATCGGGGGGAGACCGGCCTTGAGATGAACGTCCGAAGCCCGAGCCTTGAGTGCGACGGAAAGAATTTCGTTCAGTTCCATGAGGTTTGTGCCCTCTTTCAGGTTGGATTGGACCGAACTAGGCCGAAGTGTTCGAAGATTTTTGCCTCGATGGCCGCCGCCATTTCCGGATGCTCCTTGAGATAGACCTTGACGTTTTCCCGCCCCTGACCGATGCGCTCGCCGCCGTAGGAAAACCAGGCGCCGCTCTTGTCGATGATGCCGTTGTCGGCGCCGAGGTCGATGAGATCGCCGAGACGGGAGATTCCTTCGCCGTAGGTGATATCGAATTCGGCTTCCTTGAAGGGGGGGGCAACCTTGTTCTTGACCACCTTGACCCGGGTGCGGCCGCCGATGACATCCTGCCCCGACTTGAGGGCGGCAATCTTGCGGATGTCGAGACGCACCGAAGCATAGAACTTGAGGGCATTGCCGCCGGTGGTCGTTTCGGGATTGCCGAACATGACACCGATCTTCATGCGGATCTGATTGATGAAGATGACAATGGTGTTCGATTTGCTGATGGTGCCGGTAAGCTTGCGCAGCGCCTGGGACATGAGTCGCGCCTGCAGCCCCATGTGCGAATCACCCATCTCCCCCTCGATCTCGGCGCGGGGGACGAGGGCGGCGACGGAGTCGACGACGAGAACGTCGATGGCGCCGCTGCGGACGAGGACTTCGGTAATCTCCAGGGCCTGCTCGCCGGTATCGGGCTGGGAGACGAGAAGATCGTCGGTCTTGACCCCGAGCTTGCGGGCGTAGCCGATATCGAGGGCATGCTCGGCATCGACAAAGGCGGCAATGCCGCCGAGCTTCTGCGCCTCGGCGACGATGTGCAGGGCCAGGGTGGTTTTGCCCGACGACTCCGGGCCAAAGATTTCAACCACCCGGCCGCGGGGAATGCCGCCGACGCCGAGGGCGATGTCGAGGGAGATGGCGCCGGTGGAGATGACTTGCACCTCGGGCAAGGCCACCCCCTCGCCAAGACGCATGATGCTCCCCTTGCCAAACTGTTTTTCGATCTGACCCATGGCCAGGTCGATGGCCCGCTCGCGGTTATTGTCCGCCATACTTTTACCTCCGGGAAAAAAATACGTTAAACCCCTGCCGGCAGCGCCGGCTCGTCCGCACCCCCGTTGCGGCCGAGAAACTGGGTCTTCAAGGGGATATGTTGCGCCCCGGCTGACTGCAACCGGCTTTCGTAAAGAATCAATCGATCGGCCGGGACGACAGCGATCCCGGCCTCGGCCCGGCCACTGTCGGGAACCGCCCCACGCCCGCCGCTACGACAGCGGCCGAGGGTCAAATGCGGGACATAGGGACGGGCGTCGCCGGGGAAGCCGAACTGCGCCAGCCCCGCGCTCAGGTCGGCCTGCAACGCCACGAGTTGCGGAACGGCAGCGACGCCGGCCCAGACGACCCGCGGATGCTGCCAGGAGGGGAAGGCGCCGATGCCGCGAACAGTCAGAACAAACGGGGCAAAAGCCGAACCTACCGATAGCATAACTGCCGTGATTTTTTCAAGGTTTTCTTCCGGAACCGACCCGAGAAAAACCAGGGTCAGATGGATCGACTCCGGACTGGCCCAGCGGACGCCGGGGAGCTGCGGCCGCAACAGCTGCTGCAACGCACCCAGGGCGGCCTGACACTCGGCGGGCAGGGGGAAGGCGATGAAGGCGCGCAGCCCCCTGCCACCGGCTACCGTACCAGCCGCCGCCATGAGTTCAAGCCCCGCCGGCGATGCGGCCGATCAGGGCACGCCGCAGCAGGTCAAGGGCCAGACACACGCTCTGGCGGCGAATCTCGCCACGGTCGCCGCCGAAGTGGCAGGGGAGTACCGTCTCGCCCGATTCACCGGCGACGGCGAGGAAGACCGTCCCCACCGGCTTCAGCGGCGAGCCGCCGTCCGGTCCGGCGATGCCGGTGACGGCCAGACCGAAATCGCTGCCGGCGCTGCGCCGGACCCCCCGCGCCATCGCCCGGGCGCAGGCCTCGCTCACCGCCCCTTCCTTGGCGATGAGGGAGGCCGGAACCTTGAGCCAGGCGATTTTGGCGCTGTCGGCGTAGGTGACCGCGCCGCGTTCGAGAAAGGCCGAAGCGCCGGGAAGTTCGGTCAGCTCGGCGGCGATGAGACCGCCGGTGCACGATTCGGCCAGGGCCAGGGTCAGCCCCATGCCGACCAGCATGCGGGCGACATTGCCGGCCAACGTTTCGTCCCCCATGGCGACGAGGTTCTCACCAAAGAGGCGACGGACGATGAGGTCGCTGCGGTCGAGGAGGGAGTCGGCATCGGCGCGGCTGCAGCGGAGCTTGAGATGGACCAAGGGGAAATCGACGCCAAAGGCGACCGTCACCCCCACCGGCAATCCGGCGCCGGCGACCATCTCCTCGATGGCCGGTTCCGACAGGCCGAGGATCTTGAAAATCCGCTCGCGCGCCACCGCCCCTTCGCCACCGACGCGGAGGCGCGGCAGGACCGTGGCTTCGAGCATGGCCAGCATCTCCGCCGGGACGCCGGGGAGGAAGTAGAGTTCCTTCTCCCCCTGGGGCAGGATGAAGCCGGGGGCCGAGCCGACGGGATTGGGGATGAGAATCGCCTTCTGCGGCAGCAGCGCCTGCTTTTCATTGCGCGGATGCATCTCCCGCCCGGTGCGGCGGAAATGCTCGCGGATCAGCCGCAATGCCTCGTCGCTCAAGACCAGATGGCGCTTGAAGGCGCGGGCGGCGACGCGGGCGGTCAGATCGTCGACGGTGGCGCCGAGGCCGCCGGTGACGATAACGACGTCGCGCCGCCCGGCCAGTTCCAGCAGCGCCTCTTCGATCTCGCTCTCGACGTCGGCAACGGTCAGCGACTCGCGCAGGCGCAGGCCGTGGGGAGCGAGGCGGCGGGCGATAGCGGCGGTGTTGGTATCGGCGCGCTCGCCGTTGAGAAGTTCGTCGCCGACGGTCAGTACTGCGATTTCCCGTTTCATCTGCACCCAACCTTTGGATGAAAGTTAGCCGTTGATGTTGAAAAGCCATAGGCTCAGACGCAGCGCCAGGGCGGCGTAGAGCCCGGCGGCGACGTCGTCGAGAACGACACCATAGCCGTTTTTTAGCTTCTGGTCGAACCAGCGCGCCGGCGGCGGCTTGACGATGTCGAAGAGGCGGAAGTAGAGAAAACCGAGCCCCGCCGCCCACCAGGAAAAGGGGAGGAGGGCAACGGTGACGAGATAGCCGACCAGTTCGTCGATGACGATGCGGCCGTCGTCGACTACTCCGTAGATCTGCCCGGCGGCAGCGGAAACCCAGAAGGAGAGGCAGAGGAGCGCCGCCCAGGTTAGGAGCCAGAGCCAGGGCGGCAACTGCGCCAGCAACCAGAAGGCGGGAATCCCGGCGAGGGTGCCGAAAGTGCCGGAAGCGACCGGGGCGTAGCCAAGACCGGCGTTGCTGGAGAGAAAGAGGATGAAACGACGCATGGCGTGATTTGTCTCGGGTTCGGGGTTAAGTCCCCCTTTAGCAAAGGGGGATAGAGGGGGATTTGTTTGGCGTACCGAGATCAAATCCCCCCCGCCCCCCTTTGCCAAAGGGGGGACGATCACGTTACGCAGTCAACGGCTGATAGCTGATCGCCAGCACGGTGAAAAGGGCATTCCCGGCCGGCCGGCGTACCAGCACTTCGTCCCCTTCGGCCTTGCCGAGGAGGGCTTTCCCCATGGGGGAATCGATGCTGATCCAGCCTTTTTTTGGGTCGAACTCGTCGGGGCCGACGAGGCGGTAGACGACCTCGTCACCATCGGGGTTTTCCAGCCGCACCCAGGCACCGAAGAAAATTTTCTCGGGGATCTCGTCGGGACGATTCTCCACCACGGTCAGGGAGTCGAGGCGCTTGACCAGAAAGCGCACCCGGCGGTCGATCTCGCGCAGGCGCTTCTTGCCGTAGATGTACTCGGCATTCTCCGAGCGGTCCCCTTCCGCCGCCGCCGCCGACACCGCCCGCGTCACCCGCGGACGCTCCTCTTTCCAGAGAAAGCGCAGCTCTTCCCGCAGCGTCTCGACCCCTTCGGGGGTGATGTAGCTGGAGGAGGTTTCGGTCGGTTTGGCAGGGATGGCCATGCGGTTATCTCGTTGGTTTCGCCAGATCTACCGGCAGGCGATTATCTCGCACGATCAATAATGCAAGGGCATGGCAAGAAAGAGAACTGAAATCCTATCTGCTTTTGTCACGACGCCTTGGACAAGGTGAGCGGTTCGACGACAGCGCGTTCCTTGCGCAGCGCCTGCGCCAGTTCCCACTTCATCTGATTCGCCAGCCACGATTCCGGTGAGGTGCCGGTCAACATGCCGACCCGAATCGCCATCTCGGCGGTCATGGCGGTATGCCCGTTGAGCAGTCGCGAGAGGTGCGGGCGCGACACCCCCAGGCGGGCGGCGACCTCGCCGACAGTCATCTCTTCGGGTAAAAACTCGCGAAACACCTCGCCGGGATGTGCCGGATCATGCATGCGTGTCATGGTCTTGCTCCTAGTGATAGTCCTGATAATCGACCAAAACGGCGTCTGTCCCTTCGAATCTGAAGGTCAGGCGCCAGTTGCCGTTGACGGTCACCGACCAGTGCCCGGCCAGTTGCCCGGTCAACGGGTGCAACTTCCAGCCGGGAGCGTTCATGTCCTGCGGAGAGATCGCATCGTCGAGTCGGGTCAACTGCAAGCGCAGACGCGTTGCGTGACTCGGCTGAATTCCCGCCTTGGAACCGGTTTCGAAGAAGATCTGGGCGCCCTTGTGGCGGAAGCTCTTGATCATGCCGATATTGTAGCTTGTTAGGTCACAGGTTACAAGTGGCGATTGTTCGCCGGATAAAATACGGGCCGGGAAAATCTCCCCGGCCCGCTGCGTTTGGGCAGGACAGCCTGATTGCTGGCGAGCCAGAAAATAAATGCGGCTCCTTTTTACTTTAACTTTACAGTGATGGCTGCTTGCTACAGTTCAATGTCAATTTTGCAGTGGTCGCTATCTCCCCACTCTTCTACCTTATTCAGAGCCATTGTCTTAACGCGCCCCGCGATACAGACTGATGCGAAAACAAAATCAAGCTGACGCGTTGCCGTCGCCGGTGATTGCCGACTTGTGTAAAAGGTCGGCACATTCAAACTTGCCAAAGGCAGCTCCTCTGGCCAAGGATCAGCCTGCCGGCCAAAGGGATATTGGGGGCCAACGAACTCCAAGCCAACTGCGGAAAAACGCTCAAAAATAACTCGATATCTTTCTGCCCAGTAAGAGCTGGCGTTCTCACCGTAGCCGTACAAGATGTTGAGATCGCCCGCCGCCACAATTCGATGGCCATTCTGCGAACCAATCAAAACCGAAATATCCGAAATCAAACGATGAACAGAGGCATCGGCAAATATCCACCGGCTGTTTGTGGATGCATGCGTTCGATCCCAGGGAGCATACATTGAAATTACGGTGACACGTTCACCCGTGTCCAAATTCTCTGCCTCGGCAACAGCGAGGGTGCCTGGCCGTGACACAGCAAAATCGCCAGGGCCAGCCTCCGCGAGGGGAAGGGTCGCAACACGATGCAGCCGTATTCTGGGGTTCAGACCAACAACTACCGTACGCCAGTGACGTTTGAGCCCAGCGCCGGCTGTTCTCCATGGCGCATCATCAATATCGAAACGGACCGCGAGCTCGGATGGAGGTTCACATGCTTCCTGGAGCAACGCGATGTCTGCATCTGCGTCAAGAAGTTTCCACCACAGCTGCGATCGATGGGCGATATTCCAAGAAATGATTTTCAATGGCTAGTTGTTCTTCCCTGGCGCAATACACCACATAAAGGATTGAACGTCGATCATGTCACGCGGTTTCATTTCCATCTGCTCCAACTTGTCTCTCAGGTATGTGGAAAACTCCAGCAGGCTTTTGTAGGTGAGCCAGTTAAGTTCTGAGCGGTAGTTCAGCTCGGCATGGGTCAGATCCGTTGCGTTCTTGGTGATTTCAGGTTTAAGAAACATGTGCTCGTTAGGGAATGCTAAATATGGGAAATAAGTGGCGAAGGGCCATTTTGCGGCATTGATAATTTCCAGACACTCCACAAAAGCCTCGAATCGCACATTGAACTCTACTCCGCCGTATAGAAGATCATAGAGCCGTTCGG
>MGTO01000040.1:0-326 GCA_001799485.1 Desulfuromonadales bacterium GWC2_61_20 | reverse complement strand
CTGGTCGTCGAGGCCGCCGATGTTCTCGTAGCCGACGTCCGGCACTTCCTCGAGGAAGAGCGAGTCGGCGGTCCCCTTCTCGAGCACCGCGACCGCGATATCTCCCACGACGAGGAGCGGCGTGCCGGGCTTCAGAGCCGCGTTCCGCACCGCCTCGCCGGCGATGAAGACCTGCTTCATGTTGTAGTTGGTCGCGGCGCGCAGACGGCGCGTGGAGCTCCTCGGCTCGCCTGCACTCGCGCTGTCGCTTTCGGCCGCTTCCGCGTCGACCCACGAGTCGAAGTGCGCCTCGGTGCCGACGTGCGGAAAGTTGAGGAACGCGCCCA
>MGTO01000039.1:25853-29128 GCA_001799485.1 Desulfuromonadales bacterium GWC2_61_20 | reverse complement strand
AATTACGAGTTGATGACCGCGCCGAGGCACGAAATGAAGGTGATTCCACACCGGAACAGATATTATGCTGGGATGGCTTAAACTAGCGCCATTCTATACTGTCCCCGAAATTACGGCGGTTTACAAACACCCCTGCCTGTACTAATATGCGCGCCTATGTCGGCCTTTCGCATCCAGCGCTATATCTTCAGGGAAATCACCGTCCCGATGCTCCTCGGACTGGTGGTCTTCACCTTCGTCCTCCTCATGGGGCGCAGCCTCAAGCTGGTCGAGCTGGTGATCAACAAGGGGATTCCCTTTGGCGACATCGCCCGCCTCTTTCTCTATCTCCTCCCCGCCTTTCTCGTCATCACCATCCCCCTCGCCTTCCTCCTCGGCGTCCTCCTCGGCTTCGGCCGCCTCTCCAGCGAGAGCGAGGTCGTCGCCTTCAAGGCCTCGGGGGTCGATCTCTACGCCTTGGCCAAACCGGCCCTCCTTCTCGGCATTTTCGCCACCGCGGCAACCGGCTACCTCACCCTCTTCGTCGAACCGGCCGGGAACAGCGCCTTTCGCACCCAGGTCTTCAAGATCGCCACCAGCCGGGCCAGCGTCGGGCTCAAGCCGACCATCTTCAACGACGATTTTGATGGACTGGTCCTCTACACCAGCGAGATCGAGGACCGCAGCGGCAAGATGAAGGGGGTCTTCATCTCCGACGAACGGGCCGGCGATGCCCCGGCCGCCATCTTCGCCAAGAACGGCCGGATCATCTCCGACCCGGTCCTCTTGACCCTGACCCTGCGCCTCGAAGACGGCTCCATCCACCGCCGCCTCACCGGCAAGAAGGAGGGGGCCTATCAGGTCATCGACTTCTCCAGTTACGATATCAATCTCAACATCGGCCAGAATCTCGCTTCGGGGCAGAAGCGAATCAAGAAGGACAATGAGCTCCCCCTGACCACCCTCCTCGAGACACGCCGCACCGCGCCCGAGGCCGCCCGCCGCACCTCCGCCACGGTCGAGCTGAACAAACGCTGCATCCTCGCCCTGGCGCCCCTCCTCTTCGCCCTGGTCGCCGTCCCCCTCGGTATCAGCTCCCACCGCAGCGGCCGCGGCAGCGGTTTTTCCCTGGCCCTCGGGGTCTTTCTCGTCTACTACGTCCTCCTCTCCTTCGCCAAGACCCTGGTGGTCGAGAGCCACTTTCCCGTCATACTCTTATGGCTGCCGAATCTCCTCTTCCTCATGGGCGGCCTGACCCTGCTGCGCTTTTCCGCCCAGGAACGGCCCTTGCCCCTCCCTCCTCTCCCCGACTGGCGCCGGTGGCTGCGCCGCGCCCCGAGACCGCCGCAATGACCATCCTCAATCGCTACCTCCTTGCGGCCTTTCTGCGCCTCTTTACCCTGGCCCTCTCGGCCTTCGTCGGGATTTATCTCCTCATCGACTTTTTCGAGAAGGTCGACGATTTCATCGAACATCAGGCCTCCGTCACCCTTTATCTCGCCTACTTCGCCAGCAAGACCCCCCTCATCGTCTGCCAGGTCGTGCCGCTGGCGGTCCTGCTGGCAGTCTTCATGACCCTGGGCGGCTTCTCCCGCACCAGCGAGCTCACCGCCATGCGTGCCGGCGGCGTCAGCCTGCTGCGCATCACCCTCCCCCTCCTCTCCCTTTGCTTCGCCCTCTCCCTCCTCGTCCTCGCCGCCAACGAGTATCTGGTGCCGGTGAGCGTACGCGAGAGCAACCGCCTGCTGCAGGGGGAGCTCCTCGGCAAAGCGACCCAGGCGGCCAAACTCGACCGCCTCTGGTTTCGCGAGCAGGGGACCATCGTCAACATTCGCCTGGCGTTGCCGGAACAGGATGCCCTGCAAGGCCTCACCCTGTATAAACTCGACAGCAATGCCCAGTTGGTGACCCGCACCGACGGCGAACGGGCGACCTTCGCCGCCGGGGGGTGGAACATGAACGGCGTCACCGTCCACCACTTCGATGCCCTCACCGGCGAAGTCTCCTGGGTAGAACACCCCGCCACCTTGCCGTTAGTCATCGACAAGACCCCGGCCGACTTCCGCACCACCACCGAAAGCAACGAAGAGATCGGCATCAGCCAGTTGCGCTCCCTCGCCCATCGGGTCAAGGCCGAGGGCTATGACCCGACCCGCTACCTGGTCGATCTCCACGGCCGCACCGCCACCCCCTTCGCCAGTTTCATCATGGCGTTCCTCGGTATCCCCTTCGCCCTGCAGCGCGGGCGCGGCTCCAATCTCGCCCTCGGCATCGCCATCAGCGTCGCCATCGGCATCACCTATCACATCCTCCAGGGGATCCTCATCGCCCTCGGTTATTCCGGCGTCCTGCCGCCGCTGGTGGCGGCCTGGGCGCCCAACCTCCTCTTCGGCCTCATCGGTGTCTGGATGATGCTGATGACGCGGCAGTAAGGGCGCGGCGGCATGGAAGAGAGTATCCCCTCCCTCTCCGCCCGCCTGCGCACCGGCCTGAGCGGCGGCTGGCAGACGACCCTCAAACTCCTCAAATTCGTCGTCCCCCTCTACATCGCCGTCGATCTCCTCAAACAGACTCCGGCCATCGACGTTCTCGGCGCTCTCTTTGCCCCTCTGATGGGCTGGTTCGGCCTCCCCGGCGAAGCCGCCTTCGCCTTTATCGCCGCCTTCCTCCTTAACCTCTACGCTGCCATCGCCGTCATGGCCCCCCTCGACCTCTCCCCCTGGCAGGTGACCCAGTGCGGCCTGATGATGGGGATCGCGCACAACCTCCTCGTCGAAGGCGGTGTCCTCGGCAGCACCGGCACCCGCGGCGGCGTCCTCACCCTGTGCCGGCTCCTTCTCGCCGCCGCCACCGGCTTGCTGCTGGAAGGGGTGCATCGCCTATGGACGGGCTGACCGCTGGGCTGATCGCCGCCGTCCCCGCCGCCCTCCTCGGCGCCGGCAAGCTCGCCCTCAAATTGGTGCTGATCATCGTCCCTCTGGTCACCCTCTTCGAAGTGCTGCGCTATCATCCCTTCTTCCGCCGCGCCGGCCGTGCCGTCGACCCCCTCATGCGCGGCATGGGGCTCAGTCGCGCAGCGGCGGTCCCCCTCTTTACCGGCATCTTTCTCGGCATCGCCTACGGCGCCGGCATCATCATTCGCGTCGCCCAGGAAAAACAGATCCCCCGCCGCGAACTCTTTCTCATGGGGCTCTTCCTCGCCACCTGCCATGCCGTGGTCGAGGACACCCTGATCTTCGTCGTCATCGGCGGCGACGGCGTCGTCATGCTTGGTGTCCGCCTCTGCCTGGCTATCC